>JAFGOM010000009.1 GCA_016926505.1 Methanospirillaceae archaeon
CAACTATGCGTTTAAGGTGCTTAGTTTCAGCGGTTTGGGTGTTCAATTTGTCCGGTCAAACTGTTCAATTCTTAGCGTTATAATCAGTATTTAACGATCCCCACCATATCGCGATCTACTTTGTCGGGGACCTGGCCTTTCTTCCCATAGAAGTGTTACTGGTAACCCTCGTAATTGACAACCTCCTGGAGAGGCGGGATAAGAAACAGAAACTAGAGAAGATGAACATGGTGATTGGAACCTATTTCTCGTCTCTTGGCACGTATATCCTGACCCTGCTCTCTGATCGCGACCCGGGATTAAATGATATCAGAAAAAACCTTATTGTACAGGGAGACTGGGATGATGCCGATTTTGCACGCGTAAAGAAATTTTTTTCCGGTTATCATCCGACCGTATCGATAAACAACTCTGATCTGATACTTCTGCGGGATACCTTTCAGAGGAAAGAAGAGTTCCTGATCCGGCTCCTTGAAAACCCGGTCATTTTAGAACATGAATCGTTTACGTCGCTTCTGCAGGCATCATTTCACCTGACCGAAGAATTAACCAGAAGAAAGGATCTTCTCTCCTGCTGTGGTCCGGACCATACCCATATCCTTGGAGATATCGAACGCGTGTACCATACTCTCATCATTGAATGGATAAAATACATGCAGTACATTAAGAACAACTTCCCGTACCTCTTCTCGTTTGCCATGAGGACGAATCCTTTTGATGAAGAAGCAAGCGTCGAGATCACAAAATAAGATAAAAAAGAAAAACTGCGTGACAGGGAGAGCAATACAGTCCATATCCTGTCGTTATTAACAGCGGGATCCCTGCCCTACGGATACGGACATACTTATCAGAAAAAGTACCATGCATATCCAATGGAGTACCAGATAGCAGAGATCTTTGTGCTATCCTTTTGTATCGGCCTGACCGGGTGTCTGACACCCGGCCCGACACTCATCGCAACCATTCAGACCTCACTTGTTCATGGGTGGCGGGCCGGACCATTGGTAACGGTGGGACACATCCTTGTTGAATCAGTACTTGCGATCCTCATCATTTTTGGCTTCTCATACCTCCTGTCAGACTATACTGGTTATATATCCATGATTGGGGGTGTGGCACTCATCCTCTTTGGGATCATTACCCTGCGATCCAGCCCTTCTCCGATCTCCCGTCATTCAGATCAAAAAAAGAGATCCGGCCCGGTCTGTGCCGGGTGTATCACGGCAGTCTCCAATCCGTACTTCTGGCTCTGGTGGATAACCATCGGTGCAGCGTTTCTCCTCGACAGCCTTGCCGGTGGAGTCCTGCTGGTTATTGCCTTTATGACCGGACACTGGCTTGCAGACTTCGGGTGTTTTACCACAATCTCCTGCAGTATGGCACGGGGCAGGGGGGGATTCAAAGACAGGGGCTATCGGGTATTACTGACGATCTGCGGGGGGTTTCTTATCGCATGTGGAATCTGGTTCTTCCTGATTGGGGGAGATCTGATCTGATACAATCAGAAATTTCCTGCTGACATAGTTTGATTCATCCTCAAAATGTGAGGCAAGTATCGGGAGAGAGATCCAATCATCATCATTACATCCCGGGTACTGCTCACAATCACTATCTAAACAAGAAAGAATTTTCTGATAAGAGAAAGGGATATTCAGTTTTTTTTATTCAGGGTTATCCCCTGACATCTGATAGGGAATCCGGCAGGTCCGGAGTTTTTGCAACATCCATCATAGCAGAGAGAGCATCATAATATTCAACTGCCCCGGTCTCTCCCAAAGGATCACGATCCATCGCTTCTTTAAACATAAGGAGGGCTTCATCAAACCTGTTCTGAGAGACATACAAAACTCCGAGGTTTGTTCGTGCCATGGCAGCTCCATTCGGATCTGCATCGATAGCGTCAAAAAATGAACGAAGTGCCTCATCATTCTTTCCAAGAAGGAAATAGATTGCTCCTTTTCCGTTCAGTGCCTCACCTAACAGATCACCTGACGCCCATTCCAACGCCTTCTCATACGCAATGAGTGCATCACCGGTCTCACCGCTATCTGCAAGGAGACTCCCTTTAAGTACATATGCTCTTCCATTCTCAGGATCGAGCATAATTACCTTATTGTAACAGGAGAGGGCATCTGCAGGTTTCCCGAGGGTTTCATACACGACACCGGCATTCAGCCAGCCGGTAGTGTAACCGGGATCTGCATCTGCTGCTGCAAGAAATGATGTTAAAGCCTCCTCATCCCGGGATAACTGTACATAACATGAACCAATGTTATTAAGAACAGGGGCACGTTCCAAGTCATTTTTACTGGTCAATTGTTCTTCGTACCATGCGAGAGCCCCTTCATAATCGCCTGATGCAAACCTGACTTCTCCGATATCAACAGATATTTCAGTCTCATTGAGAATTTGAGAGTCTTTGGTAACCAGAGTCTCATTGGTAAGCTCAGTCTCATTGATTGTTCCGGTCCCTGCTACCGGGAAGATGAATAAGAATCCGGAAAAAAGAATCAGGCTTAAAAGAACAATAGATCTCAAACCTACAGAATTATCAGCTACCATAGTTGTCAGTCTTCTTATGTACTATATGAGAGTACACCTGATAAGGATTTCATCGGTTAAGAAAGAGAGAATCGTGATAATTTTGTCATACTCTTTGATATCCTGATGGTTACGGGAGCAGGGAAAGTAGTTGCCTGAAATCCCGCCTGATAGGGATCACAAAGAAAGGATTGGTGTAGATAAAACAGGATCATTCATTACTCTGAAATACTTCAATTCCCGGCAAAAGCCGCGCTATTTCGGTTATGCCGTTATATTATTCATTAGGGACACAATTGGACTTGAATCGGAATTTCTTTCTTTCAAATTCGGGTTTTTGGAACAGCGGGTAAATTCGTATCAGAAAGAAACAGAAATCCAATAATTCAGGTTGGTTGATGTGCCATGAATGTTTGAGACGCGGGACCCGGGTGATCATATACCCATGTGATTCCATGCCTTTTTATACTAGAGAGAAAGATTCATTACTTACCAGGTTCTTATCGGGCCTGCACTCCTACACAAACAACCACTCCTTGAATCCAATATCCATTACAAATCTCTTTCATTCTTTTTTACCCTTAAAAAATCGATACAATCGTTTTTTTCTGATTTACGGGCAGTTCATGCCGATTGCACTATGTGGGGCATGGATCCGTTCCCTATGTTATGCAAAAAATGTCTGTATTCATCTGATACCGGGGATACTCTTTAAACACCTGCAGAGTGCAGTACTTTCATGGATGAGAGCAATACATTCTTCTCTGACGATACGTTTGCAAAAGAACTGGGAATAATCGTAAAAACCAGCTCTCCGGGAACTGCAACGGTAGCCCTGCAGGTAACCGATAAACATAAAAATTTTCACGGGACTGTTCATGGGGGAGTATTATTTTCCCTTGCTGATGCAGCCTTCTCTATTGCCTGTAATTCACACGGTATCCCGGCTGTAGCAATAAATACCTCAATAACCTTCATGAAAGCAGTACACCAGGGAACAATCACTGCACATGCAGAGGAGTTCTCAAAAAATCCGAAACTGGGAACGTACCATGTCGAGATAACCGATGAGAACGGGGATAAGATCGCCCTTTTTGTCGGACTCGCATACCGGAAATCCATACGTCCTCAATAGATTCCTGTCGAATGTGATATCAGTTTTCCAATCCGGTTTTCAAGCTACTGATCTCTCCTGGTATCGTTTCCTGTTCGCAAAGAATGAGAACACAAAACGTCCGGACCTTTCATCTTTTAAATGAGAACACAATTTCTGAAACTTCTTTTCGTCCCGAATTGCCAGGATACTTATAATATCAGCCAGACAAACAGAAATTGTGCCATTTATTCTGTGAAGTGATATATCAGACAGGAATCACAAGTATCGATGACCAGCACAGGCATCTGATCTCTACGTATCAACCGGATGTTTGAAGCAGTGATGCAGTCAAAGGCAAAAGAAGATCTTGCCTGCATTATCGACGAACTACAAAAATACCGGCTTTCTCACTTCTCAACCGAAGAAGATTATATGCAAAAGGCAGGATACACGGAACGGGAAGCCAACAGACAGGAACATACCATCTTTACTGCCAGGGTGGATGAATTCATAAAACGATACCGGGAAGGAGATGATGGGCTTGTCGCTGAGATCATGGTGCATCCCACCACATGGATCCATGAACATCTCTGTGGGACAGACCAGAATTATGTTGCATGCTTACAAGAGCACGGAATACCATGAGGAATACTCAATTATTTTCTTACCGGCATCCCTCATTCATCCCGGATAAAGAAGGCAAAGGGATACCGCAAACAGAGACAGATGTCTCATTTCTTCTTTCTCATCCCTCTTATCTGTTTTATCCTCTGATCTGAATAGAACGTGAAGTCATCACTTGCCCGTTTCACATCCTCAACCGTATAAAATGCATGGGGATTCCATTTCTGAATCCTCTCAAGTACATCCGGGATCTCTTTTCTCTTCACAACCGTAAAGATAAGGTTAACCTCTCCCCGCTGACCCATGGCATCAATAACGGTTGTCCGGTATCCCAATGCCTTAAAATCATCAATCAGGCGATCTGCCGGGAACTGGGTAATAATTCTGATGATGGATATGCCCATTGCCATCTTCTCCTCGATCCAGATTCCGACGTAATTCCCACATGCAAACCCGAGTGCATAGGCAAAAAAAACGGTTGGCGGGCTGTTTAAAGAGAAAACTGCACTGATAGCAAAGAGCCAGATGGAGATCTCGACAAACCCGAATATCGGGGCCAGCAGCTTAAACCCCCGGGAGACAAAGATGATGCGTATCGTTCCTAAAGATACATCAAAAATACGAGCACAAAAAATCGAGACTGGCAGGATTCCATATACATATACGGTTGGATCTATCATGCGACGTGTGTTATCCCTGTTTTTCCCGGGGCTGATAATAGGAATCATTTTCTGCATCGAACCGATGCAGAAGCCCGGTGATAGGTAGTTATTATCTATTTTAAGACCCAAAAAGGATATCGGTTAAAAAAAATAAGATATCCCCGGATATCCGATGTAACGGGGGGATACTCATTCATCCCCCTGATTTCAGATAGTGGTTTATTGCCGGATTTTCCCTGCATAAAGTAAAAATCCTGTAATTTTTACACCTGCTCTGAACTGATATCGTGCTTTTTGCATGTACACCTCCCGGCAGGAAGACGGTATCGATGATATCTCTGCCCTGCTATTACCCAAAAAAGAGAGGAATAACATGCTGTACCGGAACGTACCGAAAACGAATGATGCTCTCTCCATACTCGGGTATGGATGCATGCGGTTCCCTGAGCGGTTCGGATCGATAGATGAGAAACGATCTACTGCCCTGCTACGAACCGCTATCGATAACGGGGTCAATTACCTCGATACCGCATGGCTGTACCACAATGGCCAGAGTGAGGCATTCGTTGGGAGGGCACTCAAAGACGGGTATCGCAGCAAGGTAAGACTTGCCACAAAACTTCCCCAGTGGCTCGTGAAAAACAGGGTTGATATGGACGTATTTCTGGATATGCAGCTTGAAAGACTGCAGACCGATATCATCGATTACTACCTCCTGCACAGTCTGGATAATGACAGCTGGCACCGTCTTCTTGATTGCGGGGTTCTTGACTTCCTTGATGCCGCGAAAGCAGATAAAAGAATCAGATATGCCGGATTCTCGTTCCATGACAACACTGCCTCATTTAAAAAGATCGTAGACGCATATGACTGGGAATTCTGCCAGATTCAATATAACATCATAGACGAGCATAGTCAGGCAGGAAGAGAGGGGCTTTTGTATGCAGCAGAAAAAAACCTGGCGGTATTCATCATGGAACCCCTCCTTGGAGGGAAACTGGGAACAGACCTGCCGGGGGATGTCAGGAAGATCTACCAGGAAGCAGAGATAAAACGGACACCTGCGCAATGGGCACTCCTCTGGCTCTGGGATCATCCCCAGATAACCGTTGTATTATCAGGGATGAATTCAGAGAAACATCTGCAGGAGAACTTACAGACTGCATCCATTGCCTGCCCGGATGCATTAACAACCGGTGAGCATCTTGTTATCAGGCAGGCTGCTGATACCTACCGGTCACGGGTAAAGATCCCATGTACCGGATGTGGATACTGCATGCCCTGTCCGTTCGGAGTCGATATTCCCCTCTGTTTTGAACTCTATAACAGGCGGTTCATGTTTGATGACCACCGGCACACCTGGTTTACCTATGCAGGAAGAGCAGGAGCAGCCTTTCGGCCTTCCCGGGGGGCATCCCTGTGCAGGGGATGTAATACCTGTGTCTCATCCTGTCCCCAGCATATCCCGATACCGGATGTCCTCAAGGATGTAGCAGGAGAGTTTGAAGGAATAAAATACCGGCTTTTTGTTGCTATAGCAAGGATTGGCATCCCGCTCATCAGAATACTGACGTTATTCTACCAGCGGTTACACAACCGGGTATAGAGACCGTAACAGATTCTGATTTCACGGGCACGAAGAAGAATTCTATCCTTTTTCATCTTTTTCCTTCCAATAACAGGGATATGAGGGGATCAACGCTTTTGACAAAGAGCAGATAAAAGTATTATCCCGTATCCGGGTTTTTCCGGGTGAACCCGGAGTCTCACCTTATAAAGCTGGGTGCATCTATTCTGTAGCAAAGCGGGCTACAAAAGAATTATCTCATTCGTATATCATTAGTACATCATGGGCAGGTCTGATATAACAGGATGTAACAGAGGGAGAAGATGAAAAACGCCGGTAAAGAGGAGGATCAAGAGACGGGAAAAACCGTAGTTCTTATCGTTGATGACAATGAAAATAATCTTCAGATAACCGCACAGGTTGTGCATAATGCAGGATATCAGGTTCTTTTAGCCTCTGACGGGGCACATGCACTAACCCTCGCATCAGAAGAACACCCTGATGTAATCCTTCTTGACATCATGATGCCGGGTATGGATGGTCTTGAGGTCTGCAGGCATCTGCAGTCTGACGCATCGCTCGCATCAATCCCGGTAATTTTTCTTTCAGCAAAAGATGAAGACGAGAGCATCGAGACCGGCCTGGATATCGGAGGATCTGATTATATCACAAAACCGTTCTCTGAAAAGGTTCTTCTTGCCAGGCTGCGGTCCCATATCGACCGCAGCAGGTATCAACGGGAACTGGTTGACCTTAATGTAACCCTTGCCCAGAAAAATTCAGAACTTCTCGCGATAAAAGAAGATCTGGTCATGATTAATAAACAGCTGGATGGGCAGATACAGCACAACATCATGATGCTTGCAGCCATCAATGATCAGGTCAGAAATCCCTTAACAATAGCGGTTGCGATGATCGAGATGAGCGAACCTGAGAACGGTCCGGAGATAATTGATGCCCTCAGACGAATCGATGCTGTTATCGATGATATCGACAAAGGTTTTATCGAATCTGACAAGATAAGGGAATACCTGCGAAAGCATCACCACCATGACACCCCGTAGAGAGGAAGGAGAAGGGACAGGAGAAAAAGACGCGAAAGGTATCACCCACGGCTCCATTCCGATAACCGACAGTCTCAGAAAGAAGGTTCTCATAAAACTGGGAATCGTAGCGATAGCAGCCCTGGTCCTGCTCTATTGCATCCCGACCTATTATATCAGTGAAGAACTCATCAGGAATGAGAATGCAATCACCTTTGGGTCCATAAGCCAGGGAATGAATATCATTGATCATGAGACCCGGTTCCTTGAAGAGATAATAGAAGACAAGGCATATTCACTCGGTAAATGGATATCTGTTTCCGGATCAAAAGGAGGAGATTTTTATACCATAGAGGGGATGAACACGGCTGTTGATACACCAGATAATTTTCATCCTGACAGCCTCTGTTTTATCTCAGATAACGGGGATGTAATCTTTTCTGATGAATATCTTTACCTGTCTCCTTATAACCAGTCGATATCCGGACTCTATCATCTGATAGAAGAGAACCCATCGCAATTTTATGACCAGAAGAGTGGATCTACCAGATCCGGATTCCTCGATCTTGGTGACGATATCATGATGATCGCATCAACGCCGGTTTACACAGATCCGGATAAAAAAACAGCAGGATATCTGGTCGGAGGAAGAGTAATCACACCAGAGTATGAACACTACTTCTCATCGGTCATGGAAGCAGAGGTGTCCCTTCTCCCGTACCGGCAGGCTGTCTCATATCTTACGCAGGGAGATAAACTACCCGGACCACCCTCGATTACCATCATCGGAAAGATAAACCAGGATGATTCCACCATTACTGCGTTCCGGCAGCTTACTCCGGTTATTGATGATAAAGGAGTTATCCTCTTAATCACGGTTCCCCGGGTGAATATCGGAGAGATACGAAAGGCAAAGGATCGGATTGTCGTTGGTGTCGGGATTGTGTTTATCGTTTTTATTCTCATCGTTCTTCTGACTCTGAACAGGGATTTTTTTCAAAGGATGACACAATTATCCCGGAATCTTGCCGGTATAAAAAAACCCGGGGATATTGATCCGGAAAATTTAATCATCCCGGGAGAGGATGAGATCTCGGCACTCTCACGAATTTTATCAGATCTGGTAAAGCGACTTACGGCAGCACATGAAAACCTCCTGATTGCTAAAAAAGAAGCAGAATCTGCTAACAATGCAAAGAGTATCTTTCTTGCAAACATGAGCCATGAGATCCGGACGCCCTTAAATGCCATCATCGGTTTTAGTGCCCTTCTGTCATCATTAGTCACGGATAAAAAACAGGTGCGGTATGTAACCTCGATTCATGCTTCAAGCAGGGGGCTTCTTACCCTGATTAATGACATTCTGGATCTCTCAAAGATAGATGCAGAAAAGCTGGAGATCTCACTCCTCCCGACAGATATTCTCTCTCTTATTCATGAGATTCAGATGATGTTTCTTCATCAGACAGAAGAGAAGGGACTCGGATTTTTCGTCTCTACTCCCCCTTCTGCCCCGCTTCTTATGCTTGATGAAGCGAGAGTGAAGCAGATCCTGATAAACCTCCTTGGGAATGCAATAAAATTTACCCATCAGGGGAATATCTCGCTCAACCTCACCCTGAATGATGCAGGACCCGGTACCTGTCACATGAGCATCCCGGTCAGTGATACCGGAATTGGTATCCCTAAAAAAGACCAGGACCGGATATTTCAGGCTTTTGAACAGCAGGATGCCGAGGTGGTTCACCAGTATGGAGGAACAGGACTTGGTCTCGCAATAAGCAGGAAACTTGCAGAACGGATGGGGGGAACGATAACCCTGTCAAGTAACCCGGGGAAGGGAAGTGTCTTTACCCTGCATCTCAACCATATTCCTGTTGCGAAAGAGAAGAGCATTACTCACCATAACGGGGATGAAATGCTCTTGAATGTCAGGTTTGTGGAGGCAACGGTTCTTGTAGTCGATGATGTCCCCAATAACCGGGTTGTTCTCGCTGACCTGCTGGAACAGGCAGGACTCACACCGCTTGTCGCTTCATCAGGAGATGAGGCATTACGGATATTATCCACCACCCATCCTGCTCTTATCATGACCGACCTGCGTATGCCGGGGATAAGCGGGGATCAGCTGGCGTCAATGATTAAACAGAAAAAAGATCTGGCAGATATCCCGATCATTGCAGTGACTGCCCTTGCCTCTGGCTGGAATACTGCCGATATGACTCATTTTAACAGTATATTGAATAAACCCATTATTCCGTCAGAACTGAAAAAAATACTCTCACTCTACCTTCCCCTGCAGGAACAGGATTCGGGTCTGTCAGATACCGGTCATGCAGATACACCCGTTATAAGTGAAGATACACGATATCTGGCAACAGATTTATCCAAAGAAACGCGCCTGCTCTTTTTAGAGAGGGTACAGGAACTTGGTTACTCTTTCTCCCAGGAGAAAACCAGGATACTCGCCGATGAAATTCGCATTTTTGCCCAAAAAAAATCCAGTGACGAACTCAGACAGGTAGCAGATGATCTGGTTGAAGCAGCAGACTCCTTTGATATCAGGCTGATAAAAGAGATAGGAGTCAGACTTTTTAAGATGACCGCACCCGTTCATAAAAAGAACTAACATCTCTCTGAATGGAATAGTATTACACGGACAGGGATAATACAGATGCATGGGGTTTTATTCTTATCAATGCGAGTACAGGACCTTAAATGAATAATACCGGCGTGTCTGGATTCGTAAGGCGTATACCTGACAGGAGAAAGATGAGAGATACAGAACCGGTAGTACCGGTTCCCGTATTCATGATATAAAAACACAGGTCTTCTGATATGACTCAATACACTGTTCTTATTGGGGGAAAAGCAGGGGATGGTATTTTACAGGCGGGTAAGGTGATCGGTTCTCTCTTTGCCGGTCTTGGGTATCATGTGTACCTCTCTGTTGATTATCCATCCCTGATTCGGGGGGGACATAATTTCTGTATCATCAGGATAGCAACAAAACCGGTCGGAGCGTTCAACACTACGATTGATATTCTGCTCGCTCTTGATCAACAGACAATCACACTCCATGAAAAGAAACTGAACCCTGGCGGAATCATAATTTATAATTCAGATACCGTTACCACAGACGGGGAGGGCATTGCCATAGAACCACTATTACGCAGACATAACGGAAGACCCATCATGGGAAATACTGCAATGATCGGAGCGTTATGTGGTGTTGCGGGTCTTCCCTGGAGCCGGATATCACCGGTACTTGCCTCACAATTCCAGAAAGAGACCGAATTAAACCTCGCAATTGCACAGGATTCCTGTTTATCTGTCACACCCCGGCTTTCTGTCCCGGCAGATACGACCATGAGATACCCGTTCTTCTCAGGAAATGAATGGATCGGTCTTGGACTGCTGGCAGGAGGGCTTGATGCCTATATCGCCTATCCGATGACGCCATCTTCAGGAATCCTGCATTTTTTTGCACAGATCGCAGAAGAGACCGGTATTCTTGTGTACCATCCTGAAAGTGAGATCGCAGTTATCCTGATGGCTGAGGGGTGTGCATATGCAGGAAAAAGAGCTGCGGTAGGCACATCAGGAGGAGGTTTCTGTCTTATGACCGAGGCACTCTCCTGTGCAGGACAGGCAGAGATTCCCCTCGTTATCGTCCTTGCACAGCGGGCAGGCCCATCTACCGGTATGCCAACCTATAATGCCCAGACCGATCTTCTTTTTGCCTGTTATGCAGGACACGGAGAGTTTCCCCGCTACCTTGTCGCACCAGCTACTGCCTCTGAAGCATACCGGTTCTCTGCCCAGGCACTTCATATTGCATGGAAATATCAGATACCATCAATCATCCTCTCTGACAAGACATTTTCTGAAGGATATTACACCGCTGACAGCATACCTGACATCATATCTGACATCATACCTGATTCACCCCAAATCCCGTATTCAAGACCGTACGAACGTTATGCAGCAGGAGAATGGGGAATCTCACCGCTCATCCATCCCCCCTGTACCGGCGAGGTGGTAAAGGTGAACAGTTACACCCATGACACAAAGGGAATTTCATCAGAAGAGCCTCGTGATGCCATTGCAGGTGCTGCAAAGAGACAGATGAAATCAGATGCACTGGCTAAAGAGACAGATACCAGGGAAGCGGTCTGCACAAGCGGTTCGCCTGACAGTGAAACTGCCCTTATATGCTGGGGTTCAACCCGCGGTGTCGTCAATGAAGTTGCAGATGCCTTGGGGTTACGGATTATCTCACCGGTTGTTCTTTTCCCATTTCCCAAAAAAACCTATTTAAAAGCTATTCATGGAGTTACCCGGTTCATTCTCATAGAAGAGAGTGCAACCGGGCAGTTACAAACACTTCTTTTAAAGGAAGGATTTACCATTACAGAGACCATTCTCTCGTCTGACGGCAGACCGTTCCCGGTTGAATCGTTACTTGAGAGGGTAAGGGAGATTATACATGGCCAGTGACCGGAGTCTTATCACCGATGCCAAAAACACCTGGTGCCCGGGATGTGGTAATTTTGCAATACAACATGCATTTGTCTCTGTTGTTTCAGAACTCGGGAAAGAGGGCATCCCCCGTGAGAAGATGGTGGTGGTTAGTGGCATCGGGTGTCATGCAAAGATTGCAGATTACCTGCAGATGAACAGCTTTTACTCCCTGCACGGCAGAACCATACCGGTAGCAACGGGGATAAAGATGGCGAATCCGGATATGTCTGTTATCTGCTTTGCCGGTGATGGAGATCTCTATGCAGAAGGAATCGGGCATCTGGTCCATGCAGCCAAACGAAATATCGATGTTACGGTTATCTGCCATAACAACAGGGTGTACGGGTTGACAACCGGTCAGTATACCCCGACCTCTCCGTACGGGTTTCGGGGGAGGTCTACTCCCCGGGGAATCCATGAGTATCCATTGAATGTTTTAGATATCCTTCTCTCCTGCGGCGCAACCTTTATCGCGAGGGGATACTCACGCAGGATGCCATTACTAAAGCGGATCATCAGGGAAGCCATTCTTCATCACGGTTTTGCACATGTCGATATTCTTCAGATCTGTGCAAGTTTTTTCAACCTTACCCGTTATTATGATGAACTGGTCTACGAAATACCGGAAGAGAATACGACCCGGTATGATACGGCGAGAGAATTAACCGAACAATGGAATTATAATGATACCGGAAGAATTCCCCTTGGTATTCTTTACAAAGCTGAAAAACCCTCAATTCCTGAGACAGGAGAATTAAAAGAGTATGACAGGATGGCATTCATCAGATCCCTTCTTGATCAGGAATAAAACGAATCGGGATCTCTTTATTGAGAGGAAAAGAGATTTTCGGGGAAAACCCGGTATGAGAATAATAAGATGATATTTTACCGGTTTTTATTTACTATTCAAATAAACTGAAGGTGGAAAAAAGATAACGATTACCGTATCAGAGGCCGTGAGCAGTTCTCATCCGGGTGCTGATACGATAATCCTGGTAATCGATATCGAGAAGATCGATATCCCTTCCCTTTTTTTCTGCTGCCAGCTCAAGCCTCTTGTTGCACCTCTCTATCGCTTGTTTCTTCATTTCTTCTATCTTTTCTGCAGTTGTGCAGATCATAATAATCATCCTCCGGACTCATAGTATCATATTCCTAATAGTTTTAAATATATAAAAATGTATCTTTCATCTCTCACACTCTTTTTCAGATACCCCCTGCTGATCCTGATCAGCCTGCTGCAGGTACGAAATTCCCGTTTGTTTGTATTTATATCAGAAAGAGACCCTGATCCGGTAATTTTCAGACAGGACTACCCGGACTCCGGTCAGGGGATAAACCTTTCCCGTCCTTCTCTTTCCGGTAAAACGAAAAACCACTGATATTCAGAGAAAATAACAATAATCAATAGAATCGGGAATCTGCAACACATATATCAGGATGACTCTTCTTAGAGTACTTCCTGCCCTCAACCATCACTAATGAGACACACCAGAAATTCCTGATGCGTTCTTCCGGGTACTGACCTTTTTTTTATGCGCGATAACACCCTGAAACGAATACCCGCACCGTAATGACAGGATATCTCCTTTTCCTGACCCCTGGAATCGTTAAGCCGGAACGATTCTGTCATCCCTGCCAGGAACCAGCAAAGATCTCACCTGCGAAATTTCCACCGGATTAGCCGTTTCCTCGAAAAAAACGACGTTATTGATTAATATCACCATAAAGGAGTCATCAGTCCAGACTATCCTGCATGACTATCAAGAACAGAGTTGTTTCTCCAGGACAAAAAAAAGAGCATTACTCTCTTAACAAACGACGGTGCCATACCGAATTACGCTCATGAACCCTGCCCGGAGAATAAAAACAGTTCTCTTCTGATACCATTTCATAATCAAGAAGAACAAATCTTTATGGGATTGTCGTGAAGGCCAGACTCGACGGGAAACAGATTTTTCTTGACAAGGATGGGATCCAGTTCTATGAACAGAGCGGTTACGGCCGCCCTGTCGGGGATGGACTACGGTTACGTCCGGCCGAGGCATTGTATCTTGTGTACCGAAACAAGATCGAGATCCCTGACCATACCTTTGACTCCCTTTTATCATTATTCTGCCAGGACTCAGGATTTATCAGGCAGTTTTTAGTATACTGGGACATTCGTGAACGGGGATATGCAATCCAGACAGGACCACAGGACTTCAGGATCTTTAAACGCGGTCACCGGCCCGGGCGTGGTGAGTCCCTGTACATGTTACGGGTCCTCTCTGAACGCGAATTAATCGACTTCTCGCAGATACACTCGGATCTCTGTGCTACTGCACATATGAGAAAGCAACATCTTCTTGGCGTCGTTGATGATGAGAACGAGATAACCTATTATGAGATAAAAAGACAAAAGCCGATCCCGGTTACCGAACTCAATGAAATATCACCGGCAACCGGCTCCCTTGCAGGTCGCTCTGTTGTTGTATCCATCTCCCCTGATTCTTCGTTTGATACCGCGTTTCTCGGTAAACGGCTTGACAATGAGCGCCTGATGCTCTCCCCTGTTGAAGCAGTCTGGCTGATGCGAACGAGGCTCCTCTCTCTTTTTCGCGATGCCGGACAGATCTCTCCTGACCTGTTTTTAGATGAATTAACAGAGAGTGATCCTGAGATGCGTGAGAAACTTGCCGTATATGAAGACTTACGAAGGCTTGGATATACCCCGAAAACAGGGTACAAATTCGGACATCATTTCCGGGTATACTCAGGGAAGAAAATTCATTCAGAGATGCTTGTCCAGGCAATACCTCCCGGAATGACACTTCCCATGAATATCATCTCTCGATCCGTGCGAATGGCTCATAGCGTCAGGAAGCAGATGTTTTTTGCCTGTGTTCAGTCTGAAGGAATCGTTTACATTGAATTTGCCAGGATTAAACTGTGATTGTGGTTTTACATGGAAGGATCATCTATTAACCCCTGGGCATCAGAGACCAGTCTTTCGGTAGAACGGCTCTTTGCCGAGTTTGGTATTGAACCCATTGACCAGGTAGTTGACCGGCTCCCTGAAAAACCGGTATTCTTTCGGAGAGGAATTGTCTTTGGCCACCGGGATTACAACCAGATTGCCGATGCCATCAGGCTCAATCATCCATTTTACGTTATGACCGGTTTCATGCCCTCAGGCCATCCCCATCTTGGACACCTGATGGTGATGAAAGAGGTAGTCTGGCATGTCATGCAGGGGGGAACGGGATCTATCTGTATCGCGGATCGGGAAGCCCATGCGGTCAGGGACCTCTCCTGGGATGACTGTGACCGGTATGCAAAGGAGTACTTAAACTGTCTCTTTGCATTAGGTTACACCGGAAAGACATACAGTCAGCGAAAGAGCCGTGATCTCCAGGATCTCTGCTTTGAAGCATCAACAAAGGTTAACTTCTCAGAACTGGCAGCAATTTACGGATTCGGACCTGATACCGATCTCGGACATGCAATCAGTGTCACAACCCAGGTTGCTGATATCCTGTATCCGCAGGTAGCAGGAAAACCGGCACCAACCGTTGTCCCGGTCGGTCTTGACCAGGATCCCCATATCAGGCTTACCAGAGGGATCGCTCACAAGATGAGAATGTTTACGATACAAGAACACGACGGCTGTATCAGTGTAAGATCAAAAAATGCACCAGAATCAGCAATGGATTCGATTGCAGGGATGTTTCCCAGAGTCAGACGGTGTAGCGGTCATATTGATATCTACGACGCATCCTGCGGGGACGTAAAAACGCAAATCAGAAACATTGAGATTGCACACGGAGGCTATGGATTTGTCACTCCTTCGGCAACATTTCACCGGTTCATGCCAGGATTACAGGGAGGGAAGATGTCCTCATCAGTACCTGACAGCATCATCGGGTTTATGGAGGATGATATAACGGTGAAAAAGAAGGTGATGGGAGCTCTTACCGGAGGGCGGCAGACTCTCGCTCTACAGAAGGAATTTGGCGGGCGGCCTGATGAGTGTCCGGTATTTCTCTTAAACCTCTTTCATATGATTGATGATGATGCAACACTTGCCGCCCTGCATGAACAGTGTATCAGGGGAGAACTCATGTGCGGACAATGTAAATCAGATACTGCATCACGGGTACAGGAATTTCTTGTCAAATTCCGGGAAAAGATGGATGAAACAGAACACCAGGTAAAGGAGTGCGGATGGCTCTGACATATCATGAGAAGGTGCTTCTGGGAGCCCTCTCAGAGAAAGGATCCGGAACACCACAGGAACTGGGAACTGCAATCGGCAGGGATGGGGATGCAGTTCTCCAGTATGGATACCTCCTGCAGGACAGAAACCTTGCATCAATCCACCGGGAAACAACAGTCAGTTATACGAGGACCGATGAGGGGGAAGAATATAACAGAAACGGACTCCCTGAACGTCAGCTGTACAGGAGCTTTGAATCATCCATACCGGTTGCTGAGCTCAATACCCATCCCCTTGCACGGATAGGGATTGGATGGATGAGACGGCTGGGCTGGATATCCATTGCTGATGGTATTATCACAAAGAAAAATGATGCCCCGGTATCGGATATTGAGAAGGCACTCGCAGATCCCGGAGCAGCAGATGCCGGAAATATTGCCGATCTTCTCAGGAGAGGACTCATCTCGCAGGTCGAATCAGTGACCTATACCATCGGTATCACAAAAGAGGGAACAAAGGTCGCTGCTGCAGGTCTTGACCTGACCGAAGAGACGGGTACACTTTCCAGTGACCAGATAACATCAGGAGAATGGAAAAACCTCTCCCTTCGGCGATATGACATCAGAAAACCACCAAAACCGCTCTATCCCGGAAAGATACACCCCTACCAGCAGCTCATTGACCAGATGCGCAGGATACTTCTCGAGATGGGTTTTACCGAACTGCACGGAGAGATCGTCCAGAGCAGTTTCTGGAATTTTGACGCCCTTTTTCAGCCACAGGATCATCCGGCACGCGAGATGCAGGATACGTTTCATCTCGCAGGAAAGATGCCACTCCCCCGGGGGTGGGAAGCGGTACAGGCAATGCATGAGAACGGGGGAGAGACCTCCTCAACCGGATGGGGAAGGAGTTGGGATCCAGAGAAAGCCAAAGCCACAGTCCTGCGGACCCATACCACCTCCCTTTCAATCCAATACCTTGCATCCCACACAAAACCACCGGTAAAGGCCTTTGCAATAGGCAGGGTTTACCGGCGTGAGGCGATCGATCCGACACATACTCCTGAATTTGAACAACTGGAAGGGATCGTCATGGATGAAGAGGTCAACTTCCGTCACCTGATGGGATACCTCCGCGAGTTTTATCACCGGATGGGGTTTTCAGATGTCCGGTTCAGACCCGGATATTTCCCCTATACCGAACCCTCGGTTGAACCGGAGGTCTATGTATCAGGACTTGGCTGGGTTGAACTCGGGGGTGCCGGTATCTTCAGGCAGGAAGTAACAGCACCGTTTGGGATCGAATATCCGGTTCTTGCCTGGGGTCTTGGTGCCTCCCGGGTTGCAATGCTCAAGATGGGTTTAAAAGACCTGCGGGAACTTTACCAGAGCGATATCGACTGGATACGGAATACTCCGGCAGGACCGGGGAATATCCGGGCCGGGCTACGCGTTCAACCTGCCATGGATACTGATAAAGACCGGGAGGAACACTGATGCCGATAATATCACTCCCCAATGCGTACTTACAAAGACTGACCGGTGCCGATATAGAGACCATCATTAAAAGACTTCCGATGATAGGAAGTGATATCGAACGGATTCTCCCCGAACAGGTTGACGTTGAGTTCTTCCCCTGCCGTCCGGATCTCTTCTCAACAGAAGGAGTTGCACGGGCCATGCAGGGATTTTTAAATCTTGTCACCGGAGAAGAAGAGTTCCAAACAACACCGGGGACAATCTCGTTCTCTGTTGATCCCAATATTGCTTTGATCCGCCCATATATCGGTTCTGCCGTTATCAGGAATGTCTCACTTGATAACGAGGCTATCCTCTCCCTTATGGGCGTTCAGGAGGCACTTCACTGGGTTGTCGGCAGGGGTCGGGCAAAGGTCGCCATCGGCGTTCATGATCTCGACACGGTCAGACCACCGTTCCGGTACTTTGGTGCACAAAAAACCCGGTCTTTTATCCCCCTTGATTTCAATGAGGAGATGACACTTGAGCAGATCTGCAATGATCATCCGAAAGGACGGATGTATGCCCATATCGTTGCCGATAAACCACTTATGCCATTAATCGAGGATGCAGACGGACAGGTGCTTTCTTTTCCTCCCATCATAAACGGTGAATTAACGAGGGTAACTGAAAAGACACATAATCTTCTCCTTGATGTGACCGGAACCGATCTGCCTTCGGTAACCACTGCAGTGCAGATACTCTGTACTTCGCTTATCACTGCAGGCGGGACCTGCGAAGAGGTACAGATAGACGGCACCATCTGGCCTGACCTCTCCTCAAAAGAGCGGATGATATCGGTGAGTGAATGCAACAGTCTTTTAGGTCTGGATCTCTCTGCAGCCGATATGGCTGAGATTCTTAGACGTATGCGATATGATGCAAAACCCGCAGAAGACGATACCGTCCTCGTATCTGTGCCCTGCTACCGATCAGATATCATGCATGACTGGGATATCTTCGAGGATGTCTGCATCGGGTACGGATATGATCAGATCGTACCAAAACTCCCCCTGACATCAACCATCGGAGAAGAACACCCGGTCATGCAGATGGCTTCAGGGGTCAGGAGTATCATGACAGGTATGGGTTTTTCTGAAGTGATGCCATTCTCCCTTACCAACGAACGGATCATGTACGACAGGATGCAACGGGAGCGGGATACCCGTGCTCTCTCTGTTTTACATCCCATCAGTGAAGAACAGACCATGATACGGACAGATCTCCTTCCGGTTCTCATGGAGATGCTTCAGTTAAACAAGAAACGTGAGTTGCCACAGAGGTTGTTTATGATCGGTGATGTCGTATGTGACCAGTGCACGTATCAGAAGGTTGCAGGGGTCTGTATCCAGCCGGGTGCTGACTTCTCGCTTGCATATGCTACGGCAGATGGACTGATGCGTGAACTGGGACTGAGTTACACAGTCAGAGAATCATATGACCCTGCATTTATTCCCGGCAGAAGCGCAGACCTGCTTGTCGACGAGAGAGAGGCAGGGGGTTTTGGTGAGATTCATCCCGGAGTTCTGAATGCGTTTGACCTGGATCAGCCGGTTGCTGCTGTAGAACTCGATCTCAGGGTTCTTTTTATCTGATATTTTGTCAGATGACGGATCGGTTCAGATAAAGATCCCCTTTTTTTCGTGATACGGGTGGTTTTTTCTATCATGGGATCGAAACCACCAAATAAAAAGATGATCGATCACTACAGACCAAAAATTCACAATGAGACGAGTGAATACCTTCAGCAGAACAGAAGAGGGTACCGGGTATCGATTATGCTGCACAACGGGCTCTCTTTACCGGGGACCGGATTAATTGAGCATGTTACAAAAAACAGGCAGGGATTGTTGTCAGAAGCAGTGATGATAAACCAGATCTCTTTTTTGCAGATACCTCTGCATCCGGAAACCCGGCACACAGGAATCAGGTATTGAAATGAACGGACGTTCGCACATGAGGGAATTCTTATTGTTTTTTATCCGGTTTTTAGGAGAAGATCCGGAAATGTCTGCCCGCAGTGGCACCATCATCAGATACGTGCATGAACCATTGACCATGCAACGGCTTTTTCTTTCTGCACAGCAGAAACTCTCAAAGAAAAAGTGTATTAACAGAACACCGGTAGAACGGCAAAAAAGTCTTCAAACAGGTTATCAAAGGAATATACACGCAGGGATTGCAATAAGGGAATATCTATGAGTACAAAATCAGAGATTCAATCTCTCCTGGATCTTCCCGGGAGTGATATTTTAGAGAAATATCGTCATATCGGGATAGTGCCGGGAGACGAGATCGAGATCCAGACCCTCTCTGCACTGGCAGAAGAGTATGATATTCTTATTATTCTCTATTTTGAAGAGGACCTGGCACGAAATTCACAATACGAAAAAGACATAATCACGTTTCAGAATGACGGCGAGTATGAACGGCCGTTCATCAGAATTGACCGTTTTATTGATTTTCAGAGAAGAAACAACCCGGTGTTTGATGAAGCACTTGCAATGGTACCGCTCATGGTTGAGATCATCACTGCAGGCACCATGCAGACCAATGCAGGAGACCAGCCTCTTGTCACCGCTCTTCTGCCCTTCCTTGACGAGTTAGATCTTGATTAGGGATTTTTCTCTGTATATGGATAAAAATCCCAAAAATCTGTACCCGCTCCTTTCAAATCCAGCCTTGATTTTCCCTTCATTGCAGTGTGCCTGAAATTCCGCCGGGTTTGATATCTGACCCAAAACCGGATATGATACCCTGACATGACCATACATTTTTATACACACAACCGGTACGTATAGTTTATGAAAAAAACGGGGATGCTTATCCTGGGTCTTGTCATCATCGTGTGCATCTTTTTATCAGGTTGTACCCAGCAGCAGGAAGAAGATATTGCAAATAAAACGTCTGTAATCACCCATGCTGAGGAGATTGGTGATACCGTCCATGTTGTATCACAATTCCCTGCACAGGCCACTATCCCTTCTCTTATCCCTGCTGCATCTGAAAAGCCGATACAGGTCATGGTAGAGGTAGGGAATACAGAGGGAAAGCCGGTCAAAGACGTTGAGGTGAAGGTCTCTTTCTATCCTGAACAACAGGATAACCCTTAATCTGTTTTTTCGGGAAAAACAGACTCTGTTCTTCTTCTTTGTATATTTTTTGCTGCAGGCAAACCTTACGGGTGACACCGGAGCCGGCTTGCGATAGCCTCTATCTGGACACGGTCATACCGGGGATCGAGGATTATCCGGCAGAGCCAGTCACAGATCTGAACCTTGTACTCAAAGAGGGCGTAATCAAACAGTTCATCATGCCTTTTTAGAGAAGAATCTGCAAAGAGAGAGAGGAAATACCTGACCGGTTTCGGATCATCAATATCAATAATGGAACGGATTACCGGGGTATACGGTTTTTTGGTTTTGGAACTGGTATCCCTGACCTGGTTTATCAGGCATGCGATAACTTCCTCATTCCCGTAAGCTTCTCCAAACCTGATGATGGCATCCAGAGCTTCCTTCCGTACATCCTGGTCCTGATCTGCAAGAACATGAACCAGGGGACAGATCTTTCGTGCATCCTGGATCTTTGCAAGGGCAGCTGTCGCTTCCTTCCGGATACCTGGATCTTTATAGTATAAACATGAGATAAGGGCATCGGTTGAGGTATCTCGTGCAATCTGCCCGAGAATCCTGATAATTGCATAACAGTGCTCGCGGGTCTCGTGCCGTAATGCATTCGTTAAGGGGAAGATATCATCCCCGGAAAGATCCCGGACCCGATCCCAATCCCGTTTTCCTACATGATAAAATATCTCGTTGTAATGATCCGTCACCGTTCGTTCGAGCATATCAACAATCCGTGACAGGGGTGCAAGGTCACTGTAATACACCCCGTTTATCTGTTCCATGAACCAGTCACCAAACAGGGTTTTGGTATCAATGGATATGTGTGAGACAAGTCTTTTTGTAAAAAGGGGGATGAATAGTGAGACTGCCTCCTTGCCCGTAATTGCAGGTATATTCCTGATAACGTCCTGGTACCGGGGATCGGTGCAAAGAATCTCAAATCCCTGGATTTTAATATCCTCTTCCATCCTCCGTAAAGCCAGTTCTGATTCTTTTGATTCCGGTGAAGAATCGGGTAATGCAGAGATAAGAAGAGGAACAATACGCGGATCCCTGATGTATCCGGCCAGCCGGTACAGTTCCAAAGACCGCTCTGATCTCTGTACGAGGTGTAGGAACGGTTCTGTTGCGGTCGTACCGGCCTGCCGTATCCCTTCAGTATCATTCGACCCTGCATAATACAGAATGGTATCATGAACACTTTCCGGATGCCAGTCGAGCTCGTCAAGGATACGAATAATCGCCGGCAGTTCCTTAAAAGGAGCGGATACTAAAGCACGGGTAATGAATGGGAGTATCCTGCTTTTGTCGTTTCTGGTTGCAAGAGAGAAATCCAGGAGATGATTCCACTCATGGGTGGCAAGAAAATACATAAACCGGCTCTCATCACCGACCGGGTACCATGCAAGTTTAAGAAGAAGTGCTGCTGACCTGCTCACGAGGTAATCATCACGGGATAAAAGACCGGAAGATAACCAGGTCACCAAAACTCTCCTGTTCCGGTCAATGACATCTCGACAAACGGGTATTTGGATAACCGAATCAAGCAGCCCTGCCAAATACTTTTTACTCTCTTTATCCCGTACCCGGGTACAGGCAGCAGGGAATGTAAGAGAACAATTCTCATCTGCCAGAAGATCTGCAGTAACGCTCATTACATCCCTTTCATCAAACAATGCAAGCAGGGAGACCAGATCTGATACAAAAACCCCTTTGGACAGGGATATAAGCCGCATGATCTGGAGAATTGCAGGTCTGCCGTACGGTAAAATCCGATAATGATCTCTTTTGCCGATATGGTACAATATACCGGTCCCGGTATCTGCCGGGGGAATACCTCCGATCCGCTCGACAATACCGCACGCCATGACCAGTTCAGGGTAAGAAAGCCATAACATCTGCCGATATATCCAGGATAAGACCTGATCCTTCTCGTCTGACTGAAGCAGTTTCACGATCTCGGGAGTCTCCTCATCTCCAAAAGAGAAGAGAGAGAAGAGGAATATCCTTTCGGATGAAAGGGATACCCGGGACAGATTCGCGATGAACGTTTTCAGGTAATCCGATCCGTTATGCCCTGACCGGTTCCGTGCAAAGACCGGGATGATATCCACCGGTGCACAATGCGATAATGCAAAGAAATAAGGGAAAGAAGACGAGTTATCCTCTCTTCCTGCATATGCAAGAACATTCGAAACTCCTGAAATTCCGTGACGCCCGATGGCCTCCCAGTCGTTCTTACCGATAGAATACAAAATCCATGACTCTTCCCCTGGCGGACACCATCCGTACCGGGAAAGAAGCGTACAGCAGTCGATAAGCTGATGATAGGGAAGAGATGGAAGAAGTGAGTTAAGAAAAGAGAGTAACAACGGTCTTAATTCAGGAGATACATCCCGGATGCCGGAGGGGTGCAGCTCGCTTGTCTCTTTGGGATCTGATATCAGGAGAAGGGCAGAGATCAGGATCCCGACAGAGGCGGTATCATGAATCAGGAGATGAGTACTGTCATGCAAGGCCTGGATAAAGGAAAGAAGACCAGGTTTCTTTCTTGTAAGCGGCTGTAAGAATGTTGCCAGGATATCGGCCCCTGACCGGGTGAGAACCCGGATCATCTGTATCTTTGTTTGCAGGTCTGCTTCACCAATGCGATACAGAACCGGGTTAAACGCAGCCGGACCGTAAAGAGTTACTGTTTCCCAGTCCCTGCTCCCGATAGCATATAAAAGCCGGGCGGTAAACCCGAGAGGGTAGTAGTGAGTATGTGCAAGAACCGATACCAGCAAAAAGAGATCAGAAAGAGCAGAGTACGGGATATGCGAAGCAACCCATTCGATCAACTCTCCTGACATGAGATCCTGTGAGGCAGGAAGACAGGCAAGCATCTCTTTCCATCTTCGTAACCCGGCATAGTAGAGTAATTTCCGGTTACCGATGGGGTACCAGTCCAGTTCCTCTAAAAGACCTGATGCCAGGGGGAGACAGGATGGTGGAATACAGGGGAGGGAATCTGTTGCAAAGGAGATTAAACAGGATCGGTATGGTTCTAATCTGCTGATAAGCGTATGATGGTGTGGTGATGGGGTATCGGAAAGGAGATGTAAAACATACGTTCTGTCCCCGGGATCCCGGACTGAGGTAAGGGTGTGCATGGCAGTCGCCAGATCTCTATCAGTAAGTGAGGAGAGTGCAAAGATGACCTCTTCCTCCTCGAAGTGCTGTAATACCCATATATAGACAGAATTATGGTCTGCTTTTTCACACCCCCGCATCTGCAAAAAAAGCCGGCATCCGGGGGCTCCGGTCTCTGCAAGATCATCCCACCTGCCTGTTCCGATATACATATGGATACGGTTTTCCTGGCCAGTCGGGTACCACCTCATCGAATCCAGAATACGGGATACTGCCCGAACCATCGCGTACGAGTCAGAAGAGAGTTGCATGGTAAGCCACCTGATCCAGTCATCCTCCATTTCTCCCAGTGACTGAATGCATGTATCTTCATCTCCCTTCCCGTCACCTGCGATAAGCTGTACCAGATACCGGGTCAATGCACTGTCCGGTTGTCCGGAGAAGAGGGAGAAGATCTTTTTCGCACCAGAAGGACGGGCCAGGATCCGTTTGAAAACCGGTGCAACCATCTCTGTATCAAAGGTCAGCAGTCCGGCACAGAGAGAAGGATCATGATAATTTTCAGGAGTAAGGAGAAGATCAAAAAGGATCTGCACCGCAGGCTGGTCAAACCTTTTGAGATCCTCCCATCTCTCCTTTCCGGCATAGTACCGCATTGTTGCATCACTACCAACAGGATACCAGTTGAACCATTCTAAAAGTCGTGCGGACGCCTTTATTTTCAAAAAATCAGGTGAATTGAGTTGTTTTGAGAAGAGAGAGATGAGTGGTGCCTGAAACGAGAAAAGATCAACAGGAAGAGAGTCAGGCATTTTCCTAATCATCTCCACAACATCCTTATGATCTGCTAAAACCTCCGGTCCCTCATCATAGTCTGACCATGAATAATCTGAAGAAAAAAAGATGCTCTCCTGCGTGCGCATAGGTATAGGTGCCCTTTTTGGGGTATAAATATTACGATACTGAATTGAAGAATGAATACAATTCCGGAACACAATTACCGGAACATGCACATTATGCCCAGGTTTTTCGAAGCGTCATGGATAAAAGTGTTCGCAATCCCTCACACCGCCATCCGTGATTCAAAAAAACCAGAGCCGGAAAAATGGTAGTACGCGTATGAGAGAACGAAAGAGCCCGATAACTCCTTCCCGAGGGATTTTCTGTAATGAAAAAAAGAGAGATACTGCAGGGGAAGAGAAAGAATCAGATGTATCGTGGCATTACCCAAAAGCCTTATCCCCATATGTCTCTAAAACACCAGAAGGGATAAAATGGATAGGTGCAATACTGCAATCAGAATATGCGCTTTTTCTTCGATCCCCATAATCCTGATCTGATATCAGAACATACCGGTATCATATGACAACAAACCTAAAACCCGACAGAAATTCCCTATACCGCGAAAGCAACATCGGTATTTTGGCACTCATACAGAATCCCTATATCAGGCACAAGGGAGACACCATCCTGCAACAGACACTCGTGTCATGGGTGTTAAGTTTTCTTGGATCACACACGGATTCCCCATTAAAAAGGCGGGAAATCCTTGAGATTATCTCCATCCTCACCCTTGACAACATTTTTACCGCAACAAAAGCAGGGAGGTATATCTCTCTTACCGCAACGGACCGGTACGAAGAGCTGGTTGCATTATACCATACCGGGACGATCCGGATACCACAGGAAGAACAAAAATCCCCTGACCGGGGAGAGGAAGGGGGAGAAGAAACAGAGATATCAGTCACTATTCCGCATGAAAGGCATCTCTACTATGAATATCTCCTGCAGCAGATAAACGGGTACCAGGGTTCATACCAGGACGTCGTCTCATACTGCCCGGTTCTTTTTGCCCTGCTTTCACGGATATTCAGATCACAAACAACCCCATTTCAAATGAAAGTCCTTGCCAGTCTCGCCATGAGCTACCTGGTTCTGGACGAGGACAATATTCCGGACTGGCGTGAATGCGGTTATCTCGACGATATCTTTGTGATGCTCTCTGTTCTGCAGATCATGTATTCCAGTGGGGAAGAGGATCTTATACGGAAAAACTGGCTTTCTGATAGTGATATTATCGATCTTATCGGCAGACTGGTTCCAGAGGTAAACCGGATCCTGGAAGGGAGAACCGACATTATCGCTGCCATTGCAGGGCTTGATCAGTATCAAAAAAGTTCCCGCAGGAAACCTGAAAATACCATCCGATAACAGGAGATCACGGTTTTACGATATCATATACCGTATGGAACCGGCCAGCAGAGTAAGATCTGACCATCCGTTCAAAAACATCACGAGCTCCCAGTTGCTTTATATCAAGAAGCTGTTCCCCTTTTTCACTGACAAGGACATACCAGTGGATCGTTCCTCCCGGACGGCAGAGCTCGTACGCATATGTAAGAAAGAAAGATCCTGACAGCGGGAGATTCATAATAACCCGGTCAAATGAGGGGGGGAGAATCGCAGGAAGGGTGGTGGCGTCAGCCAGTACCGGGATGATATTCTTTCTGTGGTTCCGTGCAATATTTTTCTGCATGAGAAGAACCGCAGCAGGATTGATATCACAGGCATATACAACCGATGCCTGATCTGCAAGAGCGATTGAGAACGGTCCGACACCGGCAAACATATCAAGAACACGCTCCCCCTCCCGCATCATTGCATGAATCCGCTGGCGTTCCAGAGCCAGCCTTGCAGAGAAGTAGGCGGTTGCAAGATCAATCGTATAGGTCAGGTTGTACTCGGTATACTCGGTTCTTGTGGTATTCTCTCCTGCAAGAACAATAAATTCCCGGGTTCTGTATTTTCCTGATACCGCACTGACCGGGTATAAGACCGTGTGAACAGAGGGTCTTGATGCAAGGATGCCGGCTGCACCTTCCTTATCTTTCTCCTGCATCACGGCTATACCGCCAATACGTTCATGCCGCATGAGCGGTTTTTTCTCATCCAGCATCTCAAACAGATACCGCTCACCGCCTGGCAAAAACGATTGCACCGGGATGAGGAGATCGTCATTCTCCTGTGCGATCTTCAAGCCTGCATCGATACATCCCTGATTCAGAAGGTCTCTCCGGAACTCCTCCCCTCTCTTTTTTGGAACGCGTACTGCCCATTGTTCCTGCTTTATATGATCATCTCCATCCGGGATTGCATCGTGCTGAAATAATTGTGCGGGGAACAGATAAGAAAACGATTCCTTGTTTCCTGTGCTGCCCTCCGGGTCTCATCGCCCTCCATTCTATCCGCTACTCTGATATATACCGGTGACGGGCAGGAATTGCCCCTGCATAGGCTCAATGCGCATGAAACTGAATCGTGATCTGATGAGAAAAGGGGTTGATACCGGGAATTGAGCAGGAAATTTAAAAAGGCAAAACAGCCATGCATTCTCTATAGAGGTTTGAGAGAGAGGAAGAGATCGGTTAACTCAGGTGAATCTGGCGCATAATATCACGGATATGAATCCAGATGATGAGATCAGTTCTCTCTTTATCTCCCTCTTTTGTCTTCTTCTTTATAATTCCGATGATATGATCCCCGGTATCATCTCCCCCGCTGCCACCCCGGCGATCGATATCTGAATCGGTGTAGGTAGAGACTGCCAGTACCTCGTCAACGAGAATGCCTACCGGCCTCTTGGTAAAGGCAGGATCGAGAACGATAAAACAGGCATTTTCATTATGCGTGTTTTCAGACTGCATCTGGAGAAGTTGTTTTAAATCAATTACGGTGGTAATCTCGCCCCGAAGATTAATTATACCAATAATATAACTGGGAGTATTGGGGAGGGGAGTGGTTGGTGCAAAGGGAATGACCTCTTTGATGTCATATAATTCAATTGCAAAAAGATCTTTTCCGAGCATAAACTCAACAATCTGAATCTCTGAGTCTGCTTTCTTCTCCTCAACCTTTGCCATGATACCAAATGAGTTTTGAGCCATGAAACACCTTCTATCTGATTATCTCTATATCAGTATTTAATTCCTCGTACTGTCGTTACAAAAAATGAACGAAATGTCAGGAAAATCTCTGCCTTAAAGAAGCGTCTGTCCGAAACCCGATAATGGCCGCAAACCTGCGACACCATGTTCATCGGCAAGCCAGAGAAGAAATAGCCCTTACAGACCAGTGATTTTAGATGGACATCATGTAACGTCATACAATAAAAACCATATTGAATATCCAATTAGCTTCCTCTTTTTCAGATTGCCTGATTCCCCAAAAAAATCAGGATCC
The DNA here is from genome assembly GCA_016926505.1 of Methanospirillaceae archaeon. Lineage (GTDB taxonomy): Archaea > Halobacteriota > Methanomicrobia > Methanomicrobiales > Methanospirillaceae > JAFGOM01. The sequence continues at coordinate 28,275 of JAFGOM010000009.1, forward strand.
TATTTATGAAAGAACGATCAAGATTGAATGACATCCATGAAGAAGAACACCTATTTTCTGATTATTGGTGCGATTGCTCTTTGTGTGTTATTCTCCATTATTCGCGCTTCAGAACTCCATTCCCCAAATCTGGCAATAATTATCTTTCTTATCGGTGTTGTTATCGCATACATCTCACGCGGTTTCGTGGATGATACCCTGGAAGATGAACTGACCCACCAGATTACAGAAAAAGCAGCCCTCCGAACCCTGCAGATTGCCCTTGTGTTCACCACGGCAACAGCAATAGGGATGATTGTGTTTAGTATAAACCCTCTGCCACCCCCGTTTGAACACCACTTCCCCCGGCCGGACAGGATTATCGGGAATATGGGACTTACCCAGCTCTTTCTTCCGGTATTTCTTCTCTTTATTTATACCGGGTTTCGACAGTACTACGCACATAAATTCGGGTATAGTGATTCCTTTGAAGAACAGGATTAAAGTTTTCCGGGCATTACATGATCTCTCTCAGGAGGCACTTGCCCGGCAGGTGGGGGTAACGAGACAGACCATCCTTGCTATTGAGAAGGGAAGATATGACCCGTCTCTTCTCCTTGCCTACAAGATAGCACGATTTTTCGGTGTCACTATCGAGGATATCTTCCTTTACGATGAAGAAGAGAGTCCAAAAAAACTCCCATTCTGACGACAGAAAGAAAGGGGCAATATCGGTGATTCTGAAAAGAACCGATCGATTAGGTAAGTATTAATATTCATTATGTAAAATAAACATTACATAATTGGCGTCGAATATTCTCACTTCATATTCAAGCCTGCCGATAACGAGGATTATCATGTCTAAATTCAGAAATATCATACTCTTCCTTCTTATTGCATCATTGTGCACCGGTGCCTCTCATGCTGCACTTCTCAACGAAGAAGCAGAGACTGCAGCCGGTCAGGTGACGGTGACAAATGTTACCGTCAATCCATCAGTACCAATGATGGATGATACCGCAACGATAACCATCACTATCAAGAATAATGGTGATACTGCGGTGCCGATCTCAACCGCCAGGCTGTACTCAGATGAACTCAGGATCATAAATGACAAGACATACGGTGCTGTCGGGACACTTGGTGCAGGAAATTCGATGATGCTGACATTTTCCATCACAGCCGATGCCAGGGATGGTATCTATTATCTCTGGTTTTATCTTGATTTCCGGGACGCTGGATCATTAAAGTACCACATCCCGATCACAATCGAGAGCACCCCGCTCCTGGTATCAGTCATTGATGCTCCCGAGATCTTCCAGACCGGGGCCAAGCAGAAAGTGACCGTCCTCGTTGCCAATCCCAGGGATAATGAACTGACCGGTGTAAACGTAATCCTGGAGGGGGAAGGAATACAAACCACCCAGTCTGTCGGTTTTGTCGGCACCCTTCCCCCCGGCTCATCAAAGGAGGTTTTGTTTGATGTCACGGCAAACCAGGATACCATTCTCTCATGCATTGCCACATACAGAAACGGCATCAATGAACATACCGCTGATACAAAAATCCCGGTCAGGACCGGGGACGGAAAGATACGGGCAGAGGTTATCGTCAATAACATCGAGCTTGCCGGCGGAACCGGAAAGTATACGCTCACTGCCGATGTCACCAATGCAGGTCTTGACGAGGCTTATTCCATCGTTACGACCGTTTCTGATCCCGCGGTGCCAACCGACCCCTACCGATCCTACATTGTGGGGTCTCTTGAACCTGATGACTTCTCAAGTTTTGAACTGACCTTTTCCTCCCGGGTTAATGAGATACCGCTCCTCATCACGTACAAGGACAGTTACGGGAATGACTATGCAAAGGAGGTTACCTTAAACCTGAATGAGATCATGGGGGGTGGACAATCCATGGGTGCGGAGGCAGGAGGATCCTTTTCAGGTGACCCCATGAGTTCCCAGGGTGGACCGGGTGGAAGCACCCGGGGTGGAGGCCCGGGAATGATGGGATCCTTCGGGGCAGGGATGAATCATATACCGGTTATGGAAATAGGGATTGGAATTGTCGTTCTCATCCTCATCGTGGCCGGATTCCTTTTGTTCCGGCGGATTCGCAATAAAAGGAAACTCATGAAACGCTTGGAACAACATTCCGGGTGAGATAATTGGAAAAAAATCCAGTCATCCGGCTGGAACGGGTAAAAAAGGTATATCCCCTTGCTTCCGGAGATGTTGTGGCACTTGATTCCGTCAGTCTGTCTATCATGCCGGGTGAATTTATTGCGATCATGGGCCCCTCTGGTTCTGGAAAATCCACCCTCTTAAACCAGATAGGGTGCCTTGATACTCCGACGTCAGGAGATCTCTGGATTTCCGGAATAAACATCAGGCATTTGTCTGATAATGAACTGACTGATCTCAGGAGGGATAAAATCGGGTATATCTTTCAGAATTTTCATCTTATCCCGCTTCTGACTGCATACGAAAATGTCGAGTACCCGTTTTTACTTCAAAACCACCAGCATGACAAATCCGGGCATATCAGTACTCTCCTCTCCTCAGTCGGGATCGATATCTACTTAGCAGAGCACCGGCCAAGTGAGTTATCAGGAGGACAACAGCAGCGGGTGGCTATCGCACGTGCTCTGGTGAACAATCCTCCCATACTGCTCTGTGATGAACCAACCGGTAACCTTGATTCAAAAACCGGTCTGCAGATCATGGAGATGCTCCAATCCCTAAACGAACAGGGACGAACCATTATCATGGTTACCCATGACTCTGCAATTGCCGGGTATGCTGACAGGATAATCGTCATCAGGGACGGGAGGATCGTCTCATGATCGGTGATATCTTCTTCTCATTGTCGGTGCGCAGTGTACGGTTACACTTTCTCCGTTCCCTGCTCGCCGCCCTTGGCATTGTTATCGGTGTTGTTGCCATATCATCAATGGGGATACTGGGAACAAACATGACATTGTCTATTACTGCAAGCCTCTCTGAAAATGCCAATGAACTATCGGTAAACCCGGTAAGCGGAACCGGGGGGGGAGGGGGAATGTTTGGTTCCCAGCAGAGTGAATCTGATGATGATCAGTGTATCGACCGTGACCAGGTCAGGGATATCAGGCGTATCGCCATACAGGACACGGTCATTCCTATCTACTCAGAATCAGGAGAGACGATTACCATCGGAGACGAGGAGACCAGGTGTACGATATACGGTCTAAAACCTGAAGATGTGGTTGCAGGGATAAAAATATCAGAAGGATCGTACCTGAAAGGATCCAGCGGCGCAATTGTCGGATCTGAACTGCAGGAACGATACAGTCTCCACATCGGTAGCAGGATAAAGATCGGAGATCCTGATGAGGGCACACCGCATATCGTCAGGGTGGTCGGATTTGCAGAAGAGAAAGGGATGTCAATGGCATTAAACCCGGATAATGCCATTATCGTTGATGCAAAACTCTTTGTCGACTGGTATGGAGGAGAGTACGAGTACGACCAGGTTCTCATTATTGTTTCAGACATCAACACGGTCACCGAAACAGGGGATGCCATCGAGGAACAACTCAACAGGAAGGAAGAGACCGTGAGTGTCCGTGACTCAAGCGGGATGCTTGAGAATGTCACTTCATCACTCTCTACCATGACGTCATTTGTCACTGCTATTGGAGCCATCTCACTGCTGGTTGCAGCAACATCTATCTTTAATGTCATGATGATGTCTGTTACCGAACGGATAAAGGAGATTGGAATCCTGCGGAGCATTGGCACCAAAAAAAGAGAAATTCTTAAGATGATACTCTATGAAGCGAGTATTCTCGGGCTGGTAGGATCGATAATCGGGGGGATTATGAGCTTTGTCGGGGGATATCTTATCTGTATGATCATGCTCAGTGATACCACCTACTTCTGGATGCCTGCGAGTCTGGTTAATATTGCCAACGGGGTTGTGGTTGGTATCGCAATCTGCATTTTTTCAGGCATGTACCCGGCATGGCGGGCTGCAAACCTGGATCCCATAGAAGCCCTGCGTTCAAACTGATCCAGGCCCCATTTTTGCCTGAATTGTGCGTGTAAAGAAGATTAGAGGGTTCTACAGATTACTCCCCGGCAGATCAGAAAGACAGCAGGAGAAAGAGTGTGATTCAATCATGCCTACCCGGTTGAAAAATGCTTCCTGGTGATCAGGATTATTACCGAATGACCCTTCTTGTACGGATCCGATATCTCCCGTTCCCTTAGAAGCACCAGTCCTGCATCACTCAGGGCTGTTAGATACTTCTCATCAGGGAACGGAACCCTTCCTTTCCAGTCCCGGCTACCCTTATCGTCATCTGAAAAGTTCCATAAAAGCCACTCAAGGCGGGAAAAAAGGTTTTCCTGTTCTCCTCCCCGGGACTGAACCGTGATGAAATAACCGCCGGGACGTAAGGCATCAGTTATCTTTTGTACCATATCTGGTCGTCTCCCACCCGGGTTTGAGGAGGAGAAGATGATATCGTACCCGGATCCGATTGAGTCGGTAAAAAAATCCCCGGGAAGGGTTGTAACCCGGCCTGCAACGCCATATCTGGCGATATATTCTTCAGCAAACGGAATTACCAAGGGGAGATCCTGGATTACACAGGTCATCCGTGGGTTTTTCAGGGCAAGAGCGATTGCATACAGTCCATGTCCCCCACCAAGATCAAGAGTTTTTCGGCAGTTTGAAAAGCCTTCAAGGGAGGTAATTTCATACAATACATCCTGGAGACGACCACAGATCGCATTTTCTGCCATCGAAGGAAGACTTAAATCTTTAAAATAGTGTTCCCGCGAGTAGGATACCGGGCCTGCCATTATCCGCCCGGCAAGCGGGAACCAGATATCAAAAAGAACCTTCCTGTTGTTTTCCAGATATGCCTTCTGAAAATACGGTGACGTGGAACGCAGGTAAACTGAAGCCATTTCCGAATTTTTATACCTGCCATCTGCTTCTTTTGTAAGAATCCCGGAAGAACAGAGTATCTCACAAAGGATCTCAATCACCTCGTGGGGACTGTTCTTCCGGCAGATTTCAGAGATATCCCTCGCTTCTTGTAGCATATCAAAGAGATGCAACTCTGATGCCGCAAGGATGACCGTAAACAACATCATCCCGGTCACCTGATCCGTTATAAGGTTGAAAAAATTCTCTGGCGGAGAAGGAGGATAGTGACGTAATCCATCCTGTAATGCACGGATATCCGGCCCTGGTACCTGATTCATGATGCGATAAAAAGAGACCTCAGCACTTTCCTTTCCAGGATGATCGATTATTCATAAAACAGGGATGTTTCGCTCCTGCACTTTGTTGTAGCATTGATCCGGAATTTTTCATTCTTTTCATGAAAATCTTTACCGATCAGATAGAATCAGAACGGGATTTTTCTCTCTGGTATTTTCCGGGAGGTATCGTCATCTCAAACCGGGCGCCGGATCCAAATATTCCGGTCTCTTTTATCTCTATCCCGGTCATTGAAAGGATCTCTTTGGTAAGAAACAGACCAAGGCCTGTGTTTGATCCAACGCCCTTCCGAAAGATCTTCTCTTTCATGGAATCGGGAACACCCCTGCCGTCATCTGAAACGATTAAAACACAGGTGGTATCTTCCTGTATCTGAAATGACACCCATATTGTTGTTACCGTTTCCCCGTGCCTTATTGCATTCTCAAAGAGATTGTATAATACTCTCTGGAAGAGAGGATCAGCGTACACTAACAGATTCCCGGTCCGGTCTGATATCGTTAACTCCTCAAATGCTTTTTCATTTTTTAAGATATGTATTGAATTGTGGATATCGATCCAGACCGGGTTTTTTATCCCTATCTCTTCATAATCCCTGCTGAACAGGATCTCTTTATAAATCATCGAGCCAAGCAGGTTCATCTTATCGATAGTACTTTTTATCTCGGGATCTGTCTGATATGGCTCGGATTCCTGCATCAATTCATTATACAGCATCAGTGATGTTATCTGATTGAGGATATCATGCCGGGTAATCGAAGAGAGCATGTGGAGTTTTTTATTGGTCGTCTCGATTGCCTCCTGGTACTGGTGAATCTCTGTAATGTCGAGGAACGCCCCGATAAGCCCTTTATGTAATTTTTTCGAGTCAATGATACCTGCCACGGTCATTAAAATATCATGGGTTGTTCCCTCAACCGAGACTGACATCTCATACTCCCTGACCCCTCCGGACTCAAGCAATTCCCTGACAACCGAGCGGTGAACCTCTTCATTGGTTTTTGGAATGATGATCTCATCAAGGGGGCGTTTGAGGATAAGATCTTCAGGCAGGAAAAAAAATGAACAGAAAGCCGGATTGCAGCCGCGGAAACAATTGTTTTTATCAGTAAAGAAGAGAGGAATCGGGATCGTCAGGATGAGATGCTGCAGGAACTCCAGATTCTCCCGAACTTCTGTTTCCGCACGAACCTGGGGGGAAATATCATGGAGAATAACGATGAATCCTTCTTCCCCGGCATGGGAGGAAGGACATTGATGCAGAATCTCGATACATTCATATGAGAAGTAACGATCGCCTTTTTCTGAAATTCTACTGATGATATCAGATGATGCATAGGATCCCCTTCTCAACTCTACATCGGGAAGGAGTGTACCAATGTCTTTTGCATAGGCCTCCTGCAATGTCGTGTTAAACATCTTCTCTGCTGCAGGGTTGAGGCTGGTTATCTTCCTCTCCCTGTTTACCACGATAACGCCTGCATGGATATGATAAAACAGATGCTGTCCTGCATGTATAATCTCGTGAACCGGTTTTTTATACATGATGATGTACCACACGAAGAATACAATAACCGTCGCTATCACCGGTACAATCTGCATCGTGAAAACAAAACCAGATATCAGAAAGACAGGAGAGAAGATGAGCGGGATCAGGGAAGCAAATAAAACAGGAAGTATCTGGTTTTTACCCGGTTCTGACGCCCGGTGAAAAAATATTCCCAAAATAACGGCCGGGATCAGTAACAGCACAACTCCGTAACCAAACAGGAGTGCACAGACCGGGTTGAAGAAACCCTGCAGGAGGTTATCCATTCCCCGGTTACCCCAGGGAATCCAGAACTCAATAATTACCGGATCACTACAGGAAAAGAGAAGAATATATCCGGATACGATTGCAGTAACACAACAAAGGGATATCTCAGTGATACCAAGATGCGATACCCTCCTTACAAAGAACAAAATAAAGAGTGCCCATCCGGTAAGGAGACAGACAAGACTTATGTACGATATCCGGATACACACTTCTGATCCGGTACTATCCCATATCAATGAGAGGATAGTACTTCCGATAAAAAGGACAAGAAAGAAGGGAATAAATAAAAAAACGTATTCTGCAGGATCTCCTGATTTTTTTATCCCGGAAATGAGCAGGTACAGGAGCAGGCCGCTCATGAGAATGCCACAGGCAAGGGCAGGCAACAGGGATATACTCAGGAGATGTATCATAAGAACGAAGGGTTATTAAGCAGTCAAAATGCCAATTCCCGATCAGATAACTATAGTATACTCATCCCATTGGTTTAAGGGTACCGGATTGAATCAGTATCTGGATCACCGATATAATCAAAAAAAGATGCTATTACTCATACTCCCTCCAATAGGAATGTGATCTCTTCTCATCCGGTCCTGTTCACCAGGAATTATCATATCTATCTGATGGTTCATACCCGGCATTCGATAGAAGAAAGAAAGGTATAAATCTCCCTCATCTGATTACTAATCTGGAAGTGTATCATGACTGAAAAAAGTACTATCATCAAGAAGTTTGGTGTATTGAGTGTTGCGAAATTCTCCGCTGTTCTTGGATTGATATGGGGACTTATCTACGGCATCATCATCTTCGTTATTGGAACCAGTTACATGGGTGCCCTGGCAGGTGTAGGCGGTCTCATCCTGGCAATTATCGGTGGTGCTATCATCGGATTTATTGCAGGAGCAATCACCGCATTCATCTACAACCTCGTCCTTGGTTTTATCGGCGGTATCGAGATGGATCTCGATATCCTCGATTAATCTTTTTCTTTTTTGATCTACCGGCCAATTGTGGCAGTAACGATGATAAAAAGGCAGGTTAAGAAGAGAACCATCACAGAAAAGAGACTGGATGGAAATATCTCTCTGCCAGATAACAGGCATCCGGTACTCGTTATCTCTCCCGCTCATGCCCCGGCATTTGTAACCATAAATCACTTTTTTCCGTAATAATTACAGGATTGCAGGAAAAAAAAGAGGAGACAAAAGAAGAGAAACAAAAAGATCAGGAGATGTATCATCGTAAAAAAAGAAATGCATGTATCGGCACATCTTATTGGCAACAGCACGTCTCTCTCTTATGATATGCCGTCCGGACGATCGTTCCGATACCCATGAGCAGAACGATGAGTACGCAGACAAAACCGATTACCGGGATAAGGGAGAGTACGCAGATGATGATAAAACCGATAAGATACGCAAGATAGGGTGAAACCTCACGCTTGCATAACCCTGATATCCACCCTCCAAGAGAACCGGAGATGATAAGAGGAGCAATAATGGTTGCAATTCCCAGGAGAAGGAGTATGAGAAGGGCAAACGGGATGCCGATAACCGTCAGGGTAAGAAGGATTATCAGAAAAACAGAGACGACGACCGTGGCAAGTCCATACAAGAACACGTGCAGTGGTTTTGTGGCGGGAACTACTGTTAATTCCTTCCACGGTTCAGGCATCAGGTAGATGATGACAAGCCCGAGAAGGAAAAACCCGATTGCAATGAAAATGATGCATAAAAGAACAAAAGCCTGTATGAGCGCTCCTAACTGCTCCATCCCCGGAAAAGAGAGACCGGTATCCTCTGCATTCCAGGTTCCATCAACTATCCCTTCTTTTTCTATCGTGTCTGCAGAGACCTCAGCATCTTTTCTGATGTGAGCGCTCTCTCCAAGGGCAACCCGGTTTCCTGCCGCGATGAGATTATCTGCAGAACCATCGACTGTTACCTGCTCTCCGGCTGCAATGATCTTGCCACCGACATCCCCGCCGATATGTACGTTCGCACCGGCTGCAATGAGATCAACACCAACCGGAGCCTGAACAGAGATCGACTCTCCGACTGCGATGAGATTTGTTTCAACCGGTGCAGTTACCAGAAGTGAATTCCCTGCATAAACCAGGCTCTTTACCGGGGCGGTAACCTCCATATGCTCTGCTGATGCAAAGATGTCATCATCAACCGGCGTGTCGATAATAACAGATTCACCTGATTCAAATATCAGTGCAGATACCGGCGATATGATGAGAATTACCAGAAGAATGATCATTCCCATAGTCAGATTGTTCCGAGGCATACATAGATATCAGGGAGTGAATCATTATCAAATGATCCAGAGAGAGAGGAAAAACCCTGATGCCACACTATCACTTTCCTATACCGGATTCGTATCCATCATTCACACGGGTCTGCCGGCGTGGGCTTCATATGCATTGAGACGATAAGATCTTTTCATGGATCTCCCGGATACAAAACCAGAGATAATGAGAGAGCAACTATCCCGTGATGCTCTTTTTCTGCATAAAACCTATCAGGGAAAACTCGGTATCCACTCAAAAGTACCGCTACAGACCCCGTATGATCTCTCCCTGGCATATACCCCCGGAGTCGCTGCAGTCTGCCGGGAAATTGCCGAAGATCCGGATCAGGTCTGGCATTATACACTAAAAAAGAACACGATTGCCATCATCACCGACGGAACTGCAGTACTTGGCCTGGGAAATATCGGACCCTCTGCTGCGATTCCGGTTATGGAGGGAAAAGCAATTCTTTTTAAGGAGTTTGCAGGAATCGATGCGTTCCCCATCTGCCTTACAGACACACACGGGGATCTTGTCGGGCATATCAGGTCCCTGGCACCGGTATTCGGGGGGATAAACCTTGAGGATATCGCAGCCCCCCGCTGTTTTGAGATCGAGGAAGCCCTGCAGGATCTGGGTATCCCGGTCATGCATGATGACCAGCACGGGGCAGCCATTGCCGTCTTTGCAGCCCTTATGAATGCATGCAGGGTCACAGGAAAAAACCTCGCCGAACTCTGTATCGTGATCAGTGGTGCCGGGGCTGCCGGATATGCCGTCACCCGGCTGCTCCGCTGCATCGGGTATGATGCATCGGTCTGTCACCCGGTTCGTGATGTTATCGTATGTGACTCAAAGGGAATTATTCATAAGAATCGTCCTGGTCTGTACAATAATAAGTACAAGTATATTCTTGCTGAAGAGACGAACAGGAACAATAAAACCGGAAGTCTTGCAGATGCTCTCGTTGGTGCCGATGTCTTTATCGGAGTCTCTGCACCGGGAATTGTCACCCGTGAGATGATTCAGAAGATGAACAGAAATCCCATCATATTTGCCCTTGCAAACCCGGTCCCTGAGATTATGCCTGATGAGGCTAAAAAAGCGGGAGCTGCCGTTGTCGGAACCGGCCGCAGTGATTTTCAGAACCAGATAAACAATGCACTGGTCTTTCCCGGACTCTTTAAAGGAGCTCTTCAGGCATCTGCAACCGGTATCAACGACGATATGAAACTCGCTGCTGCTCATGCCCTTGCATCATACATCAAAGAACCGGATCCCCAGCATATCCTTCCCAGTGTACTGGATCGGTCAGTAACGAACGCTATCGCAGATGCCGTCTGTGCCGCTGCGGTACAGAGCGGGGTTGCCAGGAATTGTGCAGCAATTAAAACTGAGAATACGCCGGATCATCATTCTAATCATTGATCGATTACAGAACAATCTGTTACAGAACAGGCCCATGGAGAGAGGCCCAAAAAACCCAAAAAGTGAGAAAATCCCGGGTAAATCCTCTGCATACTATCTCCATAAGACTTATCCGGATACAGAGTAAGGTAATAGTATGGCCATTGACACAAGTGATCCCGGTTACCAGAAAGCACTTGCACGGGTAAAGAAGGTAAAGGGATTCTATGAGATGCTTGCCACATTTATCCTGGTAAACATCATTCTTATCGGAATAAACCTCATAACCAGCCCTGACAGCCTGTGGTTCTACTGGGTTACGTTTATCTGGGGAATCTGGCTTATCTGGTATGCATTCCAGGTTTTTGTCATCGCAGATCACAGCCAGGACTGGGAAGAGAAGAAAATACAGAAGTACATGGAGAAGGAACGGAAAAAACAGGAATGAGGTGATACAGGTTTCGTTTTCTCCTGAAGCTGGTCAGATAACGATATGTGTTCTTTTTTAAAGAACGAATACTCTTATTTCCGATATCAAAACCGGGTAGTACCGGATTCGGCACCCCGGTTCTCTTTTAAAAAAAAAGATCAGGCCTTCTCTTCAACCGGGTGGAGGAGAAGAGCGGCAACGATCATACCTACTATGGCAAATATCATGACAAAGGGGAAGACACCGAGATAGGTACCCGTGGTAGTCTTGATAAACCCTGCAAGCTGCGGTCCGGCAATTGCACCGGCCCCGTATGCAAGGAAAACAATCCCATAGCACCGGGGATCCGATGTGCCATAAAACCGTGCCGTCGTAGTTGGAGCAATAGCCAGCCATCCTCCCAGGCACCCCCAGAGGATCGCAAACGCAAGAATGTATACAATGACTGAAGGGAACTGCCACATGAAGAGGGATGAGAGTGCGATGAGTACAAAGGAGAGGATGGCAGTGTTCCTTGGATTAAGCCTGTCCGTTAGTCCGCCAAAGACCGGTCTTCCTCCGCCGTTAAAGATGGCAAAAAAACCAACCAGTGCTATGGAGAGAGCGGACTCAATGCCGACAATTTCAGTTCCGACCGGCTTTGCGATAGATATCGCCATCAGACCTGCCAGACAGCCGATAAAGTAACAGAACCACAGGGCATAAAATGACCTTGTTCTTATCATGAAATCCCAGGTATGCTCAACCGCTGCCTTGCGGGCACCGGCATCAGGATCCCATCCACGCGGTCTCCAGTCTGCCGGCGGAAATGAGAGCGGAAGTGCAAGAAGCACAATCAGCAGGATAAAGGCTACCCCGAATATCCGGAAGGTATCCATGACTCCGAAGGATCCGATAAGAAAACCTGCGATATTTGCGGTAACCAGGGCTGAGAATCCAAACCCAAGGAGAGTAAGACCAACGGCAACCCCTCTTTTGTCAGGAAACCACCTGGCAGCCACTGCTACCGGCACACCGTATGCTATTCCGACTCCAAGACCTCCGATTACTCCGTATACCAGGTACAGCATCTGGACCGAGTCAACCATCGATGCCATAAGCCATCCAAGCCCGGTCAGGACACCTCCAAGGATCGTTGTTTTCTTGGGTCCGAGAATGTCGATGTATTTCCCGGTCAGCGGCATGGCTATCGCAAAAAATGCCAGGAATACAGAGAATGGCATCAGAATCTCACTTGCCGTGACTACCTGACCAAGATTGTTGGTAAAGAAATCAGTCAGCGGACCTACAAACACACTCCAGGAGTAGATACTCCCCAGACAGAGGTTGATTAACAAACCCAGAATAACCAGTACCCATCTGCCTTTCTCAGCTTCCATCGATAAAACCTTTACATGTTCCATTTTTTTCTCTCCATCATGAATCCAATCATTTTCCTCAATCATCCCTTCTTTCGTTCACCGTATTTTTCGTGAGAATCCGGCTCTATCCTACTCTTCAAGCGTGGATACATCTCCAGGATCAATTCCCATCTCCTGTGCTTTTAAGACACGTCTCATGATCTTGCCACTCCGGGTCTTTGGCAGCGAACTGACAAACTCAATCTCAGACGGCATGGCTATCGGACCAAGGCTCATCCGTACATGGTAGATCAGATCCTTCTTCAGGTTCTCACCCGGCTCATACCCGATACAGAGGATGACAAAAGCCTTAATAGACTGCCCCTTTATCGGATCAGGTCTGCCTATCACTGCAGCTTCAGCAACCGCTTCATGAGAAACAAGGGCACTCTCTACCTCGGCAGTACCGATATTATGCCCTGCAATGATGATGATATCATCAGATCGCCCAAGAAACATGATGTACCCGTCATCATCTTTGACCGCCAGGTCACCTGCGGTATAGTACTGTTTGATCGTTGTCCAGTACTTCCGGTACCGCTCATCATGGTTCTGGATGGTCCGCATCATCGCCGGCCATGGCTCTTTTATCACGAGCAGACCCCCGATTCCCGGAGGATTCGAATTCCCTTCCCGATCTACGACATCAGCAATCACACCCGGGATTGGTCTGCCGGAAAACCCGGGTTTCATCGGCTCTCCAACAAGAGTGGTTATCATCTGCATCCCGGTCTCGGTCTGCCACCAGGTATCAAGGATCGGGCACCTGCCCTTGCCGATTACCCGGTGGTACCATTCAAATGCTTCCGGGTTTAAGGGTTCTCCGACAGAACCAATGATGCGTAAGGAATCAAGGTTGTACCGAAAAGGCCACTCCTCCCCGAATTTCATGAACATCCGGATAGCAGTCGGAGAGGTATAAAAGACTGTGACACCCTGTTCTTCAATGATATCCCACCATATTCCGGGATTCGGGTAATCAGGAACAGATTCAGAGATGAGTATCGTTCCTCCTGCTGCAAGGGGACCATATATGATATAGCTGTGCCCGGTTATCCAGCCGGGATCCGCTGTACACCAGTACACATCAGAATCTTTCAGATCCATGACATATTTGGTGGTATAATAGGTACCAACCATATATCCGCCACAGGTGTGAACAATACCCTTGGGAGTGCCTGTTGTCCCGCTGGTATACAGAATAAAAAGCGGATCTTCTGCATCCATCACCTGGGGTTTGCAGAATGGATCTGCAGCCCGCATTATCTCATAAAAATCAACCTGTTTCTCAGAGATAAGTTCCTCATGTGGTTTTGAACGGAACAGAACCACAACCTTCTCCACACTTGGTGCATTCCTGATGGCATCATCAACAATACTTTTTAACGGTATGGTATTTCCCCGCCGGTACCCGATATCTGCAGTTATGATAACCTTCGCCTTTGCATCCCTGATTCTCGTGTGAAGTGCTGCAGCACCAAATCCTCCATACACGATGCTGTGAACGGCTCCGATACGGGCACATGCAAGGATAGCGACGATATGCTCAAGGACAAAGGGCATATACAGGCATACCGCATCACCCTTCGTCACCCCAAGATCTTTGAGTGCATTGGCAAACCGCATCACCTGATGATAGAGCTGACGATACGTAAGCACCCGCTCAGAGAATTCATCCTCGCCACGCCAGATAAGGGCAACCTTGTTCTTGTTATCACCATTTGCATGCCGGTCAAGACAGTTATGAGTGATGTTTAATTTACCCCCGACAAACCACTGTGCATACGGATGGTTCCACTGCCTGACACATTCCCACCGTTTAAACCACTCCAGTTCTTCTGCTTTTTCTTCCCAGAATCGTGTAGGATTATCAAGAAACCGCTGGTATGCAGTATTCCAGTCACCCATCCATGATTCTTTCTGGTAGATGGGATCAGGATGATACACGGTACTTTCCAGTTTCACATTAAAATCAATATTCATACCGGATCACCCTGATAATGCATAAAAACCAGAAGAGAACTTCCTGAAATAGGGGAAATCACCGATGAGCCACCGGATACAAAAGTACCACTGATACAGAGAGACGGGAAATTGGGAAAGAGAGGATATCTCACAGGACCTGGCATTTTTGGTACTTCTGAACCGGACATTATTACTCTTCCAGCGTTGATATATCCCCGGGGTCCACTCCCATCTCTTTTGCCTTTAAGACCCGTCTCATGATCTTGCCACTCCGGGTTTTTGGCAGTGAATCAACAAATTCTATCGCAGCAGGCATCGCAATCGGACCTATCGTCATCCTGACGTGGTAGATCAGTTCTGAAACGAGTTTATCACTCGGCTCATATCCCTTTATCAGGGTGACAAAGGCTTTCACCGCCTGTCCCTTGATATCGTCAGGGATTCCGATAACTGCAGCCTCGGCAACCGATTCGTGCTCAACAAGAGCTGATTCCACCTCTGCCGTACCGAGGTTATGCCCTGAAACAATGATGATATCATCTGCACGGCCTAAGACCATGATATACCCATCCTCATCTCTGACGGCAAGGTCACCGACGGTATAGTAATTTCGGATCTGGTTCCAGTACTTTTCGTACCGCTCCTCGTTCTTGTAGACCGTCCGCATCATCGATGGCCAGGGTCTCTTGATAACCAGTAGTCCACCCTGTCCGGCCGGGACGGGATCTCCCTGTTTATCAACAACATCTGCAAGGACACCCGGTATCGGCAGTCCGGCAAATCCCGGTTTCATCGGCTCACCGATTGGCGTTGTTATCATGTGCATCCCGGTCTCGGTCTGCCACCAGGTGTCCAGTATCGGGCACCGGTTCTTTCCAATCACCCGGTAATACCACTCAAACGCCTCGGGATTTAAGGGTTCTCCGACAGATCCGATGATACGTAAGGACTGCAGATCGTACTTGTTCGGCCATTCCTCACCAACCCGCATGAACATCCTGATGGCAGTCGGTGCGGTGTAAAATATGGTCACACCAAGATCCTCGATGATATTCCACCAGACACCCGGGTCAGGGTATTCCGGAGTGGTCTCAGTTATCACAACCGTTGCACCGACCGCAAGCGGACCATAGACGATGTAACTGTGACCGGTAATCCAGCCGGGGTCGGCGGTACACCAGAACACATCGCTGTCCTTGATATCAAAGATGTATTTACAGGTGTAATGAGTTCCTACCGCGTATCCTCCACAGGTATGAACGATACCTTTCGGCTGACCGGTTGTCCCGCTGGTGTAGAGGATAAAGAGCGGATCTTCTGCATCCATCTCCTCGGCCGGACACGTGTCTTCCAGGCCTTCCTGGATGGCATAATAATCAACCTCCATCTCCTTGTACAACTCGAGGGGAGAGCGTTCCCGTGAGAGTATCACAACCTTCTCAACACAGGAGGAGTTCTTAACCGCATCTTCAACGATCCCACGCAGGTTAATTGACTTTCCTTTCCGGTAACTGACATCTGCCGTGATGACTACCTTGGCCTGGGCATCACGTATCCGGGAGTGCAGTGCTTCGGCACCAAACCCGGCATAAACAATGGAGTGAACCGCACCGATCCGGGCACAGGCGAGCATCGCAATGATGTGTTCAGGGATGAGCGGCATGTACAGGCAGACCCGGTCACCTTTCGTAACACCGAGTTTCTGTAAGGCATTTGCAAGCAGCATCACTGCACGGTGCAGCTGGCGGTAGGTGTATACCTCCTCACTGTCGTTATCACCACGCCAGATAAGTGCAAGTTTATTCCTCCTGCCATTCTTTACATGCCGGTCCAGACAGTTGCAGGTGATGTTTAATTTCCCCCCGGCAAACCACTGTGCTTTCGGGTAATCCCATTTAAGCACGGCATCCCAGGGTTTCATCCAGTCCAGTTCCTTCGCTTTTTCATCCCAGAATGCATCCGGGTTATCAAGGAATTTCTGATATGCAGTTGTGTAGTCCCCGAGAGCCGATCCGGCCTTGTAGGAAGGATCAGGAATGTAGGACTTTTTTTCCAGTTTTACATCGAAATCTGTGCTCATTGTACCTCCTTGTCCGGATTTCACATGGGTATCATCAGAAGCATGACACCATGCCGGGCAATTATACAGATATCCTGCATAATTCCCTGAGAGAGGCATCCTCGTAAGAGGGGTGTGCACCAGCCACTTCTGCTTTGCAGTGCACTTAGATACAAATCGACAAGGATGGGTATATATTCTTTGTATGCACAACATATATGCAGTGCAAATACAGGATACGAGGAGACCAGAGAATACATGACTGACTATCTTGATGACCTTGTGCGAATCAGGGAACTTTTAAAGAAGAATCCGAAAGGGATGTCAATCCGTGAGATATCAGAAGCGCTTTCGCTTCACCGGAATACCGCTGCAAAATACCTGGACCTGCTGAAGCTGAAAGGCGATGTCGACAGGAAACAGGTTGGAACGGCAAGGATGTACTTTTTAATCCAGAGAATGCCGGTTACCGCCCTCGTCAGGTTCTGTATCTTTCCTCTTATCATCGTCAATAACCGGCAGGAAATTGTGATGGTGAATAACGCAGCCCTGCAATTATTGAAATGTCCGCTCGAGGTGTTATATGGCGAAAAGATTGACGAGATACCCTATCCCTTACATACTGATACTCCAGTCGGGGATCTCTGCCGGGAGGTTATCGGAGGTGATGAGAAACAGTACTCTGTCCGGATGATAATCCAGAAAGATCCCCATGATCTCTTTATCCATCTCATGCCGGTGGTCTTTGATACGGGAAAGGACGGCTGTGCTATCGTTTTATACAACAAGAAGGTCCTTCATATCCCCTGATGAGGCTATTGCATGCAATCCTGAACCGGTTTTATAGAAGAGACAGAAATTTCAGACCCTGCATGCTGACCAATCCTACGTATTTTAATAATGAAAAACGAATACTACGTTACCGTGAAAGATCCAGGAGCCAGAAGATATTATTGTATTCAGGAAAAAAGACGGATTGTGCATTCCACCCGTTTCCTTTTTTCGGCAATCCTGATCGTAATACTTTTCTTTTCTCTTCTCGCGGGTTGTATCAACCAGGAATCCTGGACAGCACAACAATGGTATGACGAAGCCGCCCTTCGTGCAGCTGCCGGCAGTTATCAACAGGCACTTGATGCCTATAACCGGTCCATCGGACTGGATCCGGCTAATGCTGCTGCATATACCCAGAGGGGAATTGCTTTTCAGAATCTGGGCCTCACATCGGAAGCACTCCGTGATTTTGATCAGGCCATTGCATTACATCCTGATGAAACTGCTGCATGGCAGGGAAAAAGCCTGATTTATATCGAACAGGAAAAATATTCCCTCGCACGGATAGCTGCACAACAGGTGATTCGAATCGGAACAGGCCCGGTCCAGAATGCCTGGTACTTAAAAGGGATCGCCGATGCAAAGAACGGAGACCTGGAAGAGGGACTCAGAAGTTTAAATGAAGCAATCCAGATAGAACCTGCAAGGGAAGATTTCTGGAAGTACAAGGCTTTTATTCTGAACCAGCTTGGAAGAAACAGCGAAGTTCTCCTCTGTTATGAGAAATTGACCGAAATAAACCCAGGGAATCCGGAGTACTGGAATATGAAAGGCCAGATGCACGTAAACCTCGGGGAGATAAACCAGGCGACCGAGGCTTTTTCCATGGCAAAGAAACTGGTTGAGACGGCGTAATTAGTTACTGCGGGGACGAACTTTCAGATTTCAGTGATTCTTCCAAAAACTTTTTCTTTCCCTTAATCATCCCTATCTATTGATATAATCATCATATCCCCTTTTATTAATAAGGAATATTAAGGTATAGTTATTATCGGGACCAGAAAAGGGAATAACCAACCATCTCCTTTCATCCTATCTCATATTCCCTTTATCATCGAATAAACTACATGAAATTGTGTCTTTTTCACGGATAAATGGAATATGTCATTTTTTTTGAAATATTCATCCCTTACTACTTAAAGTAAGTAAACACGTGGAAACGAAAAATAATTAAGAATTATTTCGATATCTTTAATGGTTTTTTATTACTATACTAAAGTATTACCAGATACTTATGCAATCTGCCGTTTGAAATATGACTGTTTTATATACATCAAAAATCCTCAAAGCGTCTGCTCTTGTAGATGATACCCTTCAATTATTTTCATCCTGGGATCTCTCACGTAATCAAAAGGACAATCTCATAAACATCAAGGAAAACAATATACTGGCTAAAACCTCCAGATCTCGACTTGAGGACATTCTTGTCATCCTTAAACAGCGCTATCTCTCTGATGACGATCTCATCACCGCACTCCACCTTTTTGTCAGTCAGCGAGTTTCAAATGAAATATTATATCCAATTCTCTTTTTCCTGACAGTACGATCTGATCTCCTTATTCATGATCTCATAATCGATTATGTTTACGAACGAAGACGCTCTGGTGCTGAATCGATATCATCTCCTGAAATTGATCACGTTGTTCAACGATATGTAAAGGAAGGAAAAACAATTACCTCATGGTCTCCAGAGACCACAATTCGGGTTTCTCAGCATTTTTTAGCCCTTCTGAGGGATTTTGGCATTTTTGAAGGAAAAAGCAAAAAACAATTTGCACCGTTTCTTATTCCAAATGAATCTTTCTCATTTCTTTCATTGTATCTTGAAAAAAGAGGATTTTCTGGTCAGCAATTGATCATAACTAATGAATGGAAGATTTTATTTCTGGAAAAAGATCTCGTAGAACGTTTTTATGTCGATTGTGAACAGGACGGGCTCCTGATCTATAATGCAGCCTGGCCAGTGATTCGAATAGATTATCCAGCCCAAACCTTAGCGGAGTATGCGCATGTCATCATTAACCGGACGAATTGAACAACTACGACAAGATATTATGAGCAGTCCACCCCGGATCAGTGTGTACCGGGAGATGCCGTTTGCTATCTTCAGATACAATCCGGAAGATGAATGGACGCTCCGATCAGAAACACAAAATCTCGCGATCCAACTTCGGAATGCCGGGAAAAATGTGGTCCTATTTTCGATGGAGACGATTCTCTGGGAAATTCTTGAGAAGATAGAAGAGGAGAACCCGGGAGAAGGGAGACTCGGGGGGCTTATCGACCAGGAGAAGTTTGAGGGGTTTTCTAATATGCAAGAGCAGATGGTGACCTACCTTTCAGATGAAGAGTACTGTCCGCTTTCGTCCTACATCGAGAAGAAACTTAACGCTTTAAATCCGAAACAGGATATCGGGTTTCTGGTGCATGTCGGGGCACTGGCTCCCCACTTTTACCAGGTCTCAAAACTGCTGGATGAACTCCAGGGACGGGTTGCCGTCACGACGATTCTCTTTTATCCTGGATCGCTCGAAGAACCGCATGGACTTCGGTTTATGGATATGCATGATCGTCCTGCTACCGGGGGATACCGGGTGAAGATATACTGATACTATGACACTTATTCGAGATATATTAGAACGGGATCTGAATCAGAAGATCGCCGAGATTATCAAGGTGAATCAGGCTGATGAAGAGACCGTATTTGAAGAGATTACTGAATATGTGGTGACCGATAATATCAGGAAACAGTATTTGGCGGTTCTGGAAGCGATCTCAAAAGGACCGCAAACTCATCAGACTGATGAGAATATTGGTATCTGGGTGTCTGGTTTCTTTGGGTCAGGTAAATCTTCTTTTGCGAAGATTCTCGGGTATATCTTAAAAAACCCATCAATTCACGGGAGCTCTGCCAGTGCTCTCTTTAAAGATCAGATCAAGGATGTCCGGGTAAGTGAATATCTGGATTATATCAATGCAGGTATTCCGACCGATGTGATTATGTTTGATATCTCAACCGATCGGCTGGTCAGGCATGGAGGGCTTGAACCGATAGCTGAGATAATGTATCGCAAGCTCCTTGAGTATCTCGGGTATTCTACCGATTTTGATATCGCAGAGCTGGAGATTCAGCTTGAGGAGGAAGAAACAATGGATACGTTCCTCTCGCTGTTTGCGTCGCTCTATCCTGATACCACCTGGGAGAAAGCCAGAATTGGTGCGACGAAACTCAACCGGGCGAGTGCGACCCTGTATCAGATGGAGCCGCAGACCTTCCCGACCCCTGCGACCTGGGCTGAGTCGGTGAAGACCCGTCAGGCTGAATTAACAGTGAATAAGATCGTGAGCCGGATTTTTGATCTTCCTTCCCGAAGGATGCCAGGGAAGGCAATTGTCTTTGTGATAGATGAGGTTGGTCAGTATGTTGCCCGCAGTTCTGATAAAATTGAAGATCTTCGAGCTCTCGTGGAACAGGTCGGAAAAGAAGGGAAAGCCCGGCTGAAAGAGCGAAAGATACCTGCTCCAATCTGGCTGGTTGTCACCTCGCAAGAGAAACTCAATGAGGTGATTGCTGCTATTGATAGTAAGAATGTGCAGATTGCCCGGCTGCAGGACCGGTTTGCGTACAAGGTGGATCTCTCCCCTGCTGATATCAGGGAGGTTGCAAGCCGGAGGGTGCTCTCGAAGAAGAAGGAGGCAGTTCCGGTTCTTCAGACTATGTACCAGCAGTCTGAAGGACGGCTTATTGCACAGTGTTCCCTTGAGCGGTCCGGTATTGCGACAACGATATCAGCTGATACCTTTGTTGAATCGTATCCATATCTGCCCTACATGATCGATCTCTCCATTCGGCTGATGTCTGCGATTCGGCTGCAGTCTGGAGCGGTGAAACATCAGGGAGGAGCGAACCGGACGATCATCAAGCAGGCGTATGAGATGCTGGTCTCTGAACGGACCCGGCTTGCAGATGCTCCGGTTGGCCGGCTCGTGACCCTTGATCTTATCTATGAACTAGTAGAAGCGAACCTCTCGGTTGAAGGCCGGATGGATATGATGACGATCCTCTCATCATTTGAGGAGGAAGGAGATCCGGAGTGGCCGGTGCGGTCTGCGAAGGCGATCATGCTTTTGACTTTTGTGCGAGAGATTCCCCGGACACCGAAGAATATTGCATCGGTTCTGATATCAGAGGTCGGGCAGGATGCTCCGGTTGCCGAGGTGAAGGCTGCGGTGGACCGGTTGCTTGCCAAGCGGTTCATCAAAGAGACTGAAGAGGGGTATAAACTGCTCTCACAGGGTGAAAAGACCTGGGATGAGGAACGGCAGGGGCTGAAAGGGGTTATCAGACCGGCAGATCGTACTGGAATTTTGCGTGACCTGCTGGGGAAGAGTCTTACTGATCCGAAACTGAAGACATACCGGCATCAGAATCTGAAGAATTTCAAGGTCTCTTACTCGGTGGATGGCACCCGGGTCTCTGATCCCGGCTCCATCGTGGTGTATATTGAGATCTCTGAGGACCCGGAGAAACTTGCGACCGAGATTGAGCGGGTTCAGAGTGAGAGCAGGGGCAAGGATCGGCAGTATGACATCTTCTGGGTGATGACCGCGACCCCGGAGATTGATGGGATGGTGACTGAGCTCTATGCCTCCCGCGAGATGGTCAGGAAGTACGACCAGGCACGGGCACAAAATAAGATTAATGCGATCGAGCAGGAGTGCCTTGAAGCTGAGAAGAAGGAGCAGGCCAGGTGGCAGGCCCGGCTTTCAGAGAAACTCTTCCAGTCGCTCAGTGAGGGGGTCGGGATTTTCCAGGGAGTTCGGAAGGAGAGTGCCTCTCTTGGGAAGGATCTCTCGTCAGCATTCCCGGCCCTCTTTGGGTATGCTGCACCGATTCTCTTCCCTCATCTCTCAACCGGGGCGGTGAACCTGAAAGGGGATGAGGCCACCCGGGTGCTTCGCGATCAGAACCTCTCCGGTCTGCCTGCAATCTTTTACGAGGGGAATGGCGGCCTCTCGCTTGTCAGGAAAGAGAATAATAATTACGTGGTCAATCCGGAAGCCCCGATTGTTGCCCTGGTGCTTGAGCCGGTCCGTCGTCAGCATGAGTACGGGGGTGAGGCAATCTCGGGGAAGTACCTTGAGCAGTACTTTGGCGGGTATGGCTTTGGCTGGGATAGTGCGGTGGTGATGATGACCCTTGCAACCCTCTTCCGGGGTGGGATGCTTGCGGTGATGCATCAGGGGACCACATACGAAAGTTATGATGAGAAGGAGGCACAGGCGATCTTCACCACGATCCCGAAGTTTCGGAGTAGTGCGTTTATCCTCTCTGATACGAATATTCCGGTAGAGGCACTGGTGAGGCTCTCGGATCTCCATCGGGATATGACCGGGCATGAACTGGATATTGATGAGGTGAAGATTGCTGCCGGGTTTGTGGAACTGGCAAATAAGGAGTATGACGGGGTGGTCTCACTCGTGGCAACCATCCGATCGAACAAGCTTCCGCAGCTTGAGGATGTCGAGAGTCTGAAAGTGATGCTCCAGGCGATTCGGTCTGCCCCTTCATCCCGGGCGGTCTGCAAGGTTCTGCAGGGGTATGATCAGTCACTCCGTCATGCACGGGACCGGTACCTGGTGGTATCACGAAAACTCACCGATTCCTTCCTTTCGATTGTTGAAAAGGCTCGGAAACTTGTTCCGATTGCAGCACCGGCAGTTGATAATAGGGACGGAGAGCAGGTAGTTAAAGATTTGGCAGCCTTGCTTGAGTCTGATGACCTCATTGACCAGGAAGAAGAGTTAGTCAAACTTCTTACAGATGCTGAAGCTGCATACCTGAAAATGTATAAGGATGCTCATGCTGAGCGGAACCATATCATCAAGAGTTATATTGAACTCGTGAATGGAAATCCGGATTTTGATGCACTTTCACCAGCACAGCAGGATATTGTGCATGGAGTTATCAGGCCCTATCTGTGTGAGGGGGAGGGGCTGAATGAGCAGTATGTCTGTCCGGTCTGTAAAGCAAATGTTCCTACGATTATTTCCCTCTCCCCTCGGGGTGTAGAACTTTTTGAGAAGATGAACCTGATGATCCAGAAATTTCTCATCCCCCCGGAGCGGATCAAGCAGGTGAATATCTCTACGTATCTTCCAAATCGGATTGAAGATATGGAGTCCCTTGACCTTGCCGTTGCGGAACTGAAGGCTGAACTAGAGAAATTCCTTGATGAAGGATATACGCTCGTCTTTACCTCACGATGACCATGACCGATACACCGGATGTGAACAAGTCTGCACTCCATGATCTCTCCCTGACCGCCCGAAAAACCCTGACCACTGATGTCCAGGATCTTCTCGAAGGGGTGTATGGTCTCTCTGATAAAGGAGTATTTACGCCGGCAGAGAAGATCCCGGCGATCCAGGATGAACCTGAAGTTGCAGAGACCCGAAGGCTCCTTGAGCAGCTGTTTGCTGATGAGACGTCTTCAGGTATGCCTGCTCCGGAAGCATACCGGCGACTGGTAAAAGAGGTCTCGTTCACCTGGACCAACCGGCTCGTTGCTCTCCGGATGATGGAGGTCCGGGGGCTTATCAGGAAATCGCTGGAAGGGCAGGTAGATTCAAATGGGTTCCTCCGGTGGTCCGTTTCTCCGGAGCAGGCAGCGATCAAGCGAGATATGGGGGATCTCACCCTGAATAGCCGGGGAGAGACCGGGCATACCGGATTTTTATCCTCTCGGTTTGTGGTGATATCGCCGGTGAGATAGCAGTCCTCTTTGATCCAGAGAATCTTCCGTCTCGTTTATTTCCCCGGCCTCCGGCTTTGAAAGAGATGATCCTGATACTTACGCATCAGGATCTTGATTCCTCCTGGCAGGCAGAAGAGACGATCGGGTGGGTGTACCAGTACTTCAACGAGGAGGAGAAGGCTGCGGTCTTTGACCGGCTCTATAAGCAAAAAAAGAAGATCCAGGCAGAGGATATTCCGGCTGCCACCCAGCTCTTCACTCCCCGGTGGATTGTCAAATATCTGGTGCAGAATACCCTGGGGCGTCAGTGGGTACAGATGCATCCCGATACCCGGCTCGTAGAGTTTCTGGATTATCTCGTTCCCCTACAGGGAGAGGTTCCTCCGGTTCCGATGAAACCGGTCCGGGAGCTGACTCTCCTGGATCCGGCATGTGGGACGATGCATTTTGGGCTGGTGGCGTTTGATCTCTTTACCCGAATGTACGAAGAGGAACTGGAGAAGGCCGGGACTTCAGGATGGCCTGTTGCTCCTTCGATAAAGGATACCAGAGAGATTCCTTCTGCGATTATTGAGAATAATATCTGGGGGGCTGATATTGATCTTCGGGCCATCCAGCTCTCGGCATTGACGCTGTTCCTGAAAGCGAAGGCATACCATAAAGATACGAAGATCACGAAGCATCACCTGGCCCATGCCGGAGTACAGCCGATCAGCGGAGAGCATTTAGAGAAGTTTGTGCAGGATTCAGAACTGTCTCCATTATATAACCGGATTCTCCGGCAATTACTTGAAGAACTAAAACTTGCTCCGCATCTGGGGTCATTACTCAAGATCGAGGAGTCGATCACCCGGCTGGTGCAGGAGGAGAAGGACCGATTCGAGGTGAAGGGCAGGCAGATCGATCTTTCTGGGAAACCATTGGAGGGGTTTGATACAGCTGCTTTTGACGAGGTCTTCTGGGAACGGCTCGGGAATGATATCGCTAAGAAACTTCAGGAGTATGCAACGGCTCACGGGACCCTGGAAGAGAATTTTTTTGCAGGAGAGGCAGAGAAGGGGCTTCGGTTACTGGAGGTACTGAGGAGAAAGTATGATGTGGTTATTGCTAATCCTCCTTATCTCCACAATAGAGGAATGAGTATAGAAATTCGTAATTATCTTAACTCGCATTATATTAATTCCGATAAAGACCTATATAGTGCCTTCATTTATAAATTAATACAATTATCTACTCAATATTCTCGCATTGGAATGATTACTCAACAATCATTCATGTTCACTAACAATTTCGAATTATTACGCAATTTTATTGATGAATGTGCACTTTTAGAGTCTATGATCCATTTAGGTCCACATGCATTTGTGGATATTAGTGGGGAAAAAGTCAATACAACTGCATTCATTTTAAACATTTTTGATACAAAAACTAAATATAAAAGAAATTCTTCAATTTTTTTTAGATTAATTAAAATTCAAGACCCAATTGAGAAAAAAATTAATTTTGGAAAGTTTTTTTATGATTTAAAATCCAATCACGAAAATAAGTGTTATCTCTATAGTACGATTAATTTTAATAGAATTCCTGAATCTCCTTGGATTTATTGGTTAAGTTCAGAAATATTATCTTTTTTTGATAATTATAAATTATTATCAGAAATCTCTCCCTCTCGAGTTGGGTTGCAAACAGGAGATAATTTCAGATTTTTAAAATATTGGTGGGAAATAGAAAATAGAACTACAGTCCTAAAATGGACACCATATATGAAAGGAGGAGAGTATTGTAAGTGGTACGGAAACCAAGAATATATTGTTAATTGGGATAATGATGGTTATGAAATTAAAAATATTGTGGATTCAAAAGGAAAAATTGCATCTAGGCCACAAAATACTGGTTATTATAAGTTAAAGGGGATAACATATGGAGATTTATCATCAACAGCATTTAATGCTAGGTTATCTCCAGGTGGATTCATTTTCGATGTAAAAGGTTCTTCCCTGTTTCCAGATAATAATTATAAATTCTTAGGATTATTAAATTCAAAGTTTTCAAATTATATTCTGTCTTCGTTGAATCCCACAGTTTCTTTCCAAGTCGGAGATCTCGCCCGTCTCCCCATCCCCGATAAAAATTCACCCCTTCTCGAATCACTCGTCGAAAACGCCATCACCCTCGCTAAGATTGACTCAGCCGAAGACGAGATCACCTACGACTTCACGGCTCCCCCATTCGCCCCCACCCTCTCCGGCATGACCGATCTCGTGAAACAACGTCATGACCATCTCCGGGACATAGAAAATAAGATCGACGACGAAGTATATCGTCTCTACGACATCACTGACGAGGATCGGGCAGCCATCGAAACCGAAGTCGGACAGCCTCCGGCACTCCCGACCCCGACACCCGTGGATCTGGTTAATCACTGGATCGGGTATGCCATCGGGATCATCATGGGCCGGTTCATCCCCGGAGAAGAGGGAGCACTCGGGTCCGGAATCGTGGATGGCAAGCACATCTTCTCCCCGGAAACAGAGAAACAACTCCGGGAGCTGACCGATGCCGATGCGGTGACAGTCCTGGAAGACGGGCATCCCGATGACCTGGGAGTTAAGGTGCTCACTGCCCTGACCCTGATGCTCGGAGAGGAGACGACCACCGAGATTCTGTCGCTTTTGGGCGGGGATATGGCAATAGGAGCAGCGACGATCCGATCATTTCTGCTGAAAGATTATTGGAAGATTCATCTCCAGTGGTATCGGAAGCGACCTATCTACTGGCTTATCCAGTCACCAAAGAAAGAATACAGCTGTTATGTCTTCCATGAGCGGATGACGTCTGATTCGCTCTTTTTGATTCAGTCGGCCCGGTATCTGGGTGGACGGATCAATGCTCTCCGGAGCAGGATCGGCGAGGTCATGGAGGCTATTCAGACTGCTGAAGGCCGGGAGCGGAAGGCTCTTGAGAAGGAGCGGGAACAGCTCGAGAAGGCCCTTGTAGATTGCGAAGAACTGGATAGTTCTCTCACCCGGATCATTCAGAAGACGGATGAGACCGGGAAGACGGTTGGATGGAAACCCGAACTCGATGACGGGGTGATCCTGAATATGGCACCGCTCCGGGAGCTCTTCCCGTCGTGGAAAGTTGAACCGGTGAAATTCTGGAAAGAACTGGAAGAGGGGAAATACGATTGGTCATATACTGCAATGCGATACTGGCCGACGCGGGTTAGGGAGGCATGTAAGCGGAATAAGAGCTACGCGATTGCACATGGGTTGGAAGAGGAGTATGAGGGATGAAAAAATTAATTCTATCAATTCTGACTACTCCAGGAACACTCCCTATTATGACAGGTATTATTGGATTTTTTAGTGGATATTTGCTTAATCGGCATTTTGACAGGCAGAAAGCTCTCCGAGATAAAGCCAGACAACTCGATTCTGTTTTATACTCTGATATGAGACCTGAAATTCTTGAAGTGATCAAATCTCTCGAAAAAGGCACATACATTAAAGTAAAGGGGGAAGGAATTGATGAAATATCTATTACTGATAAAAAAATACGTGAGATGTTATTAGGTTCTAAAGTCTTTATCGAAAAATCAGGTAAATTGGAGCTCATCTATACTCAAGATAAGGTGTTTACCAAACCCGCGAATGAAATTATCTCTTTGGTTGAACAGTTTACAAAAGAACTGAACGATTTCCTCACATCTCTAAAGGCTATTGATACGGCCATCATTCCATCTTCTTTTGAATCGGATATTTTTCGAACCTTCAAAGTGGAACGAGAATCGGCAAAAATGAAAGAATTTTCAATGAATCTCATTTATTGTGCAATATTAGATTCTCAAAATGCATTTACAGGCGGAAGAACCTGGGTAGATGAAATGGTTCAAAATAAATTTCCTGTTCTCCAATTGTTTGTTTTTCAATATGACTCACTCAAAAGGAAATCTGAAGAACTAGCAGAAAAAAGAAATGAATTAATTGAGATATTATCAAAAATAGAAAAACAAATCTCTAAACTTCATAATCGGTTTCTGAATGAGAGATTGGTATAAAATATAAATAGTGGATTCGAATGACAAAATATTCAAATTTAATTGATGATTATAAATCCTCAGCCAAACGGCATCTAAATGGTTCGGACACACTCTTGAGAGAAAACCAGTATGAAGAATCGGCATATCTCGCAGGGTATGTATCTGAGTGCTCAATAAAGAAGATGGTTCAACTGATCTTAAAAAATGATGCTCCAATATTTCAGCATGATATTTCATTATTATCTAATCAGTTAATACAATTAATTCAAAAGACGGCTGAATTTTCATTATCTA
Organism: Methanospirillaceae archaeon; assembly: GCA_016926505.1. Classification (GTDB taxonomy): domain Archaea; phylum Halobacteriota; class Methanomicrobia; order Methanomicrobiales; family Methanospirillaceae; genus JAFGOM01. The sequence continues at coordinate 56,835 of JAFGOM010000009.1, forward strand.
AATATATACCAACCCCGCAAGGAAATTTGTTCGAAGGTTCAATTAATAATTGGGATCCTGTTCTTCGGTACAAAACTGACGGGACTATAAATGAAACAACAGCAAAAGAATGGTATCGTGAAGCTTCAGTTCACTACAATATTCTGCAGGAGATGTGGAAGGATGGATACTCATGAATATTCACCTTGATGAAGCCCGGAATAATACTCTTACCTTTCTAAGGTCACTTCTGAAAAAGAACACGGATATTGAAAAGATTATCTTTATTGAAGATGTATTCAGCCGATTCAGAATAATATACTGGACCCAGAAGCCATATGACTTCGACAAGATAAGTGCGACTATCGAAAAAACGGCAAGACCATTCTGGTCTCAGGAATATATCAATATTTCAGTCACATCTCCAGCCTACGATCGTGAATTCTATGATCAGAGCTGGGACGAAGGAAAAGAAGATGACGAAATGGATTCTCTTCGGATACTTGAGCGGCATCGCAACCGCCGTGGATGGTTTGAACCATTCACAAAACCCCTTTGGCTCCCATTAGATCCTGGTAACCCGCGGACTCCCCCAATCATCACCTTCTACTCATTCAAAGGAGGAATTGGGAGAACCACCGGACTTGCAGCTTTCGCAATAGATCGGGCACATGCAGGAGAGAGGGTAGTAGTCCTTGATTGCGATCTGGATGCTCCAGGTATTGACCGACTTATCACCGGAGATCCTACTATCCAGGCTCCATGGGGGATTGTTGATTATCTCCTCGAAGCCCCGTTGATTGAATTACCCCTTACTGATTACAAACACCGTTGTCAGTCAGAAAAAATTACCGGGGAAGGAGAAATACTGGTTTTTCCAGCCGGCAAACTTGATGACAGATATCCGGAAAAATTAGCCCGGATCGATCTCAATCAGTCTACGGATGATTCCGATCATCCTCTGATGAGACTAATCTCCAGAATCGCAGCCGAATTAATTCCGGACTGGATTCTGATTGACGCACGAAGTGGCTTGTCTGAAATATCCGGGTTAGTTCTTTCCGATTTATCCCATCTCCTCGTATTATATGGCACCACTTCAGAGCAGAGTTGGGATGGTCTTCGATATATTATTGAAAGAGCAGGAAAAGAGAGAATAAACCGTGATACCCCACAACAACCCTGCATTATTGTTCAGTCATTGATACCTGAAGTAAAATCAACCCCATCTGCCCAGGAATGGTTTGAGACGAGATCCCTCGATCTATTTTCAGAGATATACTACCGCGAAGACCCTGAGGATCCTTCAGAACGAGAAGAGAATTATTGGTATCTTACCGATATCAATGATGAAAAAGCCCCTCATCTCCCGGTAGGGATTACATATTCACCCGGACTTGCCTTCTTTCATACCCTTTCTGATATTGTTCCTGACATTCGGAATAATAAAGACTTTCAGGCTTTGGTACAGAAGATCTATGATTATTTCAAACCAGATGTATGACATTAACACAGGAACAGCAAAGATCTCTCATCCATGACGTATCATCCCTGGATAGCCACGGGCACGGAGATATGGAAGATAAAGAGAATTTCCTCAGATATTTTTATCCGGTTCCTGCTCATATCCGTGGCTTTGATCCTGAAGTCGTCATTATCCTTGGAAAGCGAGGGGTTGGGAAATCTGCATTATATGAAGCGGTAACAACCCATAGGTTAATTTCAGTGATTTCACGTTTTTCTCCACAGCAACGAATTCAGCAAGCCTCATTATCAAAGACCTCTTGGTGCAAGGGATATAATCCACAAAAAAGGTTTCCTGACCCACAGGTAATATTTAAGATATTTGAAAAAGACTGGAATGGGCGCATTATTGAACAGATTTTCTGGCATTGTTACCTTCTTCGTGAATTATCTGATAACTTACCAGAAGTCGATAAAAACTCTTTAGAATTGATAATATCAGGGGAAAATTATGAGCCCCTTAAAATTATAGAAGCATTTATTGCAGCTGGGGAGTTTCCATATTACGCATTAGATCGTCTTGATCAATCACTCGAAAAAGAAGGGCGATTTATCTATATTGCATACGATGCGTTAGATTCTTTAGGAATCGAACAATGGGAATTGCATCGCCGATTAATATCAGGTCTCATTTCATTTTGGGCAAAACAGAGCAGGAGGTGGTCCAATATCCGTGCAAAAATCTTTATTCGGACTGATCTCTATGAACGCTATCTGCAGATCGGAGAACCAGATGTAATTAAACTCGCAGCGAATAGAGTGGAGATAACATGGCTGCCTCATCACCTCTATGCAATGTTGATTAAACGTATTGCAAATATCAATCCATCTTCATTAGCATATTGTCAGGACGCAGGAATTCACTTTAAAAAAGATAATGTCCTTGGTCATATCCCCCAAATCTCTTCACTAGATGATGCCGATTTGTTTATTACAAGGTTTATCGGGCAATATATGGGTTCTGATAATAGAAAGGGAAAGACGAATACTTGGATACTAAATCATCTACAGGATGGCAAAAAAAATGCCAATCCACGACCTTTAATAAGATTGATCGGTAAAAGTGCGACTGCTCAAAAAGATAGTACCTTACCATCTCCTCCCCATCTTATTTCGCCGGTAACAATCCGAAGAGAATTAGACCAAATATCTGTCGAAGAGATCATGAGCGCTCAGAGTGAGTGGCCATGGATTAATGACCTTAAACAGAAACTTGAAGGAAAACAGATCCCTATGGAGGAAAAAGATCTGGAACAGATTATTACGAAATTATTTAGAACTGAATGGAAAGAGGGATCGAAAAACAGGCCACCTTCTGATAATCCATCTGCATTCATTGAGTATCTCGATAAACTTGGATTAATTAAGGAGAGGCCTGACAAGAGAATAGATGTTACTGATTTATATCGTGCGGGACTTGGCTTAAAACGAAAAGGCGGAGTTAGAAAAAACTCCCCTTCAAAGAAGAAATAATCCGATTTTCCTCTCAAATATCATCCAAAAGATATGGAATCCCCTAGAATCCCCTCTGATTATCCCACCTTCCTCACCGACCTGAAGAACCGTATCCGCCAGGCCCAACTCAAAGCCACAATATCAGTAAACCGGGAACTCATTCTCCTCTACTGGCAGATCGGCAAAGATATTCTCACCAATCAGGAGATACTCGGCTGGGGAGCAAAGGTCATCGACCAACTTTCCCAGGATCTCCGCACAGAGTTCCCTGATATGAAAGGTTTCTCGGTCAGAAACCTCAAGTATATGCAGGCTTTTGCTGCCACTTATCCAGACCCTGAATTTGTGCAGCAGGTTGCTGCACAATTGCCCTGGTTCCATATCTGTCTCCTCATAACCAGAATAAAAAACCCTAATGAACGGTTGTTTTACCTGAATCAGGCCATCGAACATGGGTGGAGCAGGAGCATTCTTACTCATCAGATTGATCTCAACCTCTATGATCGTCAGGGGAAAGCCATCACAAATTTCTCCCATACGCTCCGTTCCCCAGCATCAGATCTGGCTCGAGAGACTCTGAAAGATCCCTATATCTTCGATTTCCTGACGCTCTCTGAAGAAGCACAGGAAAGGGACCTTGAAGATGCCCTCATCTCTCATATTCAGCAATTCCTGCTCGAACTCGGCATCGGATTTGCGTTTCTTGGAAGACAATATCCCCTAACCGTTGGAGATCAAGATTTTTATCTCGACCTCCTCTTCTATCATACCCGTCTCCACTGCTACGTGGTCATTGAACTCAAGGCTCATGAATTCAAACCGGAATGTGCAGGAAAATTAAATTTCTACCTCTCTGCAGTGGATGATCTCATAAGGCAGGAAGGAGACAACCCTACCATCGGGATTCTCCTGTGTCGTGAGAAGAACCGGGCGATTGCAGAATATGCCCTGCGGGATATCCAGAAACCCATCGGAGTATCAGAGTATCAATTGACCAGGGCATTGTCTGAAGACCTGAAAGAACGACTTCCGAGTGTTGAAGAAATTGAAAAGACATTGGAAGAGATTGAACTGAAGACAATGTCATCAATGTCTGGAGAAATTGAGATTAACTATAAGGATGGGACAAAATATCATGAAAAATTCTAACACAGTTGCACGTAACCTTCGGTGACCCACTATGCCAACCGCAACAGAATACCTTAAAACCCAGATAACCTCAAGCCTCAAGAACCATCACCTGGTTGTCCTCTTTGATCCCGAGAAACACTACTCAGATATTATCAAAAACCTGGACCTGAACGGGATACCCATTCATACCTATACCGGTTCATTCATCGAACTCCGGAAAGAGATAGCCGGACTCATGACAGGGGAGAAACCACCCGATCTCCTCCTCTACATTCCGATGGCTGAAAAGGATTCCAACAATGCACTCATCGGCTTCACCAAACCGGGTGTCACCCTCCAGCCCGGTCAGCACCCCTGGGAACGAAACACCCGGCTATCGGTTATTGCTCGACAGGTTCTGAAGAACCATCTGTCAGAACAGGAGATGAGTGATATTGAAGCAAAGATCGAGGCAGGAAAGCTGACGCTCTCTGACATCGATATCATGGCTGAATCAGTCCGGCCCCCTCTCCCTGAAGCTCTCTCCCTCGTATTTCGCACGAAGTCACCACAGGAAACCCTCCTCTCATTCATCACTGATGAGAGCCGGGATAACGATCTCATAACAAAGGGACTCATCCCTGACCTGATATCAGTAATTCAGACCACAACCGGATATACTCCGGGAGATGATCAACCAGAGACCATCAGACCAAATCTCATCAAATATCTCCTGTTCTCTGCGTTCATCAGTGAGATTGGAGAAACTCCGTCAGAACTCGTAAAGGTTCCTCATACAGAAGGTAAAGAACTCCAGGATATCTGCAGGGATATCATCTACTCCTGGCAGAGCCGACGGAAAACCGCAGCTCTCTATGAGCAATACGCACGAAATATCGAGAATACCCTCCATCTCTCAAACCTGACCATTTCATCTGAACAACTCACCGTGAGCCGTGTATTCCCCGGAACCGAAAAGAAACTCATCGCTCTTGCAGAAGAGGCATGTTTGTCAGGAACCATTGCTGACCTCGATATTAAAACCCTGGCAAGCGATCGCCTTCACCTATACTGGTCACAGCAGGATCCGGTCATCAGTTTCAGATGGAAGATTCTGGAAGAGATCAGCCAGTTTACCTCCCTCTCAAAAGAGATCGAGACAAAAATCAGAGAAAAAGTATGGCAGGCTCAGGATCTCATCTCTGCCTATATCAACCCGCAGCAGGGATGGTATCACCTTGACACCCTCCATCGAACCATACTCAAACACCAGTATGATGACACCCTGGACTCCGGGTGGCAGGATGACTTCCTGGATCGCATCATCGGAAAAGTGCAGAAGCAGTACTCGACCACTGCCGACCTGATGACCAATGCCCTCACGCTTGCAATCGCCCAGGAAGGAACCCGGCAGATAACCAGTCCGATGCAGACCAGAACCTTCTCCTCATATGTGAGGCAGGATGAAAACCCTGGAAAGACTGCATATATCCTCGTCGATGCATTCCGATACGAGATGGGAGTTGCTCTTCAGGAGGTACTCAGTGGCACACATGAACTCTACGCAACCATTGGAACCCTCCCCTCGTACACTCCGGTGGGAATGGCCGCCCTCATGCCAAACGCGGAAAAAGAGTTTGCCATTATCGCATCACCACAAGGAGGGCTGACTTCGCTCGTTCATGGTACGCCGCTGACTACCCGGGAAGAACGGATTACGTACCTCAGAGACCAGGTAACCAGTGACCTCCTCGCTTGCAAACTCTCTGATCTCTTCCCCAGGCCGAAGAAAAAGATAGAAGACCAGATCAGGAGTAGTCCATTCATCCTCATCACCTCCCTGGAGATCGATGCAGCAGGGGAACAATTAGAACCGCATCTCGCCAGGCAGAGTATGGATGAGATCATCCGCTATCTGAAACGGGTCATCTCACACCTCACCCGCCTCGGTGTTACCCGGATTGTGATCACTGCCGATCATGGGTACCTCTTTGGGGAGGAACTCACCGAGGCAATGAAGATAGATCCCCCAAGCGGTCAGACTATCGCAATACATCGCCGGTTCTGGGCAGGAACCGGAGGAGACGCTCGCGACTCCTATGTTCGGATACGACCTGAAATGGTAGGAGTGAAGAGCGATCTCGAGTTTGCCTACCCTGCAGGTATCGGGGCATTCAAAGCAAAAGGAGGAGGAACCGCCTATCACCATGGGGGAATATCTCTTCAGGAACTAATCATTCCTGTTCTCGTTATCGAACATACCGGCCAGGTCCTTTCATCAGATTCAAGTATCTCCTGGTCACTTGCAATCAGCGGAGACAAAATATCCAGTCGGATGGTTTCAGTAAAGATCAACGGGACGATCACGAGTATCACCTGCGACCAGGTCCCGAAAGTCAGAGTAGAGATCCGGTCAGGAGATCTGACAATATCAAACCCGCTGACCGCTCATTATGACTACCGGGAAGCAACAGGTGACATAAGCATGAGGATAAACCATGACCCGGCGAAAAACCGAAGTCTTGAGGAGAACACCGCAATAATGCAGGTACATACCATCCCGAAAGGTCAGGCAACCATCCATCTTCTTGACAGCGAGACCGACGTAGAGCTCACAAAAATAGGTCCATTCCCCGTAGACATCAGCTTTTAGGTGAACTCATGGAACCACTTGTAAAAGACGAACTGGATAAGAAAGCAACCAAAGTATTTGCAGGGAGAGTCGTCAGAAAAGACCTGGTTCGGAATGTAAAAGTAGGAGCCAATGTTCCGGTTTTTGTCCTGGAATTTCTCCTCGGTACCTATTGTGCCAGTGACGATCAGGTTGCCATAGATGCCGGCCTGAAGATAGTAAACTCAACCCTCTCTGAGAACTTCGTCCGTCCTGACGAATCCACCAAAGCCCAATCCCTTGTCCGGGAACGGGGCAAGCACATGATCATCGATAAAATAAAGGTGCGGTACGATTCAGAAGAGGATAAGTACTGGGCTGAACTGGTTAATTTCAGCCATAAATATGTGCATATTCCGGAGAAGTACGTCATCCAGTTTGATCGTCTGCTCCTTGGGGGAATCTGGGCTCAGGTCACCATCCGGCATATGTATGACGAGGAGGCTACCGGGAAGAAGAGCCCGTTCTGGATAGATAATATAAAACCGATCCAGTTGGCCTCGTTCAATCTTGATGAGTATAAAGAAGGAAGGAAAGCATTCACCACTGATGAGTGGATAGATTTCCTCATTCGCAGTCTCGGGATGCAGCCATCAGAATTTAACCGGCGGCTGAAGATGCTCTATCTACTCAGGCTGGTTCCGTTCTGTGAGCATAACTATAATCTCATCGAACTCGGACCCAGGGGGACCGGAAAATCCTACGCATACCAGGAGATCTCCCCTTATGGGATTCTTCTCACCGGACCGACCACGGTTGCAAACCTCTTCTATAACATGGGAACCGGGAAGATGGGGCTCATTGGCCTTTGGGATGTAGTTGCATTTGACGAGGTTGCTGATCTGCAAAAAATGCCTAAAGAGATCATCACAATGCTCAAGACCTATTGTGAGTCTGGATCTTTTGCACGCGGCCGGGAACAACTAGCAGCATATGCATCCCTTGCCATGTTCGGCAATACGAACCAACCGATTGATGTCATGGTGAAATCATCTCATCTCTTTATGCCGCTGCCTGATATCATCCGAACCGATATGGCATTCATCGACCGGATTCATTCCTATCTTCCTGGATGGGAGATCCCAAAGATGCAAACCCGGTTCTTTACCAGCAATTACGGGTTTGTCGTTGATTACTTAGCCGAGGCTATCCGGGATCTTCGCAAATATAATTTCACTGATGTTATCGATCAATACTTCTCATTTGGAACCCATCTAAACGCTCGTGATGTAAAAGCAGTCAGAAGAACCGTCTCAGGAATGATGAAACTCCTCTACCCTCATAGTGAATATACCAAAGAGGAACTCGCCGAGGTTCTGGAGCTCTCACTTGAATGCCGGAGAAGGGTGAAGGAACAACTCAAGAAGATGGGATCGTTTGAGTACTATCAGACTTCATTCTCTTATATTGACAACGAAACTCGAGCAGAAGTATATGTCGGTGTTCCGGAAGAAGGAGGACGGGGACTGATATCTCCGGACCCACTCGCTCCTGGATCGGTATATTGTGCATCGGTTGACACCGAAGGAAAAGTCGGTCTTTACCGGATAGAAGTGGGGATGAGTGCCGGAACCGGAAAACTCAAATTTCGTGGAGGAATTGCAGGAAGTATGAAAGAGTCAATTCAGCGGGCTTTTTCATACATCGAGAGTCATAAAGTTTCGATGGGAATCGGCCAGGAGTTTGATACCTCAGATTTCCATGTCGAGGCAATTGACCTATTAAGTAACCGCATCCCGGCAGATTCTGGAGTTGCATTCATCACCGCTGTTTATTCAGCAATCAGATCTCATCCGGTCCGACCAGGAGTTGTCATACTTGGTGATATCAGTATTCAAGGGAACATCAAACCGTTATCTTCACTCATTGAGGTTCTCCAGAATACCATGGATAACGGAGGAAAGTCAGCAATTATTCCGTTAGAAAATAAGCGGATGTTTCTTGAAGTGTCCGGTGATATTCTCGAGCAGGTAGATCCGATTTTTTATGGAGATCCGATAACAGCGGCAATGAAAGCGTTAGGGTTGCATTAGATGGGGATGAATTCACACAGTGGGCTCACTACTCAATATAAAAGTACATATTACCTGCTGACATCAGATACCCTTTTGTCATGAAAAAACTGTTCTTTTTTTGTTAGTCAACCCGGATGATTATATCATCACGATTTTAAAGAAGGATAGCATCCTTTCTGGTTATTCGGGGAACAAACGGTTAATTCTTCCCTTCACATGATACTCAATGGGTAGATTTACCATAAAATATCCCACTAAACAAATTTCGTATCTGACCTAAAGAAAGAAGTGATGAACCTGCCATTATGAATACCGGTAAGAAGAATCAATGGATTCGATTCTTTGAAGAAAAAAAGATGGATCTCCTACATCATCAGAAACTGGTATACAAACCCGATAACAACGAGAGCAAGACAACAGCCAGCGACGAGATCGTATCGGGTATAGGGCTCCTTATGGACCAACAGGCGGTTCTTTGTCCGGTACCCACGCATATCAAGGGTAAGACCGATGACCTGGGTCTTTGCAAGTGAATTTGCCACAAGCGGGATGAGAATCGGTTTTAAACTCTTAATCTTGCCTTTAATTCCGGTTCCCGGATTGTATCCGCGTGAGAGTTGGGCCTCGTGGATCCGTCGCCCCTCCATCTGCAGGCTCGGGATAAACCGGATGGTAATCAGGAACATGAGAACGTAATCAACCGGCATCCGGAAGATGAGAAGACCACTGACAAGTTCACTGGGCTTGGTTGAGAAGATAAAGAGCTGAAACGTCAGGATCATCACGATGAACCGGAACGAGAGGAGGAGACCGAGCATTAATCCCCCGGTGGTTATCGGGAATGCACCCCCGATCACCGGAACCGCCATTGGGATAAGGTGACCAATCACCGGCCCTGAAGTGACCGTGCAGACCGTAATTATCACAAGAATGATGATTAAAAGACCAAGAAACGGTAATTGCCTGATAAATTCATGATGCAGTCTGCAAGCCGCTGCAATAAGAAAGATAGCGACGAGAAGCAGGAGTAAAAAGACAAGATTCGGTGAGAAGACACAGAGTGATACGATGACAAGGACGGCTACCAGTTTCGTGACCGGATGCAGCCGGTGAAGAAGACTGTTACCCGGAATATACTGGAGGATCTCAGTCATGGCACACCCCTTTCATCTGGTAATCCCCGGTAATTCTTCCGTTCTCCATGCAGATGATCCGATGTGCATAGGTCTCTGCTATCCGCATATTATGGGTGACCATGATGATGGTATGCCCCCTCTCCTGCAACCGTTCCATGAGCTGCATCATGGCATCTGACTCGGCCTCATCAAGACCGGTGGTTGGTTCGTCAAGCACGATGATATCAGGTTTCATGGCAAGAATACAGGCAACCGCAAGACGCTGACGTTCTCCCCGGCTGAGATGCCGCGGATACATCTCCCCGGCCCCGGAAAGCCCGACCATGGCAAGAACCAAATCAATAATACCGGTCTCATCCCCGGGATTTGTGGTAGAAAGGCCAAACTGTATCTCCTCCTGCACGGTGTCGGCAAAGAGCATGGCATCCGGGTTCTGGAACACCAGACCCGTATGCCTGACAAGATCGGTCACCGGTGCAACGGCAGCATCGAGATCCATAACCCGGATCGATCCTGAATCAGGGCGGAGCAACCCGTTAAAATGTTTCACAAGGGTGGTTTTTCCTGACCCGTTCTCTCCAAGAATTGCGACAAACTCACCGGGATAGATAGCAGTGGTCACCCCTGCAAGGGCAGGGATGGAACCATAGGTCTTCCTGAGATCCTGTATCGCAATAACCGGGGAGAGTTCTGCAGGTGGATGATACAAAGCAAGATCGTCACGGCTGTACAGAACTGACCCGCAGGCTGCCGGTCCCGGATAGATCTCATCAAATGTCCCGGTAGCTGATATCTTCCCTTTATCCATGCTGATGACACGATCGGCAACCGCACGATACTCACAAATGGCATGGTCAACAACGATAATCGTTTTTCCTTCCTGTTTGAGGGCTTGTAACAGCTGGATAATCTCACCGGTCGCTCCCACGTCCAGTTCTGATGTCGGTTCATCAAGAATGATGCACTCGGTATTCATCGCTAAGGTCGCAGCAATGGCAACCCGCTGCTTCTGCCCACCCGAGAGGGCATACGGAGGACGATCCCGTAAATGGGCAATACCGCAAACCACGAGAATATGCTCCATACGATCGTATTTCTCCTGCTTTGTCCATCCCCGCATCTGCATCCCGGAGAGGATCTCCTCTTCCACGCTCGTGAAGATAAGCTGGGCATCTGCATCATCAAAGACCATGGAAACATGGCGGTTCAACTCAGACATCCCCTGATATGCCCCCACATCCTGCCCCATAAAGGTGATGCTCCCGCTCTTTGTCCCTTCAAATTCGTGCTGCAGTATCCCGGCAATGGCAAGACAGAGTGTTGTTTTTCCTGCTGCCGTTGGTCCGGTTACCAGAACCAGTTCTCCTCTGCGAATTGAGAACGAGAGATCAGAAAGTGCCGGGGTTTCATCTGAATAGGGATAAAAATAGGTCAGGTTTTTTACCTGAATCATCGCTTACCCCGGGAAAGAACACGGGCAGCGGGGATATAGAGGATCTGTGCCACAATGGTATTCAGAATCGCTGTGGGAACAACAATCATGATAAACATGGTTGCAAAGAACGCCGAGAGACTCTCATAGGTAAACTCCTTGTACAAAAGAGTCGGGGCGACCATGACAATGGCCATGACAACAAGAACAAACGTAACTCCACTGGCAATGGTCGCAATAAGGGTTGAGACTGCGGGAGCGACGATAAAACGCTTTCGTATCGAGACAAAGACACCCAGACAGACGAGCGCTCCAATCGGTTCACTGATGAGATTTGCCGGCGGGAAGATAGAATGCGTAATAAGCGCACTGATAATACCTGCCACAATACCGATGCCAAGTGCTTCCCTGAACCGGGGAATGATAAGCATGATCGCCAGACAGTAAAAGATGATAATAAAGTTCGGTACAATCGGACCGGGAATAAATATTGCCGCAAAAAACCGTGCTATGGCACCTACGGCAAGAAGAATTCCAACAATTGCAATATCCTGTGAACGCATAATAATTCCTTTTAATATGATTTCAGGAATGAAAAAGCATCAGCCACGTATTCCCAATGCTCTTTTTTAATCATTCTTGCATAACAATATACATCTCATCCTCTTAAATTCGTTTCCTTTTTCGTGCCCGGAGAGTTGGATAATGCGCACACAAAGATCCGACCAGGAGAAATTCTCGTATGCAAAGCCAGGCAGAGACCCCCTGGGCATTATTCCCAAAAATTGCGATTATCCCGGTTGAGCAGGTAACCCATGCACACTGCAGGGGGCTGGGAAAAGTTGTTTAATGGGAAGGGGGAAGGATACCGGCATAATCTTTCCGGGTTACGGTTACCGGAACAAATTCATCATGATAAAAAACCCTGACTACTACCGGTTTTCCTGACATAAAATCACGATATCTCATATCATACGACCGTTGTACATGTCGCCGGTTCTCAACAGAAAAAAGGGCAATAATAGAAGAACAGAAGGAGATCATATGGTGTAGGAACGCTTCTTCATATGCAACAGTATCTTCTGCACTTTTCCGGGCCTGTTCTTCTGATATCTCGTGGTTGTACGATCCATGCAGATTCAGTCCGCTTATCTGCCGAAACGTAAATGTACCATCCTCTTCCGGCTCCCGATGAAGCATATACGGATAAATCCGACAGATAGAGAACCTCTTCCCATACACGCTGCACCGGTTGTCTGAGAGAAAGATACAGTTCCCGGCTGCATCTGTCCGAAGAGCATACCCAGACACATAAAACGTCCCCTCCCGGTCACAGAACTCAAACCCGGGAGCAGGAATTACCGCATCAGCACAGAGTGCACGGGCAGAAGAGACCTCATCATCAAGGAGGAACACATGACCGTTAAATACAGAGGTGCAACACCGGCCACAATAATCACATGAAAAACCAACATCCTGAATAACAGAGACGAGCTCGTCGATGGGATACGAATAAAGGAGGTTGAGTTCCTCCTCATACCACAAAAGACGTTCTTTAGGCGATATCATATCCTGTCACCTCAAAACATCATCAGTGATAAGGAGAGAAAAGACCGGGATTATGACCCGGACCAGGTCTGCTGTCATTCCGGTACCTGTCAGGTTACCGGCACGGTGGCATTCTTTTCTCTATTTTCAGCAAGAGATGTCAGGTTATCGGTATCAAATACCCGGTACTGACCGGTTCCTTCATCATCGGGTTTTTCCAGATAACCAGAAGCCTCCATGTACTGTCCGATAACCATGACAGCATCAGGAGGCTCCTCCATACTGAGCATCAGATCTGATCCCCCGGAATGCAGGAAAAATACCTGTTCCTTTCCTGATCCCAGGTCCATGAGTTGTATCCGTATCGATCCAAAAACAGACGTCAGATTCTGATAATCTTCGTTTTGAATGAGATCATGGACCGTCAGCCGCTTATCCGTTACCTCGCAGGAGAGAAGCGTGACCGGGATCGTATCTCTCTTTGGTGCGGTGACGTTTCTATCAGGCATCGCAGTAAAGAATAGAGTAAAACCCTCGGTGAGACAGGGGAGGGAAGAGGGAAAGACCGGCTCGTAGCGGTTCCCGTCATCAGCAATAATTATCGGGCTCTCTTTTTTGTCATCAGGATATACAACCGTTCCGTTTGCCAATATCAAAGGATCACTCTGTTCTGTGCCGGTGCTGTTTTCGATCCTATGCATGTCCAGTATTCTCACCGGTGTGCCCCACATCGCAAAGGTTACAACATCTTTCTCCGGGGTCAGATTGTAGGCCGCCCTCAACTGATCCTGTGAATAGAGCGGATCCAGATTAAGCGGATAATACCTGCTTCCATCGTCATCCAGAATACCGAAAAAACCCCCTTCAAGATCGATATACTGTACCGTTCCCTGACCGGAGATGAGATCATCAGCCGGGGGGATATCTGTACTATATGCGCCTGTACACCCGGCAACGGCAATAAAAGCGCAGATAACCATTATTCTCAGAACCATTCTCTTCATACCAACCCTTCCTTCTGCAGTTATCCGGGATTGTTCAATGCATTCAGGAGTTATGAGTCTGAAACAATCCCGGCTTGTCATGGGAGGAACTCTTCTCATTCTCTCATTTGTTTGTAATGCAGATAAGCAATCGCATTACTTCGAAGGATATGGTTCTTATCCTGCCTATCATCAGACACTCCCTGACTCTGATACACGCATGATCCCCTGATAATTGGTCCGGCTCTTCTTATCAGAAGAAATAACAACCGGATCTCGTACCAAAATTCGCAGATTACCGTATGGAATTAATATCATGATGGAGTAGTATAGGATACAGAAATGCTTGAGTCGTTTGACCTCTCTCTTTCAATTAAGAAAGACGAATATTCCAATATCATTGATCCCTTAAAGGCCCACATAGGAGAGTTACAACGGGATGCCAGGGTTCATGGAAAAGCAGTTATCATTGCCGTTGAAGGATGGCGGGGTTCAGGGATCTCACGGGTTATCAACCGGCTGATACATGCCCTTGACCCCCGCGGTGTCAGGGTAATTCCCATTGGAAATCCCTCTGATATTGAACGTGAACACCACATGATGTGGCGGTTCTGGGTCAGCCTCCCCCCATACGGACAGATTATCATATTAGACAGAAGCTGGTACAGCAGGACCCTTGTTGAACGGTTCTCACCTGCTGATATGGATTCGGTACCTGCCTATGCAATCGATGACATCCTGACCTTCGAAGAACAACTCACTGATGACGGGAACCTGCTCATTAAACTTTTCCTTCACGTCTCAAGCCAGACCCAGACAGAACGACTAGAGAAAGTGAGTGAAGAGTCATTACAAAAAGAGTGCCCCTTTACCGCCACTCCGGACTGTGCATCCCATTATCAGGAGTACCTCCCCATCATTGAACACCTTATCAGCAGGACCGATACCCTCTATGCTCCCTGGACCATCATCGAGGCAGAACACGGCCGGTATGCCTATGTAAAAGTCCTGCAAACGGTCACTTCCTTAATGGAGGCATGGCTTGCACGACTAAAGACACCGCTTCCCGAGATGATCTATGCTGCACGCCTCCCCCCTGATATCGCTCATCCGGGAATCCATGAGGATCGATCTGCCCTGGATCTGGTGGATCTGACTCTCTCGTATCATTATGCAGAATATAAAAAATTACTGCATTTTTGGGAGGAACGGCTGAGTGCCCTCCAGAATGATCTCATACGACAGAAAAAACCGGTTATTATTGTATTTGAAGGATGGGACGCAGCAGGGAAAGGAGGATGTATTGTCAGGCTGACAAACTCCTTAAATCCACGGGGATATACGGTTGAACCAATCGGAAAACCAAGTGACTGGGATCTCCTGCATCATTATCTCTGGCGGTTTTACATCAGGCTGCCAAAAAAAGGCCACATCACGATATTTGACAGGAGCTGGTACGGACGTGTTCTGGTTGAACGGGTTGAAGGGCTCTGCAGGGAAGAAGAATGGAAACGGGCATACCATGAGATAAACGGGATGGAAGAGAGACTTTCAAAGAATGAGAATATCATCATCAAGTTCTGGCTTCAGATCGATAAAGATGAACAACTGAACCGGTTTCGTGACCGTGAAGGTGACCCTGAAAAACAATGGAAGATTACTGATGAAGACTGGCGAAACAGGGAAAAATGGGAGAATTACCGTTCCGCAGTCAGTGAGATGCTCAAACGTACCAGTACCCCACTGGCTCCCTGGACCATCGTCCCTGCAAACGATAAATACTATGCACGGGTGACGGTGTTACGAACTGTTGCCGAGACCATTGAGAAGAACAAGGGGATAGAGAACAACAACAAAACCCAGGGATAAAGAAAGAACGGTCAGGTGTTTTTTTCTTTCGATCCTCTCACTCATTTACTTTTCCGGAGCATGCGGAAGAAGAGAGTTGTGAAAGTATTCATGTTAAGGAGGAAACACTCCTCTCTCCAGATCCCCTGTCCGGGCAGGATGAAACCGAAAGATAATGGATCGGGTATTCTCCCAGGGATAATGTTTATCAGGTAGCGGGCTGATATCCTCCCGATGGTGAAGCTTATGAACCAGGTACAACCGGAAGGAAAACAGAAAAAGGTGCTTATTATCATTGCTCCCGAGAAGTTCAGGGACGAGGAACTTGGGGAACCGATCGCCTATTTTGACAGGGCAGGTGTAAATTATGATCTCATCTCAACCGTGAAAGGAATTGCCAGAGGAATGCTTGGTGATGAGGTGCTCATTGAAAAGACCATTGCAGAGATTCAAAAAACAGGAACAGACCAATACGATGCGGTTGTGCTGGTCGGAGGGAGCGGTTCGGTACAACACCTCTGGGATGATGTAAAGCTGCAGACCATTATATCAGATTTTTCCGTTTCCAATAAGATCATCGGGGCAATCTGCCTTTCTCCTGTAGTTCTCGCCCGGGCGGGAATATTAAAAGGAAAAAAAGCAACCGTTTTTCCGGACGATACCGCAATTGCCGAACTAAAAAAGGGAGGGGGCCATTACACACCGCAACCGGTGGTATCAGATGGCAGCATTGTTACTGCAAACGGACCACAGGCTGCCGGTGCATTCGCCGAGAAACTGGTCAGATTACTGAACCAATAAAATTCCTTTCCATCTCAACTGAAAAGAAAGAACCAAAAAACCCGCTTGTAACAAGAGAGATGATCAGACCGATCGAATCCGGGGAATCGTCAGATTACCGGAAAGAACAGATGCATCTGCAAGCCCGTATTCTACGGCAATATCGGGCTTTATGAATACATCGATATTGATACTTCCCTTCTTTCCGTCCCGGTACAGGTAATAGGGTACGAGCCGGTCCTTGTTGTCCCACCATGAGAACCAGTAACTATGAACATAGGGGTACATCCGGTACCCGGCAAGGGCAGGATAACTCTCGATATCATGGGTTATGACCATATCCGGATCATTCCGATAGATGACCTCAGGATCAACCCGTTGACCATAAAACGTGAATTTATGCCATTCCTGACCCCGGTAATACCAGGGAAGCGGCCAGTAGGTATCAGATGCAATAACAACCGAATCTGAGAGATCAATGAGATCCATCACTTCCCGGAACTGTTCAGAGTTTTGTACCTGTGCAATCGGTTCGTTGATATCTACCGGAACAAAGCAGAGATGCCAGGACATTCCTACGAGATAAATACAGGTAAGCAGAGAAAGGAGCATCTTTTTCCTGCCCATCGCATAGACTGCGACAAAGATCATGGGCAGAAACTGGTGAAGTAACAACCAGGGAACCTTCTCTCCGATAATTCCGTACACAAAAAGGGAGAGAAGCATCCAGTATACCGAGAATATAAAGAATAACTCTGATTTGTCACCGGAGATTCGCCCGGGGTGCAGATCGGGCAGCTTCTGATGGTGCCCGTTTTGCGGGACGAATCCTTCACGGTTCTTTTTCCTCCTGGAAAGCCCGTACTGGACAATTGAGAGGATTGCAAGGAAGAGAACCGGGAGTTCATACATCATAAGCATGAGGATATAATAATAGGGAGGGCCACATAACCGGCATTCCTCATGCATGGAGACCCAGTGATCAACAGCACGAAATCCTGCGTTAAAGAAGGTTTCAGGGGATGCACCAAAGGATGAATAAAAGAGGAGACCGGTTACTCCTGCAATCAGTACTGCCCCGCAGAGGTGCCTGATCCAGTGCCGGGGCAGTGTTACCCTGCGGGTATAGATACAGAACAGGAAAAAAGAGGCAAATATCAGGAGGGTTATCGGCATATCCTCCTTGCAGGTCATACCCAGAGCGGCAGTAAGTCCTGCAAGTGCGGCATAATACCACCGTTCCTTCTCAATCCAGGCAAGTACGCAGATGAGACATGCCAGGGTAAAGAAGAGCTGAAAGATGTCATGCCGCAGAAACCGGGAGAAGTATACCATATCCGGTGATACTGCAATAAAGAGAGCGGCAACAACCACCTGATTCTTTGTCAGGTATCCAAGGCGGAAAAGGGCATAGAGCAGGGGAATGAGACAGGAGCCAAAGATGACAGGCAGCATCCGGCCGATACTGTCACTCTCTCCAAAGAGTGTGAACATGACCCCGGTCGCATAATAGAGGAATGGCCCGTGGTACATCGGGTCATACATATAGGTTCCTTTCGTCAGGAGTTCATACACGAACCAGGCATGGATTGCTTCATCATGATGATACAGCTTCAGATCCAGCAGATATAGTCTGATCAGGAGCGATATCAGAAAAATAAGGAGAAGAAGCCTCCCAGCAGAGGCATTGGTGTAGATATTACGTATAGATTCTGCGGCTCTCACGCCGCTACCCCTCTGACTTTAACTCTCAAGTACAATCTCGATTCCAATATCTTTCGGAACCTGCGTACGCATCAGCTGGCGTAGGGCACGCTCATCCGCATCGATATCGATCAAGCGTTTATGTACACGCATCTGCCAGCGATCCCATGTAGCAGTCCCTTCGCCATCAGGACTCTTCCTGATAGGTACAACCAGTTTCTTGGTTGGAAGGGGGATGGGACCCGCCAGATTGACACCAGTACGCTCAGCTATCTCTCGAATCTTGTTACATACTTCTTCGACTTTCCGATAATCGGTACCGGTTAAACGGATCCTGGCTTTTTGCATTTATACCACCAACAAAACAGATTAGCGGTATTCTTTCTTGACAATGTCTATGCACATTCCTGCTGCAATGGTAGAACCCATATCACGGATGGCAAACCTGCCAAGTTGCGGGATGACCTTGGCATTCTCAAGGACGAGAGGTTTTGTCGGGCGGCACTTGACGATTGCGGCATCACCGGCCTTTAAAAAGGTCGGGTTCTCCTCAAGGGTCTCACCAGTCCGTGGATCCAGTTTCTTTACCAGTTCTGTAAAGGTACAGGCTGTCTGTGAGGTGTGGCAATGGAATACCGGGGTGTATCCAACGGTAATGGCGCTTGGGTGCTGCAGAATAACGATCTGTGCAGTAAACTCCTCTGCAACCGATGGCGGGTTGTCTGCAGGACCACAACAGTCGCCCCTGCGTACATCATCCTTACCGATACCACGAACGTTAAACCCGATGTTGTCACCCGGTTCTGCCTGGGCTATCTCCTCATGGTGCATCTCGATTGATTTGCACTCCCCACTCTTATTTGCCGGCATAAAGGTGACATTCATACCTTTCTTAAGAATACCGGTCTCTACACGACCGACAGGTACCGTTCCGATACCTGATATTGAGTATGCATCCTGGATTGGAATTCGAAGAGGTTTATCAGTTGGTTTATCAGGTGTTTTTAAGTCATCAAGGAGTCCGAAGAGAGGTTTGCCCTTGTACCAGGGGGTGTTTTCGCTGCTCTTGGTAATATTGTCCCCTTCCATGGCACTGATCGGAATGAATGCTACACTGTCCGGGTTTGTACCGACCATCTTGAGCAGGTTGGACATCTCCTTCTTGACTTCATTAAACCGCTCCTCAGAGTATTTTGATGCATCCATCTTGTTGACTGCAATGATGAGCTGGTTGATACCGAGCGTCTTTGAGAGGAACACGTGCTCCTTGGTCTGTTCCATAACACCATCCGGAGCCGCAACAACAATAATTGCAGCATCTGCCTGGGATGCACCGGTGATCATGTTCTTGACGAAATCACGGTGGCCGGGACAGTCCACAACGGTAAAGTAGTACTTCGGGGTATCAAACCGCTTGTGTGCAATATCGATGGTGATACCACGTTCACGTTCTTCCTTTAGGTTATCCATAACCCAGGCAAACGCAAAGGAACCCTTACCCTTTGATTCCGCTTCCTTCCGATAGTTTTCAATGATGTGTGCCGGTACAGCGCCGGTCTCATACATAAGACGGCCTACAGTCGTTGACTTTCCGTGGTCAATGTGTCCAATGACCGCGAGGTTCATGTGGGGCTTTTCACCTGCCATAATCTGAATATCCTCCAATTCCTCCGCAAAATCAGTATCTGCAAATAAACAGCTAATTTACGCGAGTATTACTTATTGGACAGGTAACCTTATTAATCGTTTCGTCAGTTCCGGAATCGCAAATAATGCCTCGTATCGCTGAACTGATGCTGTTAGACCCAATTATTAGATAGTATACAGATAATATGTAATGAGAAGATATGAAATCGTTAGCTATAATCAGGACAGAAGGGTCTGACCGTGCACATGTACAATGCGCTACCGGTATCGTTTCTGTGCATACGAAATGCGGATATTGCAGACATTGCAAGGGGATTAAGGTTGGGGCGCGGGTGATGCCGTCACCCTATGAAAAGACAGGGGCGCAGGTTCAGAGCGGTTCCGTCCCACCTGAGGCATACCTTGATGCAGCCATCGCCTTTAACACACTGGTACGGGACGGGACTGACATTGCCTGCGATGACGATTCAGACAGTGGTTTTCTCTCCCGTTATTAGAGAAGACTGACGACGGGAACCGCTTTATTGTATAAAGCGGGATCCCCGGCTTTCTCTCCTCTTTTTTTACCGGTTCCGATAAGGACGATACACACAAACCAAAAACCACGGGAAAGAGCCTGCTCTGTCACCACCCGGGGTTTTTTCGAAAAAATCCGGAATGCCCGGTTTATAAGATTCTGAACCGGAATTATCAGAATACGATCCCTGCAAGTGCTGACACAAGAAATACCATGCACCTGACAATCTCACCGGTCGCACCGATAATATCGCCATTTGCACCCCAAAATACCCGGTATGCCATACGCTGCATACCACCGGTAACCACGAGCGTGGTAAGCAGGAGCAGGGGAAATATCAGGGAGATTATGGGGAGGCAAAAGAGCGGTACCAGAAGAAGTGTTGAGGCAGGAATAAACCATTTTTTTGCATGACTATGCAGGAATGCATGAATCCCATCGTGAAATGGTCGTGCGGTTACGGTCATGACAGCCATGGCATAGCGGGAGAGCACTTCCCCACAGAGAACGAACCCTGCAAGGAGAAACGGACTGTTTGTCGATGCAAGTGAGGCATATGAGAGAAGGATAACCGATATCCCTGCTGTTACTCCCCCGGCACCGACAGCCCGATCTGTCAGGGCTGCCACCCGCTTCTTTTGATCCCCGTGGGCCATCAATCCGTCACCGAGATCTAAAAGCCCGTCAAAATGATTCGCTCCAGAGAGGAGAAGCAGAAGAACCAGGGCTGCTGCGGCAGACGTATCGGGAGAAAACGGGAGAAGGAGAAGGACTCCTGCAGTAATCCCCCCGGTTACATAACCGGCAACAGGATAAAGCCATGAGGCACGGGCAAATGCAGAGAAGTCCTGTTCCTTCCCGAGCGGCAGACGCGTGGTAAACTGAAGGAGAGCAATAACAGGGATAAAGAGAGTCAATAATTTGGTTATACCGTGAAATTTCACAAGGCATCAGTATCTGAGAGTATCCGGCTTTTCAGACCCCGGGAGCAATCGCAGTTTCACAGACCGATCCTGCTGCCAGACCTGCAATCGCATCATCAAGAAACGGACCCAGTATCCCGATTATCCCGGGTTTCTTCTGATCATACATAGTAAAGGCAAATTTTCCTGCAGGACCGGCAATAATCTCTGCTATTGCAATTCCGATACACTCGTCAGAGAGAAGCCAGATCGGATCATCAGCAATCTCAGAGCCGGGTCTCTTTGCAATAAGTTCATCCTCTAAGAGGATTGCTGCCAAAAGGAGCGATGAGATATTGGGATCGGTAAGAAAATGCGCTATTCTGCGGTTTATTTCCCTTTGATCCGGGGGATTATCAGATATCAGATGTGCAAGTTCTGATGCTGCATCGACAATATCAGGGAGAGAAACGCCTGTCTTTCCCAGTCTCTCCTTTATCTCAAACATGTTATTTTTACATACGAGCCACCAGAAGTTAATCATTCCCTTACCCATCCTGCCAGGATAACCCTATAATCGGAATATTGATGCAGGCTCCATACTGATATACCATAATGCCTTTTGCCTCAATTACTCCTGATTACACCCCGAAAAATCCGATTTTTTGCGGGATCCTGGCAAACACCATGCTCTCCACGGTCCCGGGACTCTCAGGTGCAGGACCAGACCCGCAAGGAACCCTCCTTACACCCATTCTTGATGCAGAACTGGTGATGACCGGTTCAATTACGAGTTCTGCAGCCACCCCGAATACCCCGACCGGTTGTCCGACGCCTGCATCCATCACCTGTTCCATGATGCAGCTCTGCAACCTCTCCCCCTTCTTTATCAATGCAGGTCTTGCCCATACCCCTACCATTCCATGCATGGATGTATACGGCGAGCCGGGCAGGGATCCCAGGTATGAAGACGCAGTTCCCGGTGCCGATACTCTTTTTCGCGCAGGAGAACTGATCGGAGCCCATCTCTCTGCGTTTCATGACCTTATCATCCTTGGCGAATCGGTTCCCGGGGGAACGACCACGGCGCTTTGTGTTTTGAGAGCCCTCGGATACCCTGCACAAGTGAGCAGTGCATTTGTAACCAATCCTGTCATTTTAAAGGAATCTGTTGTAACCATGGCCCTTCGAAGACTTTTGCCAGTCGATACCAAAGACGGCATCTCTCTCATCAGAAAAGTGGGGGATCCCATGATGGCTGTAGCAGCAGGGATTGTAGCATCCTGTAAAACAAAGATCTGTCTGGCCGGAGGAACCCAGATGCTCGCAATCTGTGGTATTCTGCAACAGATGGAAATCCCGCTTCCACCGGTTGTAACAACCATCTATGTGACAAAAGATGCATCTGCCAATGCCAGCGTGATTGCAGAGGCAATCGGAGTTGAGATGATCTCGATAGATCCCGGTTTTGGTGATCTCGCCCATGATGGTCTGAAGCGATACTGCATCGGTGAGGTCAAGGAAGGAATGGGAGCAGGAGGAGCCATGTATCTTGCGTACATGATGGGCCATACGAAATCTCAGATAATCCGGGCGATCCAGGAGACGGTGCAACGATACTCTCCATAATGAACCGGTTTTCCCGGTAACCACAAGGGAGCAGGGACAGCTTTGTATGATCTGATGTCTCTCTATTCCCATACTGGTCGTATTTTCTTATGAAACGGTTTAAAGGATACTTAAAGCCGGTTTCTGCTGCCCGGGGCATGTCACTACCTTAAGTGCTTTTATTGCAAATGATATGCTGCAGATGCGCCCCATATTTGTTGTCAATAATTTTGGACAATTCAATCATCTCATCATCAGATCACTCCGCGATCTTGAGATCGAAGCAAAACTCATACCAAACACCACACCGGTAAAAGATGTCTTACAAGAATGCAGAGGGATTATTCTGGGAGGAGGACCTGACATTTCACGTATCGGCAACTGTATCTCGTACTTAGATATCGGAGTCCCAATCCTTGGAATCTGCCTTGGTCTCCATATCATCGCACAAGGCAGGGGGGGAAGGGTTCATCCCGGAGAAAAGGGAGGATACGGGGCAGTTACCGTAAAGGTTGAGAAGAACGACTCAATCCTTGCAGGGTACCCGGAAGAAATTCAGGTCTGGGCATCCCATGCAGATGAAGTACAGGAGATCCCGAAAGGTTTTTGCAGACTTGCCCGATCAGATATCTGTCTGATTGAAGCGGTTGAAGACCGGAATAACCGGATATTCGGATTGCAATGGCACCCGGAGGTCAGCCATTCCTATGAAGGATTCCGTGTCTTTGAGAATTTTGACCAGATTACACAGGAATCGTAGCATTCACGATGATCGGAAACGAGACAGGCATCCATGCAATTGCTTCCCGGATTCAAAAACATGGATTTATCTGCAGGAAGTGCGGAAAGTGCTGTTCTGATACCGAAGAGGGAGACGCTCTTGTCATGGTTTTTCCTGATGAAATCCATGCAATTATGAACTACACCGGGCTTGCCTGGGACGATATTGCACAACCCTTCCCGGAAGTTATCACTATCAACGAAAAAGAGGTAACATTTGAGTGGGCACTTATCAGGGAAGGATCCCGGTGCCGGTTCCTTTCTGACGGGGTCTGCAGTATTTATCAGGTACGTCCCTCTATCTGCCGGACATATCCCTTTATGCTGGAGGGGCACAACCTTGCGGATCCGTCGTTCTGTAACGGTATCGGATATCCCATATCAGAAGAAGATGCACTCCTGTTAGCAGCCGATCTCATACACCGTGCAGAAGCAGAACAGCAGGAAGAAGAAAAGATCTCTTCGTATGTACGACAGATACAAAAGACACCGGGGAGAAGACTTCTCATCGATGGAGAAGGAATAACGAGTATTCATGGCTGAAATAAAAATTATCGGGACTGCTCATGTCTCACAAAAAAGCGTTTTTGAAGTACAGGAAGGAATAGAGACCTTTCATCCTGATGTAGTCGCAGTTGAACTCGACCAGGGCAGGTATCTCGGACTGAAACAGAAAGCTGCCCAGCCTGATGTAGAACAGATCCTGGAAGCAAAGAACTTTAACCAGTTGCTTATCCAGTGGGTTTTAGCATATATTCAACGTCGCATCGGGATGGATGTCGGAGTGGAACCTGGTGCTGAGATGAAGGCTGCCATTACGCTTGCTGAAGAACGCCAGATCGAGATTGCACTTATCGATCGCGATATCAGAATAACCCTGCAACGGTTCTGGAGTTCGATGGGCATTGTAGAGAAACTCAAGATGTTTTATGCACTTGCTGCTTCACTCATCTCTACCGATACCGAAGACTTAGACATTGAAGAACTAAAAAAAGAGGACATGGTCAATTTTGCCATGGAGGAGTTCCAGAAGTTCTCACCCAACGCATCAAAAGCCCTCATCACTGAACGCGACGTGTACATGACCCACGAACTCCTGAAACTTTCAAAAACAAAAGAGAGGATACTGGTTGTCATCGGTGCAGGGCACCGGAAAGGTATCGAAGGATTCCTCGCTGACCCTGCGTCATTGCCGCCGGCCGACAGGTATGCTAAACCGGTCAGGCATCCGCCCTGGGGAAAGATATTCGGTGGCATTGTCATCCTCCTCTTTCTTTTCCTGATAGGGGCCATCATCTTTTCAGGAATAGGAACAGAGGTTCTTATCGAGGCGATTGTCTGGTGGATCCTGATGCACGGATTATTAACAGCAGCAGGCACCCTTCTTGCCGGGGGTCATCCCCTCTCAGCAGCGGTTGGATTTCTGGTCTCACCGGTCACCACATTAAACCCGCTGATCGCAGCAGGATGGTTTGCTGCAATTGCAGAGGCAAAGATCCGCAAGCCGGGTATCGGTGATTTCAAGCGGATAATGGAGGCTGAGACCTTCAAAGAGATGAGGAGCGTCCCGGTATTTCGGATTGTTCTTGTTGCAGCACTGGCCAATGTCGGGGCAACCCTCGGAACAATCCTGTATTTCCTCTTTATTTTCCCGATTCTTGGGGTGGATCCCGTTGTTATCATATCAGAAGGATTTTCCAATATGTGGCAGTTTGTAACAGGATTATTCCAGGGATTATTCTGATGTATCTGTTCGTCTGAAAAAAAAGGAGAGGGAACTTTGGATCCGGTATCCCTTTTTACCTGGATGAGAAGGGAGAAACCGGGATAAAATCATTATAAACCGGTATCAAACGAAAGAACGGTTCCACATCCACAGTATTCCACCGGCAGTTCCCGTGCAAACGCAAGCGTTGTTGCAAACCCGGTACAATGGCAGGGGTATAGATGATGAACCCCTGTTTCCCGAAGAAACTGTATCGTGCCCTTTATTCGTTCCTCTGTTGCCGATGCAAGGTGAAGACCACCGATAACCGCCTCGATCTCTTTTTCATTGCAGAGTTGCTGCGCATATCGGATGGTATTGCAGATACCACGGTGCGCACAACCGGTGATAATGACGAGTCCTGACGCTGACCGGCACACCAGGGCTGATTCATCCTCAAGCAGATCAGGGACCATAACACCATCCCTTACCTTCGTTCTGCCTTCTTCTGCAGGTTCAAAAGGGAAATACCCGGGGATTTCCCCGGTATAAAGAATTGAGTCAGTGATCCAGACCGGACCCTTTGCATAGGATATCTTCAGATGATGCTGTAAGGACGGTGCAGAGATGGGAATACCAAACTCATTGCCCAGTTTCCATTTCGCGAGGAAGAGATCGGGATGGGTAATGCAGATGCAGTCAGGAGAGAGAGGAAGGGTAATAAAGCGCAGCAGGCCCCCGGTATGATCCCGGTGACCATGAGAGAGAAGAAGAATATCAGGTTTTACAGAAAGGCCCATCTTTTCTGCATTGTCGACAAAAATTCCGGTAAAACCGGTATCAAAAAGGATCTGGAGTGATTCATCCTCAAGTAGTGCACTAAAACCGTCCTCACCCTGTACATCAGAACCGATAATCGCAGTATTATCACAGATAATCGAGAGCTTCATGCCATCATTCCGTATCATTTATCATTTTTTGCAGGGTATCTTTGATCACTCCATCCATCAGGAAAAATTTGACCCCGGCAGAAGGTAATGATCGGAAATAACCCGGATTTCTCATTTTTCGTATAAATATCAGGCGATCCCCTGAAGGGCTCCCTGTATCATCTTTGTTGTGCTCTCATCAAGAGAGAGCATCCCGACACTCTGGCTGATAAAACTGACTGCAAGTTCTTTGCCTTCTTTTGTACTCATGCACTTCTGTAACTGTGCCTGCCCTTCCGGTGATGTTAAAAACTCCATCAGCATCTTCTGGCCCTCTGGCGAACTTAAAAATTTTATTGCCATATGTTTTAAGTCAAACATTATTCATCTCCAATACCTCTAATTTTGCCTGCAGTTCATTAATAGTTGATGAGATACCGGCTCGTTACTTCGGGTACCATTACCGGCTATTGGGCAACGATTCTAGGGTAGTCATCCACGCATCGAAATGCCGGCATGACCTTCGTATCTTTGACAGACTTATCCGGTGAGCTATCAGGATTCCATCTGATATCTTCTGGTATGAGGGATAGATCTGTTTTAAACGGTGTGACGGAGAGAGTAGCGGGTGCGTATTTATCTCCTCAGGGTTGAGGAACTCATCACGTATTACCGATAACTCATCCATTCTCGATCTCCCGTGTGCACGCATCACTTCATCTATCTTCCTGATATCTGAGAAGAGAAGTGATTCAAACTCGTGAAGTGTGATGAATGGGATGAACCGGTCCGAACCGATGTCAGCCCGCATCGCATCCTCAATTATCTGTACTTTCTCATAGGGATCAATCGCAGCACGGGCCTCACAGGCACCGGGAAAATTTCCGGGAAGCCCGTAGCAGTCAAACATGGTAGTGACTCTCAGATCCGTATCAAGGAGACGGTAGACATCTGCACGAAGGCGCCCATAGGTACCGGAACTGACACCTCCGCGATACACCCTGTTTTTATGTGCCGAATTGATAATTACATGCCAGTGGGTGGTTATGCCAAACCGGAAGAGATAAGGCCTGATTATCTCCCTGATAAAGGTCTCCTCGGTCTGACCTTCTACAATAATATGCAGCCTGACCTTCTTCTGCTTCCTGCTCATCTATCAGGCCTTCCACCAATGATATTGTGCTCCCAGAGCTCACCTAAGGAATAATCAGCAAGCCATTCCCCGATCTCATCATCGTTTATCTTTGTCACCACCGTCTCTCCTTCACTTCTTCCGACAACCAGCAGATCATTCGGCCCACAGGTATCAATAAACGTGACAGACTGGGTTGCAATAATAACCTGGGTCCGCACAGCTGCACTTCGTACCATTGCTGCCAGGATCCGTATTGCATACGGGTGAAGACCTGCTTCCGGCTCGTTAATGATGATAACCGGGGGGAGAACAGGTGAGTTGAGAATGGTCGCAAGGACGATAAACCTCCTTATTCCGTCAGATAAATCCTGCATCGGAAATGTGTACTCGGTATTATGTTCCCGCCATCCGAGGGTGTGCACAGAACCTTTCTGTTCATCCGGGCAGGTGATGGAAAAATCGTCAAAGAACGGAACCGCCAGGCGGATGCAGTCCCGGATATAGGAATAATTTTCAGGATACTGTGCATAGAGATCGGCTATGACACAGGCAAGGTTTCCTGCGTCAGGTTCAAGCAGGGGGAGAGGGGGATGGACCCGGGAAGGAGAGTCTAACTGGTGAATCTGAGCCATCTGATATGCTTTTAGACAATACAGGGCAGTGATAAGGGAGGGGTAATCAGGGTTATCACAAATTGATTTTAAAGATACGGTATCACAGGGAATTGCATACCTGCTCTCTTCTCTTACCCCGGACTCCAATGAATTCTTTTTTCCTGATGACTCCGGGGATTGTTTCCATTCAGCATTGGTAATGAGTTCTTCACTCTGAATCAGGAGATGATCCCTGTTGTCTGGAACAAGGACACACCGGTAATCCTGTAAAAATCCGGTAACATGAAATGAGATTGAATTACCAGAATCTGTTCGCCGGGAAAGGAGTGCGTTCGCTCCACCTGCAAAAGAAACAAATTCCTGGAGATTCCCAGCCATCATTGCTGAAAGCAGGGTGAAAACTTTGAGAATATTTGATTTCCCTGCTCCGTTTGCGCCTATCAGGATATTTAGCCGGCTTAATAGGATATTCTGCTCCCTGATTGACATATAACCTTTAATAGAGACTGATTCTATCATCCCTGTATCACTCCTGACGGGTTTCATGCTCTTCCTGCCTGTGATGAATAGGTGTTTTTTTCGTATAATACACTCCCATCAGAATAACCGTACCTACAACAACAGATCTGCTCATTCATGATCCCAAAAAAGCACAACCCGTTTTTTCATCTGCACAGATACGAAAAGAGATACCGGCACAGAACAAAGAATGGGTACAATGAGACTCTGTATTCTCCTTTCAGGGGGGAAAGACTCCCTTTTTGCATGGTACCGGGCACAGATGACCGATCAGGTTGTCTGCTCTGTCTCGATAGTCAGTGCAAACGCAGAGAGTTACATGTTTCACACACCGAATAGTACCCTTGCCGCGATGCAGGCAGAAGCTGCAGGAATCCCCTGTATTATCCAGGAAACAAAAGGCATAAAAGAAAAGGAACTGGACGATCTCACAGCAGCACTAAAAAATGCAATAGAATGGTATAACGTGGAAGGGGTGGTGACCGGTGCAATCCTCTCGGTTTACCAGGCAACGCGAATCCAGAAGATCTGCAATGAACTGGGCATCTGGTGTTTCAATCCGTTATGGCAGATCGATCAGGAAGCATACCTGCACGAATTGATACGACTCGGGTTTTCGGTGTATATAACCGGGGTTTTTGGATATCCCCTTGATGAGAAATGGCTTGGCAGAGAGCTGGACATTTATCTTCTCAAAGCTCTTATTACCTGCGCACAACGTTACCGGATTACTCTTTGTGGGGAAGGAGGGGAATACGAAACGTTTGTTACCGATGCCCCGTTTTTTAAAAAAAGAATTGTAATTAAGAGTGCAGATATGACATACCATAACTACCATGGCATCTACCAGATAACCCGTGCCTGCCTCGAGGAGAAAGACAGATGCTACAGGTAATAGACCTCTCATACAAACCACAATCTCTCTCTTTTTATGAATTTGTTTCCCCTGTCTCGACCATTCTGTCAAAACAAGGAATCCCCCATACCATCTCCCACTTCCGCGAAAGGATTTGTGATACCACAGAAGGGTGCATCCTCTGTGGTACTGCCCTTGCCGATAACGAGTACCTGAACGATACTGCCTTTTTTTCATGGATTCCTTCATATTCCCGCCCCATTCTCGGGATCTGTGCAGGGATGCAGATCGTGTCAATAATATCAGGAGGAACGATACGGGATGAGGTAACAATCGGAATGCAGGAGATTGTCCCGGCCAATACCAAAACAGGCGGGATTTTCGGGAGGGTGGAACCGTTTACCGGCTATGAACTGCATCGCTTCATGCCAGAGATCCCTTCTTCTTTTGTTGTCCTTGCCAGGTCAGGAGAGCGGATAGCAGCCATAAAACATAGAACAAATCCCTGGTTCGGTGTGATGTTTCACCCGGAAGTTCGCAATGAATGGGTTATCCTGCAATTTGTACAGACATGCAGGGACTATCAACCAGACAAAAACCGTAACCAATAACTGCAGGAATCATACGAAAAAACGAATCTGAAAAAAGTTTGTGACTTTTGAGATACCGTTAAAAAATTTTTATTCCTGACGCGCTCTGGTCAGCCTTCTTCACCAGATAGTATCCCGCAGTCAGAGCCATGATAATAACACCCATTCCGATGAGAATAATGCCATTATCAGGAGATTCGGCCAGATCAAAGATGATAATCTTTCGCGCAATTGCAATCGCTGCAAGGGTCAGGACAATCTCCAGGTGAATCCTTTTATCGGTCAGAAAAGCCCGTATTGTCTCTAATAACTCAAGACCAATGAGAATGAGCAGGAAGAATTCAAATGCATTCAATAATCCTTTTGTGCCCATGAGAAGATCTGCCTCGGTGATTATAGAGTAGATTATCAGGACAATGAGTTCAATAAGCCCGAACGCGAGGACCACTGCGAGTATACCGATGAGAACAAGGTATATCATGACCTCAATATGCCCAATAAACCGTAAGTACCGATCTTCCATGTACAGAGGTGATACCATAGGACAGATAATAGTATGTCACCGATATCGGGAGCGGGACAATGCAATTTTCCTTCATCACAGGGAAAAAAACGGTGAGATTATGGTTTCCAACATACCGCATACCGATTACTGAGAGATGAAAAGAAAAAAACGAAAGAATATCCTTTTATTTTCCAACGATGTATCTGGATGATATATGAGGAGTGATGAGGCCAAAAAGGGATACATCAGAGCACCGAACCGATCGCTGCTTCGTGCACTGGGTATAACAGACACAGAAATGGACCGTCCCTTCATCGGGATAGCAAACTCGTTTAATACGATTGTACCCGGTCACCTGCATCTTCAGATCCTGGCACAACGAGTCAGGGAAGGAATTGCAGCTGGAGGCGGAACCCCGTTTGAGTTTAATACCATCGGGATCTGTGACGGCATCGCAATGGGACATATCGGCATGCGATACTCTCTCCCGTCACGGGAGAATATTGCAGACTCGGTGGAACTGATGGCACAGGCACATCAGTTTGATGGTCTTGTCTGCCTGTGCACCTGTGATAAGATCGTTCCCGGGATGCTGATGGCTGCTGCCCGGATTAATATCCCTGCGATTGTTCTGACCGGGGGAAACATGCTTCCGGGATGGAGGCATGGCTGCGAGATCTCACTCACCGATGTCTTTGAAGGAGTCGGAAAAGTTGCTGCAGGGACAATGAGCGAGCAGGAACTTGTCGGGCTTGAGAAAGACGCCATGCCCGGGTGCGGGAGCTGCCAGGGATTATATACTGCCAACACCATGGCCTGCATGACGGAAGCGATGGGGATGTCACTTCCCGGGTGCGCAACGGTACCCGCAGTCGATGCAGAAAAGAACCGCCTTGCCTATGAAACCGGTATGCGGTCGGTACAACTGGTAACCGGCAACATCTGCCCGAGGAGTATCATAACCGGGGCAGGTATCAGGAATGCAATCAGGGTTGACATGGCACTTGGCGGATCCACGAACACGGTTCTTCACCTGATGGCGATCGCACAGGAAGCAGGCGTGCCTTTCTCACTTGATGAATTTGATCAGATCGGACAGACTGTACCTCATATTGCATCCATGCAGCCGGGAGGGCCGCATTCAATGCAGGCTCTGCACCGGGCAGGAGGTATTCCTGCAGTATTTCAGTCAATCCGATCTGAAATAGAGGACGTGATGACGATATCAGGAATAAAAACCCATGCCATCGCTGATGCAGTGCGCTACATCGATACCACCGTCATCAGACCGGTACACGATCCGGTTCATACCGCAGGAGGCCTGCGTATCCTGTACGGCAGTCTTGCACCGGGGGGATCAGTGGTGAAATGTTCTGCGGTACAGGAGTCTATGTGGCAGCATACCGGACCTGCCAGGGTTTACTCAGGTGAGAAAGAAGCGATGGATGCGATCCTTTCTGATTCTGTCAGGGAAGGTGATGTGATGGTAATCAGGTACGAAGGGCCGTCAGGAGGTCCGGGAATGCCTGAGATGCTCTCACCTACTTCTGCACTGATGGGGCGGGGATACTCCCGGGTAGCCCTTGTTACCGACGGCAGGTTTTCCGGGGGAACACGGGGACCCTGTATCGGCCATGTTACCCCTGAGGCAGCAGCAGGAGGCCCGATAGGACTTGTGCAGGAAGGGGACAGCATCAGGATAGATCTCTATGCAAAAACCATCGATCTACTCGTGGATGCTCATGAATTACAGGCACGAAAAGATGCCTTTAAACCTGAACGAAAAGCTCTGTCAGGGGTACTTGCGCGGTATGCAGCCATGGTCGGTCAGGCTGACAAGGGTGCCATTCTGCAAGGGATGAGCATGAGATCTGATCTGGTATGAGATGTAAGAAATTATACCAGGGTTTTTAACTCTCTCTGGTTTTTCTTACGATACCTGCCGGGATTGCAATTACCAGAGAGACAGAGTTATCGATTTCATGCAGGGTAATTGTTATTTCTCTGTCAGGTGTATCAGGGGTACGGTATCTTTAGACAGAAAGTAATTCTTTCTATTCATATCAGGTGATATTACTGCTGACACTGCCCTTCCGGGATACGTGCAGAGTATAATTTTTTGAAATTTAAAGAGTTATCTTACAAGAAACGTAATATAATCCTCTTATGGAAGCATAATCAACAGATAAAATATCCTGTTAAGAGATAAAGCCATTTATGGAAGAATATTATCTTATTGACCTGTCCGGGGAAGAGCCGGTTATCCGCATCCTCTTTTTCCTCTTCGTGGTAAGCGTCATCATTGGTGGATTCCTTTTGGTAATAAAATTCGGCAGAAAAGAGGATATCTATATCCATCCCTTACTCAAACGGATCATTGAAATTCTTACAAGAAGGTAAAGTAGTCAAATCTGCAGATATCCATGGGCACAATAAAGTGAGACGCACGAATTAACAAGACACCGAATTGATTGAGATCTGTCAGATCTTCTCTTACATGTCCCGTTCAAATTTGTTCCGTAAAAAAACATAGAACATGCTGTGTTAATTTTAGTCTTTTGGGTATCTCTCGTGATAATAGTGCCATCTTTCTGGTTTGGGAAACCGTGCTCTTTCTTTCGGGCATTAATCAGAGGGATGTTTCATTGGGGTAATCCTAAAGATCTCAACGCCGTCTTACCATAATCAGGCTGAATTCTTCTGTCAGGGAGAGAGAGGTTCCCAATCAGAAAATCACCCGTTACATAACAGTAAGAACCTTTGTCTTTAGTATGGCACTTTTCATCTCGTTTGTTGCCAGGGTTATATCAGGACAGCTGACGATCGCTGAGATAACAGCCACTCCGTCAGCACCTGCAGCAAGCACCTCCTCAACATTATCCCTGTTGATACCACCAATTGCTATCAGGGGGATTTGTACAAGGGACCGTATCAAAGAGAACATCTCCAGCCCATGACCCGGCCCGGCATCGCTCTTTGAACCGGTCTGAAACACCGGGCTTAATGCGATATAATCCGCTCCTTCCCGAAAGGCAATTAACGCTTCTTCTAAAGATCCGACAGAGATACCAATGATAAATCCCCGGGGAGTTATCCTGCGTGCCAGAAGAAGGGGGATATCTTCCTGACCGAGATGCACCCCGTCAGCACCGGCAATCAGGGCGATATCCAGTCTGTCATTGACGATAAACAGCTTCCCTGCTTTTTTTGTCAGTTCGCGGATTGCAATTGCTGACTCTGTGATATACCGGGAGGAACGCTGTTTGTCACGGAGCTGGATTACATCTGCACCGCCCTGCAGTGCACAATCTGCTATCTCAACATGGGATCTTCCCCCCGAGAGCGGTTCATCGGTAACAACGTAGAGATCGTATGCCAAATCCCTGTCACCTCTGCTCTATCCTGGCATTTTCGGCCAGATCATCGGGAGTGAGACGATACAATGCGTCCAGCAGTGCAGTTCTGAATGAATACGGACCGCGGGCATCTCTTCCTGCAATCTCTCCTGCCCTCCCGAATGATGCCATGGCAGCCGCCGATGCCTGTACGGTATCGGTTGTTACTGCTGCAAAGGCACCACACAGCGATGCAGCCATGCACCCGGTTCCGGATAGTCTTCCCATCATCGGATCTCCGTTCCTGACGAGAAGAACCTCTTTGCCATCAGTGATGAGATCTGCAGGGCCGCTCATGACCACTACCGCCCCGGTCTGAAGAGCACAGGTTCGGGCAACGGTAAGGGGATCTTCCCGAAGCCCTGCAGAGTCTACTCCCCGCACATCTCCACCGAGCCCGCTTACTACCCCGATCTCACCTGCATTACCTTTTAATACTGATATCTCTACCTCTGAAATGAGTTTTTGAGCACTTGCCGTCCGAAGCCGGGTGGCTCCTGCTCCGACAGGATCGAGTATGACCGGGACATGATGTGAGTTCGCTGCCTTTCCTGCAACAAGCATTCCTTCAACGAGTTCAGGAGAGAGGGTTCCGATATTTAAGACAAGAGCCCCTGCGACTGCTACGATCTCTTCTACCTCTTCTCCTGCATGGGCCATAACCGGAGCTGCACCGATACAGAGGGTCACATTTGCACAGTCATTTACCGTGACATAATTGGTAATATGATGAACCAGAGGTCTCTCTTTCCTGACCAAACCGAGCAGGTCTGCTAGTATCCGGGTATCCATAGTACTCAGATCTATGCCTGTTTTGCGCTTAATACGATTCCCAAAACCGGGCATTACAATGAAATTAAATGAGAATAACCAGGAAAAACGCACCGGCCGGGAGAGTAATCCTTCTCTCACACACCTGATGTCTGAATGAAAGAATACGAAAAAGGGAATGGAATTATTTCATAAGGCTGACAATAAAGAGAAGGACAAACCCGATTCCCATCAGGTAAAAGATGAAGGTTAGTTCCTTTTTCATCGATTC
The DNA here is from genome assembly GCA_016926505.1 of Methanospirillaceae archaeon. Taxonomy (GTDB): domain Archaea; phylum Halobacteriota; class Methanomicrobia; order Methanomicrobiales; family Methanospirillaceae; genus JAFGOM01. Next base: position 91,764 of record JAFGOM010000009.1, read on the forward strand.
AATATCCTTGTGGCAGCCGGATAACTTTTCTGTAAGGGCATCCTGTGATGATGCAATACTGCTGGTATGTAAGGACACGGTCCGTCCCAGGTCCTCTATCATCTGGTGAATCTCTGCAGATCGGATCGTAAGTGATGCGAGATCGGCAGTAAGGGTCGTTAAAGATTCTGATATTGGTTCATACTGTTCCTGGTTTTTCCGGTACCATTTTGAGATGAAGATCAGGGTCTTTTTCAGGTCATTCTTAAGCTCACCCGAGACGGTGGTAAGGGCTTTTAGATCCTTTGTGATCTGAACAATATCATCGCCTTGTTCTGGAGAATCAGGGGTTTTTCTGGATACTGAAGAGATATTACCGGTATCAGGGAGTGGCCCGGGATCCCGGTCAGGTACATCCGGTATCGCTCCCGGTCCTGTCGTATCCTCTTCCCCGGATTCAGGAACTGATAAAGATTCTTTCATCATCAAAATCGTTACATTATTTCAGCTTTCATCTCATTTATTTATAGGAAAGAGAGAGAAGATATCTCATCTCTTTTTTATCGGATCAGGATGAATATCCTCTATCGGTATGCAATAAACCACACATACTATTACAATTCCCGAATTTTATAAGGATCGATACAGAACGGTCATACCCACCGTTAAACCGGAGGCAGATGGAAGTCAGGGAAACCGGGCAGTATAAAACCAGATGTTTTCTGATAAAACCTTTATGCCGGAGACCGTATCAAAAGAGAGTTTTTATTCCTGTATCAATAATCTAATACGGCATAACAGCATTGCATAACCCCCGTAGTGTAGAGGTCAATCATATCGGATTTTGGTTCCGATGACAACGGTTCGATTCCGTTCGGGGGTATAAAAGGGAAAAAACCTATTCTTTTCCCCCGGCATCTGCAATCGCGAGTTGATACATCCAGTCAAGCAGGAATGG
>JAFGOM010000079.1 GCA_016926505.1 Methanospirillaceae archaeon
GCATTTTTTTGAAATTATTCTTCTAATAAGATTTACATGATCGTTTTCATTTGTCTGGTTTGAGGTTCTACCCCTTAGGGTTTTGTCATATTCATTCTAGATTTTTCAGATTTTGGGATTTTTTTATTCGTGCAACAGTCTCTTTTATCTGTATAAAGATGATACCGGTGTACCGAAAAGACGATGCTTATCGGAATAGCAGGTCCGAGTTGTTGTGGGAAGAGTTCTGTATGCAGACTGCTTGCGGATCGTCATGATGTTCTATGTATCTCTCTAGATCTCTTTTTCCGCCCTTATCCTGTAGCGTTTTATAAAGGATATGCAAACTGGGAGATTCCCGAATCCCTGATGATGGACGAGTTCGTTTCCGTTCTAACCGATCTCTCTGCCGGACATATCTCATACATGCCCCATGCCGGATGGACCGGTATTTGTGATACATTAGTCAGACCGGCTCCTTTCATGATTGCAGAGGGATTTTTGTTATTTACTGACTCAAGAGTCCTTCCTCTTTGTGATCTCACAATTTATCTGGATGTATCAGAGGATGAGATCTGCAGGAGACGACAGATTCGAAATCACACAGACGATCCTGCCTACTGTACAGAGGTTGTTATCCCCCATTTTCGTCGTTTTCGGGATGAGCAGGTAGCGGCTGCCGATCTTGTCATCGATGGAAACAGGCCGGTTGAGGTTGTAGTAAGGGAATTTGAAGAGGTTTTTACGAGCCACATCCCGTCATGGGGTGTCCGGGCAGATGAAAAGGAGCAGAAGTGAATCCTGACATTACCAATCCGCAGTTTTTCTCCTATCCCAATATCCGCCCATAGCTAACGCGTGTGTCTGGTCTTTATCTTTGCAGAGAGTTCTTCTTTGGTATTGCTCAGAAATTCATGGGTTACAAACGAAGGAGAGACGATCTTCAGGATTTCAGCGCAACCGGGGAGAGTAAACGGCCGGTGCTCGTCAAGCCTGGTTACGGTATCGATTATGGCACTCATCCGGCTGGCATAGGATCTGTTGATACAGGCTGCCGGGGGTTCGCAGAAATAATGCTCCTTCTGGTATGCGGCTGAGGCACTATTATGGAGGTGGACGGCATCTATAGCTCCAATAACCCTGTCAGACAGATGACTCAGGGTATCGATGCACTTCTGAATCCCCTCCTCTTCTGAACAGACACACAGACCGTTCATGATATGGTCGGTATCAAGAAGCAGGCACCAGTTATCAAACTCGAGCAGGTCCATAAACATCAGAACCTCTTTATTCTTGTAATAGGTAAGTCCCGGCCACCAGAGGTTCTCAAATGCTATTCGCACGGGTGGTTCGCTGCCGGGAAACTGTGATGCCATGGCATTAAAGAACCGGGCTGCACTGGCAAGAACCGTTCGGGAGGAATAGGAATGGTTTCTGGTGAAGTATTCCGGTATTGTGATATCACAGAGGTGGAAGGTGCCGTACGATGGAGAGAGATTGTGCATTTTTTAGAACATCACCTACCGTCGTGATGAGATCATCAGGGGTTGCAGCCCCGTAAAGAGAGGTGATCTCGTCCTGTTCTATCCCTGGGGGAAGGGGTTTTCCTTCATGCCAGACCCGGAACCATCCTATCCATGACGGGAGATGTACGGCATGCACAAGTCCTGAAGGGAGTGCCGGGGGAGTATCTGTTCCGATGAGAAGTTCGATGCCATCTGGATGGTGGTCTGATACAAACTGCCTGACTACCTCCCCGTTATTTTCAAATCGTGCAAGGTCCATCGGGTAGAGTGAGAGGTTCATCAGGTGTTTTGGCATGATGTTCTCTCATTCTTGCGGGTTTCATTTAGAACTGCCGGTAATTCTTATTCTGTCCTGATTATCTCCTAAAATCCGGGTTTTATCGTGAATTTGGAATCCGAATACATTTTTCGTGATGAAGGCATACCCTTTTAGACATCTTTTACCACCGGTTTTTCGTATCCGGTTCTATCTAGTACCCGTTCTTTACAGCAGAAATCGGTTTTTTCTATCCGGTCTTTCAGGAAATGGGAAGAATTCCCATCCCATCGCATTACCGCTTTGGTATGGTATTCTTGCTCAACGGTTTTACACTGCAGGATATACGCTCTCTCCTTCATCGGCACCTGGCAGAAAGAGATCTGCATACGTTGCAAGAGCTTCCCCGGTATTTATATCAGTAAACTGTTCCGGGTGCAGAATTGATACAATGGTACAAAGACCTGCAGGACTTCGCGGACCCAGTGTCAGTTCTGCATTGAATGCATACACTTCGTTTCTCTTCACTGCAGTCAGATCAGAAAAACCATCCCTGTTATTGATCATCTCCCGGGAAGATGCAAGACTGGTATCTGGTTTTACCGCAACGATCTTGATAATGATATCAGGATCCTGCTGAATAACCCACTCGCGGGTGACCTTAGGCCATTGTCCCTCCAGTCCTGCAGCGATATTTACTCCCTTTGCACCTGCTACCAGCATGTCACTCCCGCTGTCTTTCCCCTGGGCAGAGAATTCACTATATCCCTCAATGTAAACACGGGGATAAGCATCTGGTGGGATATCTGCAGTCTTGTCCAAAACCAGGGTTTCCCACTTCTCCAGCCAGGAGAGATACTCATCGGCAGCAGTCTCTTCCCCGATGAGTTTCTCCATGGCCAGGGCGTCATGCTGCAGGGTGTCTATCTTGTAGCAGTCAAGGTAGATAAGAGGCAGTCCTGCATTTCTGAACTGATCTGAGTTCTTTGGTGTTGAGCTTTGGTAGGTTATGATTGCATCCGGCTGTAAGGCGAGGATTCGCTCAACACTCGGAGTCTGCCAGTCTCCAACACTCAGAGCATTCGGTACCTGGTTTTTTAAGATGGGATCGTCCATTGCTGTCTGTGTCAGACCGACTATCCGATCCCCGGCTCCCAGGATTATCAGCATCTCGGCTGCATCACCGTTTAAGCAGACGATCCGGGAGGCAGGATGGGGGAGGGTAATCTCATCTCCACTGGTATCAGTAAAGACAACATCGGCACAGGTACCGGCAGATCCAAGTAATACTGCCAGCAGAACGGGAAGGATATATCGTACGGGTAACTGATTTATCATGATATCATTTTATATTGTTTTTTTGCGGTTCATTCGTTTTATTTTCCGGGCGGTATGGTAATCAGGTCATATCTTCACCCTCCGAAAGGCCCTTACACTTATCAGCATAAGAAGGATGCAGAGTATGCAGAGGGCACTGATCTGGATTGCCGGAAAAACATCCTCGAGGATTAGCCTGATACCATCAATTGCAAAGCTGAGTGGGTTTAATGCCGCAGGGATTCGCAGCCATTCAGGCATGACATCATATGGCATCATTGCCGTTGAGGTGAAGAAGAGCGGCATGGAGATCATGGCGCTGACCGCTGCATAACTGTCATGATCCCCGACGTATATTGCGAGCGTGGTGGTAAAAGATGAGAGCAAGGCACCAAAAACGATTAAAATAAGGTAGGTAACTGCCAGCTGGGTTGGGGTATACAGAGTAGCTCCGATGAGAAATGCCAGGGCAAGGATGATGGTTGACTGGATAAGCCCCCGTATCATGATGACCAGTATCTTTCCGAATAGAATACTCTCCCGGGGGGCAGGAAAAAGTTCTTTTAACTTCTTATGAAGTCTCACGATTGTGTTATCCTGGATAAATACTGAATAATATTGATCCAGTTTTCCC
>JAFGOM010000010.1 GCA_016926505.1 Methanospirillaceae archaeon
CCAGCAGTACGAGTACGTCATCACGAACGCAGCAGGAGAGACCTTTGATGTCATGTTCTCTAAAACTGCCCTTATGAAGGCTGACGGGACCGTAGGAGGGATCGTCGGCGTTATCTTTGATATCAGTGACAGAAAACTGGCAGAACAGGAGGTCTCGGAAAAACTCAACTACGTAAAGGCGCTCATGGACAGTATGGCATCTCCGGTCTTTCTCAGGGATAGAAACGGAGTGTACGAGGACTGCAACAAGGCTTTTGAAGAACTTGTCGGGATGTCAAAGAATGAGATCATCGGAAAAACCATCCATGATTTCTTCCCGAAAGAACTTGCTGACCATTACCGGCACAAAGACGACCTCATTATCGAAAAACCGCATGTCCAGCAGTACGAGTATGTCATCACAAACGCAGCCGGAGAGACCCAGGAGGTTTTATTCTCAAAAACTGCCCTTCTTAAAGCTGACGGGACCGTAGGAGGGATTGTCGGTGTTATCTTTGATATCAGTGACAGAAAGAAACTGGAGCGGGCTCTTGAAGAGAGTGCCGAGAAGTTCAGAACCCTTGCCGAGTTCACCTATGACTGGGAGTCATGGATCGGACCGGATGGATCATATATTTACGTTTCTCCTTCCTGTCACCGGATATCAGGGTATATGGTCAAAGATTTCATGCAGGACCCGGATCTCCTCATCACGATCACACATCCTGACGACCAGGAGATGATTGAACACCATTATCACTCAGTCGGCGCCGTTACTGATACTATCCAGCATATTGACTTCAGGATCATCACCAAATCAGGGGAAGAACGATGGATTAGTCATTATTGTCAGCCGGTATTCAGGGAAGACGGATCGTATCTGGGACGCAGGGAGAATAAACGGGATATTACCCAGAGAAAACAGGTAGAAGCGGCACTTCAGAGAGCAAATCAGAAATTAAACCTCATTTCCGGAGTTACCCGGCATGATGTTCTCAACCAGCTGACCGTCCTTGCCGGGTATGCAGATCTTGCCAGGGAGAGTGCCAGAGAGAAAGAAGCAATCGAATATATCGACAGGATTCGGGGAACCGTTGAGACAATCACGAACCAGATCTCATTTACCAGGATTTACCAGGATATCGGCCTTCATATTGCAGGCTGGCAGGATGTATCTGCAGTAATCCAAAAATCTCTGGAATTTATCCACATAAAAGAGGTCTCTATCTCTGATCGCCTGAAAAAACTTGAGTTGTATGCAGATCCACTGCTCGAAAAAGTCCTGTACAGCTTTCTTGACAATTCTCAGCGTCATGGGAAACATGTAACCCGGGTCTCTTTTGATATGGAGTTTTGCGATGACGGCATCCTGTTTATCTATGAAGACAATGGTATCGGAATTCCCGATGCTGACAAAGAAAAAATTTTTGAGAGTGGGTATGGGCAGAATACCGGGTATGGACTCTTTCTCTCACGTGAGATCCTCGGGATATCAGATTATACCCTGACAGAAGCCGGTACGTATGGAAAAGGGGTGAAATTTATTATTACCATTCCCCAGGGTATGTTCCGGTTCAAGAACGATTAATGGTTTTTTAGGAGCTTGGATTATCTCCTTTTAACACCGAAACTGGTACCATGAAATGTATGAAATGCATGATATGCGGTCATTTGTATGACCCGGCACAGGGAGATAAAGGAGTAGAACCGGGTACTGACTGGGCAGATCTTCCTGATGACTGGTGCTGTCCCATCTGTCTTGCACCAAAGGAACAGTTTATCACGGCCTGAGGATTCCTTTTCCCCTTCACAATTCCTGCACAACTCCTGCAGAGATGAATCAGGTTTTCATACAGAGATCGGAAGCAGGATCTCCTGTTCCGAATCCACACTCGTTTTTTTCGCTCCGTGATCCTTTTGGAATTCATATCTGAAAACACACGCATGCAGGAAAAAAGAATTGAACTGACCTGCATGTCGTACTCTGATCTAAGAGAGAGATCGGGTTTTTCGGATGAAAACGAAATCCAGCAGACCTAAAGCGCAGAAAAGCTACATACCAGTATGACAACCTCGCTTCTCATCAGGGCGTACGGGCGGGTACAGGGGGTAGGATACCGGTTCTCTGTTCTGCGTGCCGCACAAGAGAACAACATCACCGGATGGGTCAGGAATGAGACCGATGGAACGGTCTGTATCAGTGCAACCGGTACCCGTGATGATCTGTCAGTTTTTATCGAGCGTATCCATGTCCGTGCAGATTCCCATATCCGGGTAAATAACCTTGATATTATGGAGATTCAGCCGATACTGTCTGCAGATTTTCGTATACGATACTGATAGTGTCATAAAGTTCATATAAATTCGATCTGTATATATACCCATGAACAGGCTACTTATTGTTTTCTTATTCCTTCTCATTACCGCTCTTTTCATTGCCATACCGGCAGGTGCTGAATGGACGTGGAATGATCCGACGGGTCAGATGGCAGGGAACTGGAATTTCCCGTACGATGACGAGGATCCCTTCACAATCGGGTTATACTGCTGCTGGTTTGACCTCATCCAGCGGATGATCGATAACATGTCCGGGGGATACTCCTCTTTAGGGATGTCTACAGATCCCTATGAAGGATACGGGAACAATACAGTGGAGGCATTAGCATGGACCGGAGAGGTAGATGGAAAACCTGATGAGACCACGAGTTACTGTCCTTCCTGTCACCCGGAGAAGAATATAAAGAAACCCAATGCCCAGAAAAACCAGGTTTCAGCCGAGATAGCCTATATCAGAAGCCTGATTGAGAAGGATGAGACGCTCCAGAAGAGGGCAAACAAGACCTATATATCCTCTCTCAGTAAATCAGAACTGTTACGCGAGTTTGGAACTACGTAAAAACAATAATAGTAAATCATCCTTTTTTTTTAAGATTACAATCAGAGTTCGCTACCGGTCATATGATAGGGGTCTCTGATTCACACCATAAAAACAGATCAAACCCGGGTCTGATAGAAAAAAAAATAAGAGCGTTTCGGGAAAAAGACAGATTATAATTTCATGGAGCGAATCATCCGGAAAACCGCTCCTGATACCCGTTCTGTCTTTTATCCTGACGCTATAAAGGAACGGGTTGTTTCCCGGTGCAACATAACAACCCTCCCCCGTATCGTACCCTGCATCCATCAGGGATAGAAAGAGAGAATTTTTATGTCACATCAATGAGCTCTGCCTCGGTGATATCTATCGAGTCGCCGAGCGTGTCACGCGTTGCACTGGCCGTCATCTGTTCGGTAAGATCCCGATCTTCCATGACATCCCGTATCCGTTCCAGGTACCGGTCCATATCCTCGTCAGACTGAGCTTCAAGAACATGCCGGTACTCACGCAGAGTAGACGGGCTTATTCCCAGCTCTTCACTGATGTCCTTCATGGTCTTGTCAGACTGCAGGAGCTCAACCATCTTATCCTGATCAAAAGGCATCTTAAAGTCAAGATCACGAAACAGTTTCATCCTGACCCGTGCACGGGCAACCGTCTTTGAGAGCTTCTCGTCACCGAGATCGCGGGCTATCTCGGTGTCATTCTTTCCACTATGATATGCGCAAACGAGTTTAGCCATCTGGATCGGTTTTAATTTCGTTTTAAAAACACCCTGGTCCTGCATTTCACGCATAATCAGGGCGATTTCACGTTCCACAGCATCACTGTCACGAAGAGTACCATGTATCTTCTTCATCGGCTCTACGATTTTGGTATTACCGGTTATATCAGTGAACAGTTGAAAGAGCTGTTTCTTCTTCTCTGTCTCATCAGGCATAAATTATCACGCAACAGCCGAATACCGATATAGATGCTTGTAAGACTATTTATAACTGTTGATTTGATCCCGGATTTGAACGGGTCAAAGAGAACCAGGATGGAATTTCTGAGCTACGCAGTGATACATGAAAATCCGGACTTTATTCTTTTTCGCCTCAAAAATCATACCCTCCTGCTTTTCAACCTGCAGTCAATGAGCCTGAAAAATAAGTTCCCTGTGATAGGATTTATGGTATCATGACCCTAAACATAAGAGAATCCGGATATACGTGATCATATGAGTGATATTTATGAGAGTGTAATGGATCTTGCACGTCGTCGTGGATTTGTCTGGCCTACTTCTGAGTGTTACGGCTCTGTTGCAGGTTTAATAGATTACGGCCCCCTCGGTACTATGCTGAAACGGCGGATAGAAGATACATGGCGTTCATTTTTCGTAATCCGGGAAGGATATTACGAGATTGAATGTCCAACGCTCGGGCAGGAGGCAATCTATGTTGCTTCCGGCCATGTAAAGGGATTTTCAGACAAGATGTGCCAGTGCCCGCACTGCCAGGAATATCTGCGTGCTGACCATATTGCTGAAGAGAATCATGTCCCTGAAGCTGCAACAAAAAAGGAAGACGAACTTGCTGCATGCATTGCTTCCTTTCCCTGCCCGGTGTGTAACGAGATCCTAGGCAAAACAGAAGTCTTCTCATTTAACCTGATGTTTCAGACAACCATTGGTCCGGGATCTCAGCGACGGGGTTATCTCAGACCTGAGACCGCACAAGGGATCTTCACCGATTTTTCAAGGCTCCTGCGGTTTTACCGGGACAAATTACCCTTTGGTACGGTGCAGATCGGAAAGTCATACCGCAACGAGATCTCACCCCGGCAGGGGATGATCCGGTTACGGGAATTTTCCCAGGCTGAAGCCGAGATATTTGTTCATCCTGACAAGAAACAGCACCCGTCATTCTTTCGGTATGCTTCATATGCTTTCTCTCTTCTCTCTTCCCGCCAGCAGTTACACAAAGAAGAAGCAAAAATCTACACCATGGAGCAGGCAGTCTCTGAGTCGGTCATTGCAAATGAATATGTTGCCTATTACCTCGCCTTAACGCACGAGATCCTGACAACTATCGGCATCGACCCGGAAAAATTACGGTTCCGTCAGCACCTTCCCGATGAGCGGGCACATTATGCACTTGACTGCTGGGATGCTGAGATCTTTTCAGAACGTTTTGGCTGGGTTGAAACAGTAGGTATCGCAGACAGGACCGATTATGACTTACGGGCTCACGAGAAGCATAGCGGCGAACGGTTCAGTGTATTTATCCCGTTTGACACTCCGCAAAAAGAGAAGCAGAAACGGATAACAGCGAACATGGGAATACTGGGTCCCCGGTACCGCGATAAAGCAAAATATATCGCAGAGGCACTTGCAGAGGCAGAACCGGGGCCGGATGGGGCATCGGTTACCATTGGCGGGGAAGAGATCTTCATTCCTGCCGATCTCTATGAAGTCATCGAGGAAGAGGTTCTCATCCGGGGCATTGATGTGATGCCACATGTAATAGAGCCCAGTTTCGGGATAGACCGGATGCTCTATGCAGTTCTTGAGCATAGCTACAAAGAAGAGATGGTTGAAGGGGAGATACGAAGGATCTTACGACTTCCGCCCGTGATAGCCCCGATACAGGTCGCAGTCTTCCCCCTGATGCCTCGTGACGGACTTGATGAGATTGCAACCCGGCTCACCGGGAGACTGCATACATCCGGCATCATGGCAGAATATGATGATTCCGGGGCTATCGGCAGGAGATATCGACGCCAGGACGAGATCGGGACCGTTTTTGCCGTAACCATCGATTACGAAAGCAAAGAAAACAACACGGTTACACTCCGGGAGCGCGACAGCATGAAGCAGGTTCGTATCGCTATCGAAAGTGTCCCGGATCTCATCAGGGACCTCATCAATGGTTCACGCAGGTTTGCAGATTTAATGTGACAGAATTTGTAACGCATCCCCTCATCAGAAAAAACAGCATACAAAGGCGTGCGTACCAGCTCGCGATAGCAATGCGGGCTCTTGATGGAAACACACTCGTGGTGATCCCGACCGGTCTTGGAAAGACGGCAATCGCACTGCTTACCGCAGCGTCTCGCCTGTACAATAACGGGGGCAGGATTCTCATGCTTGCCCCGACAAAACCCTTAATCGAACAGCATATGCGATATTTCAGTGCTCATCTGGTGCCTGAAAAAAAGGAGGTGCAGAACGAAGATCCTACCAAAAACGATAGTATCACTTCAGAATCGTATCTCCTCTTTACCGGCGATACACATCCGCAGAGCAGGACAGATGCATGGAAACGGGCCACGGTCTGTTTTGCAACCCCGCAGGTCATTAAAAATGACCTGATTGCAGGCAGGTACACCCTCTCTGACGTATCACTTCTCATCTTTGATGAAGGGCACCGTGCAATGGGAAATTACAGTTATGTCTTCCTGGCCGGCCGGTACATGGAGACGGCAAAAGATCCCCTCATCCTTGCGATGACTGCATCCCCGGGAGGTAACCGGGAAAAGATACAGGAAATCTGCGAAAATCTGCATATATCAAACGTCCAGACCCGGGTAGAGACCGATCCTGACGTACTTCCCTTTGTCCATGAGCGGGAGGTAACCTTTCTGTATGTACCCCTCCCCCGGGAGATACGGGATATCATCGATCTCCTCTCACGCATGCTTGATGACCGTCTTTTAGAACTGCAACGGATGGGGTACGATGCACCAAAACGACAGAATCTCTCGATGAAAGTGTTAAACCAGTTGCACGGGGCAATACAGAGCAGAATATCCTTAAAAGACCCGGATGGATTTATCGCTGCAAGTATTCATGCAGAGTGCTTAAAGATCCGGCATGCCATCAGTCTTGGTGAATCGCAGGGATGTCTTGTATTACAAGGATACCTGGAAAAACTGCATGCAGACGGTACATCTGCTGGAGGTACCCGGGCTGCAGCACGGATAGCAAAAGATCCCTTATTTATTGAAGCGTTCGGGAAGAGTTTCCTCTTCTCTGAGGAATGTCATCCCAAGCTGCTTGCCCTCCCCAATCTTATCAGGGAGGAACTGGACAGGGATTCCGATTGCCGGATCATTATATTTGCCACGTACCGGGATACCGTGAGTCAGATTGTGGGAATCCTCGGGAAAGAAGGGATCGATGCCGGAAGATTTGTCGGACAGGCAACAAAGGAGCGCGAGAAGGGTCTCAGCCAGAAGAAACAAATTGAGACCCTCAGCCGGTTCCGTGAGGGACAATTCCGGGTTCTTGTTGCAACATCAGTCGGTGAGGAAGGACTTGATATTCCTTCAACAGACCTCGTTATCTTTTACGAACCGGTGCCGTCCGAGATCCGTTCCATCCAGAGGAAAGGAAGAACTGGCAGGCACGGAACCGGGAAAATCCTCGTACTGGTAACAAAGGACACATCAGATGAGACCTTCCGGTTCGTCTCGCAGAACAGGGAACGGGCAATGGTAAAAGAGATTAAAGAATTACAGAAACAACCAAAATCCCGGCAGGCACAAATTCCGGATATCGGGACCGGGGAAGTTTATACCCGGCCATCTACCACCCGGGAACCGGATCCCGGGGGTACATCAGAAAAACCTCTTGTGATGGTTGATGACCGTGAAACCATGTCACGGGTGGCAGAAGAACTCTCAAACCTGGGAACCGGAATTGAGCTGATGAGGCTGCCGTTTGGGGATTATCAGATCGGGGATCGGATAATCATTGAACGAAAGACTACCCGTGACTTTGTCGATTCACTCATCAACCGTGACCTGCTGGGACAGATTCATTCCATGAGTCAGCATGTAACCAAACCTGTTCTTATCATCGAGGGAGAGGATCTCTTTGGACAGCGGGATATTCATCCAAACGCTATCAGGGGTACTCTTGCTGCTATTGCAATCGATATGGGAGTGACCATCCTTTACACAAAGGATGCAGAAGAGACGGCTGTTATGATCCATCTCATTGCGCGCAGGGAGAAGCGGGAAGCGAGGACCGGTGGTGCCATGTGGCTTCAGAAATCATATCTCTCACAGAACGAGACAAAGGAACAGATAATCAGCTCTCTGCCTGAGATCGGATCCATCCATGCAAAGAGGCTCCTTTCGGAGTTTGGTTCAGTCCGGGGCGTTATCACGGCAGAGCGGGATGATCTCGTTCGAATTAAAGGCATTGGCCAGGGAAGAGCGGATCGGATCGTTGATCTTCTCAACTCACCCTACGAGGGATCATAAGACCCGGTTCGATCCCAGACAGGAAAGAGCCTGTGCACCGTCCCGCACTGCCTGCATAAGATCCAAAACCCTCCGGGTATCCTGTTCGTGAGATATCCGTTCCAGCAGATCGGATATCGTTGCTGAGATTGCAAAAGCCAGCTCAGATGGCAGAACCACTTCTTCTCCCGGTCTTTCGGTACTCCCTGGGGTTTTTGGGTCACTGGTACCAGAAGAGGAGGTTTTATGCACACCTGATTTTTGGGATTCCCTTATGAAACTTTTATTATTTTCTCTGGTAAGAGTATCTGACTCTGCATTCTTCTTCTCATCACAAACGACACAGAGAGTTTCCCCTTTGTATAAAAAAAGAGGGGAACCACATACAGAACAGGATGAAGCAAGCATTTTTCCTCCTTTTAAGAGGAATTCTGCCATTATTTCATCGGGTTTTTTCATACTCAACAGGTAGTCTGTGGCAACTATTTAAGTGTTCATATCCTTACTAGTAAGGAAGGATTATAAGGGTGATTGCATGAGTACTCCCGAACAGACCATAGAGAATTGCATCCAGATGTTGTCTGCCATCATAGATGACGGTACGATACCACGTAACATCAGACGTGTCGCAGATGAAACGAGAACTCTTCTTATGCACCCGGATAATGATCTCGGAATGCGTGCAGCAGAGGCTATATCAAAAATAGACGAGATAAGCAGTGATCCAAATATGCCGGTCCATGCACGGACACGGATATGGGAACTGGTCTCCCAGCTTGAGACCGTTCCCCTTGATTAACAGCCTTCTCGTCCGGGAGATACCATACCAATACTTCTTCTCGTATCTTCCCGTTTTTCAGACAACCGGGTTTTTATCTGAATACATGAAACAGTATCTGTTCCTTAGGCGGCACAATTTACGGTCAGGATCCCTGTACAGTAATGATAATATCACGTCTCCGTGATGAACGCGTATCCAGTTCTATCAATACCACCTGTTGCCATGTCCCGAGTGCCGGAGAACCAAATGAGACAGGGATCGTAAGATCCGGCCCGAGAATTGCGGCTTTCACATGGGAACGGCCGTTCCCATCGTTCCATCTGGCATCGTGCCGGTACGGAATGTTGTCCGGGGAAATGATTCTTAGAGAACGGTTCAGATCAGACAAAACCCCGTCTTCATACTCGATGGTCGTAACTGCAGCAGTAGATCCACCCACAAAAACATGAACAAGACCGGTACTAATTCCTGATCTCTGCACAATATCTCTGATTTCCTGGGAAATATCAACGATATCGCCTTCTCCATGGGTAGTAACCGGGATGGTATCCTGGTACATACGAAAAGATACTCAGGGATCGGTAAAATGGTTTATTGAAAAAGAGAGAAAAAAAGGACGTTACCGGTATCTTCCTGTCTCCCGGAAAAGGGGAAATGATAAAGGGAAGACAATCTGGTAAAACGTATTCTACCGGTCAGTTACGCGGTGTGAGGAATTTATTTACTATCTTTAAGGCACAGTAATCCCCGCACATGGTACAGGCATCTGCATCGGCAGGCATCCGTTCGGTACGAATTTTCCGTGCCTTTTCAGGGTTCATTGCAAGATTATACTGGGCTTCCCAGTCAAGATCACGGCGGGCATGACCCATAGCAAGATCTGCATCCCTTTTTTTAAGTTTTATCATATCACCGACATGCGCAGCAATACGGCTGCTCATGACTCCCTCATACACTTCTTCAGGATTGGGCAGGGCAAGATGTTCTGCCGATGTTACATAGCAGATGAAATCCGCCCCTGCTGCAGATGAGAGTGCAGCACCGATAGCCGATACCCGGTCATCGTATCCGGGAGCGATATCAGTAACAATCGGTCCGAGCATGTAGAATGGTTTATTGCCTGACACCCGTTTCATAAGGGTAACATTGGTCTGTATCTCATCAACAGGGACATGTCCCGGTCCTTCGATGATGACCTGGATTCCCTTGTCATGCGCACGGTCGCCAAGCTCGGTATTGATGATAAGTTCCTGTATCTGGGCACGATCGGTGGCATCATGGACCGCTCCTGCCCGCATACCATTCCCGGTCGAGAGTGTTACCTCATGCTCTTTTAAGATCTCACAGAGGTAATCAAACTCGGTATAGAGAGGATTATCTCTGTCATTATGAAGCATCCAGGCAACCATGAAAGCACCACCGCGGGAACAAAGACCCCCGTGACGTCCCTGTCTCTGCAGTCTCTTTAATGTCAGAAGGTTGATTCCTGTGTGGATGGCCATAAAATTGGTCCCGAGTTTTGCCTGTTCTGCAGTTATCCTGAAGAGATCATCCTCTTTCATATGAACAACTGCGCCATCCTTCCGGGCTGCTTCGATAAAAGCCTGGTACAGAGGAACACTACCCACCGAGAGCGATGTCGCTTCAATGACTCTTCTTCGGATCTCGGTAAAGTCACCACCGGTAGAGAGCTCCATTAAGGTATCCGCACCTGCGCGTTCTCCTGCCTTTGCTTTCTCAACTTCCATATCGATATCAACGATATCTGTTGAGGTACCGATAGAACAGTTTACTTTTGTGGTAAGACCGGATCCGATTCCACAGAGTTTTACGTCCCGGTAAGGAGAGATATTGATAACAATGTGGCCTGCTGCAATGCCGCGCCTGATAAAATCTTCAGTGACGCCTTCCTGCTTTGCAACAACCTTCATCTCGTCAGTGATGATGCCGGCTTTCGCATCTTCGACTATGGTCATAGCCTACTAATTCGATGAATGATTAGTTAAAGGATTCTTTCCCGGAAATACTAGCCGGTTTGTTCTTTCTTTATACGCAATTAAAATTGAACTACGACAATTGATGCGCATGCAGATCCAATTCATTCTGCAACAGACCGATCTTATTAGAGAACAGATCCAACTAAGAAGAGAGACGTGAAATCAGAAATTCTCATTAACTTTGGTGGATTTGTTCCGCTTTCAACCGTAGACTGGCGGGGAAGATCGGTCTGCACCATATTTTTTCGGGGCTGCCCGGTCCGGTGCTGGTACTGCCAGAACAAGGATATCCAGACCGGCACAGATATGCGCAGCGTAGAGAGCATCATCGGAATGATACAGGATGCACAACTGTTAATCAGCGGCGTTGTGTTTTCCGGAGGAGAAGCAACCATGCAGCAGGAACCCCTCCTGTATCTTGCAAAAAAATGTAATTCGATGGGCCTTCTGACAGGTTTGCACACAAACGGTGTTTTTCCCGACACCATCTCTCTCCTTATCAAAAACAGGTGTATTGATCATATTGCCCTTGATATCAAAGCCCGGTGGGAGACGTATACCAACCGTCTGGGGGTTGATTGTGTCAATGAAGTGAAACGATCCCTTTCTATCTGCCAGAATGCCGCCAAAGAAGGCAATCTTCCTGAGTTTGAGGTGGTCATAACTCTTTTTGCAGGATACGATGATGAACTGCCATCCATTATCAGGGATATTGCTGATACCAGTACCCTTGTCCTTCAGCAGGGAGTGTACCCGGGCCTTACCGTGCTCTCAGAAGAAGACCTCATGGATATTGCAGACCGGTTAAAGAGACCGGTACATATCAGAACACGAAAAGGGGGTGAAATTGCATATGCAGGTAATCGGAATCGTCGGTCTTCCGGGAAGCGGGAAAGGTGAATGTTCACGTATTGCAGGGGAGATCGGCATTCCTGTCGTGACCATGGGAGATGTCATCCGCAATGAGGTTAAAGCAGCAGGACTTCCCCCCCTTGACAGTCACATGGGGGAAACAGCAAGACAACTCAGGGAAAAAAACGGGGACGGTGCCATTGCAATGGCCTGCATTCCTGTCATTGTAAAGATGCAAAAACCGGCTGTCCTTATCGATGGTATCCGGGGAGACGCAGAAGTCAGGGTATTTGCAGATAACTTCCCTTCTTTTACGCTCATCGCGATTGTGGCAGATACTGCCACCCGTCTCTCCCGCCTGCAGAACAGGAAAAGATCAGATGACTGCATGACTCTTTTTGATCTTTCACAGCGCGATGCCAGGGAAACCGGGTTTGGACTCCTCCGGGCACTGGAGATGGCAGATATTACCATAGAGAACTCATGCTCATTACCGGTATTTCATGAGAGAATACGGGATTTATTAAGAAAACTGGTATCTGATAATGAGATTTAAACCGTTCTTTGCTTCATCCTCAAAGATATGGGAAGATATAAACTGGGTATATGGCATCGAGGAGACAGGTTATTCCGGATGGGAAATTTCTGCAGATGGCAGGTATCGTCTCGATCAACCGGTATTTCGGGAAACAATTGTTGAAACCCTGGAGAGTACAAGACTAAAGGCTACGATCCATGCGCCATACAGTGATTTAAATATTGCCGCTCTCAATCCCCAGATCCGGGAGGTAAGTATCAGGCAGATATGTTCCTGCATCGCACATGCTCCCGGCATTGCCGATACGGTTACGTTCCATCCCGGCTACCTCGGACCAGCCGGGAAACTTATCCCTGAAAAAGTATGGGAATTGCAGAAGAATGCCTTACAGGAGATAGACAAGGAAGCAGGAGAGCATGGAATCCATGCCTGCCTCGAGAACATGCCTGCCATCCCGGATCTTCTCTGTCAGAGTCCCTATGAACTGGAAGGACTAACTGAAGATCTAAATCATGTCGGGATGACCATTGATATCGGTCATGCACACACAACACGCTGGGAAAAGAATTTTTATCCCTTAATCGGCAGTGCATTCCATATTCATATCCATGATAACCATAGAAAATCTGACGAGCATCTCCCTGTCGGATCAGGCACCGTCTCCTGGGAAACCGTTTCAGAACAGATAAAAGCATTGTATCAGAAAGAGATTATTGTCATTGAGGGACGGAGTATCCCTGATGCAGATCTCTCACTACAGACGTTTATGAGGTGGTTTTCATGACCGGAGAGACCCTCTTTGTATACTTTCTCGGCACATCCGGAGCACTTCCATCAGTCTCACGTAACCTTCCTGCAATCCTTCTCAAGTGGGGATCCCATGATATCCTCTTTGACTGTGGAGAAGGGACACAGCAACAGATGATGCGTGCACGAACCGGTTTCGGGGTATCTGAGATATTTATCACGCACTGGCACGCGGATCATTACCTGGGGATAATCGGACTGCTTCAGACGTTGACGTTTAATGGAAGAATAGAACCGCTTACCATTTACGGACCTGACATCGTTTCAGAGATCGTTTCAGATATGGCCAGGATCTGCCGGACACGGCTCTCATTTTCCGTTACTGCCGTCCGGGTACAGCCCGGTGATGAGTACCGGTTTTCAGGGTTTACCGTACAGGTCTGCAGGGCTGATCATGGGATACCTGCGGTAGGATACTGTTTTACTGAAGATTCACGACCGGGCAGGTTTAACCGGGAGAAAGCAATCGATCTGGGTATCAGACCCGGTCCCCTCTTCGGAAAACTACAACGTGGCGAGACAATATGTATCAGAACTGAGGAAGGAGAACGCACAATCAGACCGGATCAGGTTCTCGGACCAGAGAGATCCGGCAGAAAAATTATGTATACCGGAGATACACGATTAAATCAGAAGGAACTAGAGAGATTCGGAACCAATGCAGATCTCCTGATTCATGATGCAACCTTTGATTCCCAGCAACAGGAGAGGGCACGTGAATTTTTCCATGCAACTGCAGGTGATGCCGGCATCTGTGCCCGGGAACTCTCAGTTCGAAAACTTGCACTCTTTCATATCAGTTCACGGTATACTCAGACTGCATTACATCGCCGTGATGCTGAAGAGGAGTTTTCCGGAGAAATTCTCGTTCCTGACGATCTTTTTCTTCTTGAGATCCCATTTCATGACTAAAAAAATACCTGGGATGAGATCACTTATCCTTTCTGAGGTTGCATATATGAAAACTCATATCTGCAGAAGGGATTACCTGCTTTATTTCAGAATCATTCTGCAAGCAGAGAGGTCCGGCTCCGGTACAAGGGAGAAAACGGACCAGAATAAAAAACGACAGGTGCCAACAACATGTCATCAGCAGATAATGCAACGATAATATATCGTCTGGGCAATGAATGTGAAATATCAGACATCAGTACTGGAAAGATATATTCAGGAGTAATAGAAGGATTCGCCAATTTTGGAAGTTTTGTGTATCTCAACGACTCAGTGAAAGGATTGGTTCATAAAAGTAATATCCTGACCACCCACAAAGCAGGTGAGACCATCATGGTCAGGGTCAATGCAATCCGGAATAATGGAAATATCGATCTTGAAGAGATAATTATCACCTCATACACCATCGAGCAGGTATCATGTAAAAAACGTCAGACCCGGCTTTGTGATCTCAAAACAAGGGTTGGGAGAACCGTACATCTCACCTGCCAGGTCGCCCAGATTAAACAGACCTCCGGACCAACGATCTTTACCCTTGTCGACGAGAGCGGGACCGAGAATGCTGCAGGATTTATCGAAGCCGGGAAACGCGCTTTTCCCGAAGTAGTTCAGGGAGACATGGTCTCTGTGTCAGGAGAGGTGATGCAGCGGGGCGGCCAGATTCAGATTGAATTAAATGATATGCGCCCGCTTTCCTGCGAAGAGGCCGCTTTGGTTGAACAAAGAATCGAGAATGCCTTACACGAACGGGCAGAGCCGGAAGATATCCCGCTCCTTATCCAGAGTGATGTCCTCCAGCTCCTGCGACCAGAGATGCGAAAGATTGCAGCACAGATACGAAAAGCGGTGTTTACCGCCCAGCCGATACTGGTCCGTCATCATGCCGATGCTGACGGTATCTGTTCTGCCGTGGCCATTGAACAAGCGGTCGTATCACTCATCAATGAATCAGGAAAGGATTATGACGCTGATTACTTCCTTTTTAAGAGGGCGCCATCCAAAGCTCCGTTCTACGAGATAGAGGATATAACACGGGATCTTGATTATGCAACACGGGACAGTATCAGGTTCGGACAAAAAATGCCCCTCATCGTCCTCACTGATAACGGCTCAACAGAAGAAGATCTCCCGTCCATGAAGATGGCAGAGGTTTATGGCATTCCCATGATCGTCTTTGACCATCACCATCCTGATGAGATTGTGGATACATACCTGATATCCCATGCAAACCCCTACCACGTCGGGGGTGATTTCGGGATAACTGCAGGAATGCTTGGCGTCGAGATAGCACGTCTCATCTCACCTGCTGTAGAAGAGCGGATAAAACACCTTGCTGCGGTAGCTGCGGTCGGTGACCGGAGTGCTGCTCCTGAACGTCAGAGATACCTGGACCTTGTCGCCGGGAACTTCCCGGAACCACTCTGTAAGGAGATAGCATCAGCCCTTGATTACGAACAGTTTTATCTCCGATTCAATGACGGGAGAGAGATAATAAAGGATATCCTCTTCCTAAACGAGAACGAAAAACGGAGCAGAGAACTCGTCCAATTGCTGGTCAAAGAGTCAGAAAACGCGATAGAAGAGCAGATAAGAACCTGTATGCCCCATGTTGAGAGGCGTGAACTGGATAATGGTGCACATCTTTTCCTTCTCGATGTTGAGATCCATGCCCATAAATTTACCTTCCCGCCACCGGGAAAGACATCCGGAGAAGTGCATGACCGGCTCTGCCGGATGCATGCCGGTCAGCCGGTGGTTACGCTCGGATTCGGTCCTGATTTTGCAGTACTCCGATCCCGGGGAATCCTCTTAAATATCCCTGAAATGGTCAGGAATTTACGGGAAGAGATGCCGGGTGCAGGAATTAACGGAGGGGGACATCTCGTTGTCGGAAGTATCAAATTTGTTGAAGGAATGAGGGAATCTGCTCTTGCAAGGCTTATCGAGATGATGGGAACATATCCGATAGAATAAAGGTATTACCATGCAGGATTTGGATTGAACCACATGGTTCTGTCAGCATACCGGTGTATTCGTGAAGATCCATGATAGATCCATTAGTTATTTATGTTTCAAATGAAATGAATAATTAGGCCTGATGGAGGCGATTATATACCATCTAAGGGAATATTACGAGATAAGTATAATGAAACGCAGGTGCGTCTTGTTACGTATCTCAAAGGTGGCTTGATCTCAGGGAAACACTATTTCAAGTCCAAGTATATTGCAAAAGACCTTGGATTATCATCCAAGGAAGTGGGTACCAACATGGCCATCCTTGCAGAAATCTGTCAGGAATTGTCTATTGTCAGGTGGAGTTACTCAAACAGTACCACCTGGATGGTATCCCCGCGTTGCTGATACACAACCACCTTCTTTTTCTATCGTTATAACGAGTTTATTATCATGAACACGAAAGTATCCTTTGAATCAGAAGTAGAATTTGTCGCGGTAATCAATGAAAAAAAAGACTGCCTGATGTCTCAGGATAATACCCAGGATGATCCCGGCACATTGTGGTTCAATATTGATGTGCCCAAAGATCATGCATTTAAAGAAGGAGACCGTGTCAGGATTACGATTGAAAAGATATAAAAAAGATTACAAGATACCGTGAACAACTGCTTCGTCTCCTGTTCCTGCAGCTGAATCACTGTTCTTTCTGAAACTCTGTCCGAATCTGTTCAACCCGTTCTTCCTGGAACTTCAGGTTCATCGCCATGCTTTTAATGGCGTTGTTGATATCATCAGAAAGACGCATTGATGGATCACTCAGGTTATAGGTCGATTCAAGCAGTTTTAAAAGCCTTTTTGTGATCTCTACACTCTTAACAAGCCGGCCATACTCAGATATGATGGTCTTGTCAAACCCGCCGGCAACAGCCCGTTCCATATCCTCTTCAATTCGACGCTTTCTCGTGAGGATTCCCTCAATTGCAGCATATAACTCTGCATGCGTCACCGGTTTTAAGATATAATCTTCAATATATATGCCGTATTCCTGTGCTTCCTGAGGGGTCAGCTGCTTTGCTGTAAGCATCATTACCGGGATGTCCTTGGTCTCGAAATTCTGTTTAATAGCAACCAGAGTTTCCCAACCATCCATGGGTTCCATCATGATATCGAGCAGGATCAGATCCGGGGTTACCGTCTTTAAAAGTTCTATTCCATCAGGACCGCTGTTTGCTGAATACGTGTCATATCCTCCCCGTTCAAGCATCGTTACAAAAATATCCACGATAAACGGGCTGTCATCTATCACCAGAATAGTTGCCATTAAAAGTAACCTCCAACCTCTTCTGCCAACTGCATCAGTTCTTCTATCACCTGCATAATATCAGACTGCGATGTAACCAGAGCAGTAATCAATAGTTTCTCCCCGGCCCCAAGAATTACAAGGGTGCCATCCGATGATCGGATCATCACGACATCCGGGGACTGAATTTTTATGATAACAGAGGCAGATTCGGCTGATGCAAGCAGGGTTGCGCTCATCGCTGCAAACCATGCCTCATTAAACTCTGTATCCGCATATTTACCAAGCAACACTCCATCCCTGGAGACCAGTGTGCAGGCAGTTACTCCATCTATCCCTTTGATCATCCCGATGATAGTAGCTATCTTCTCTTTGAGCATGTAATACCTGCACCCCGATTAATTACAATATACTATCGTTATCCAATATAGGTTTGCCGAAAAAGAGTATTACCTGAATCCTTCCAATCCCTTTGTATAAAAGATACGTGAGGGGGAAAAGACCGGCTCTTATCCTGTTGTTTTTTATGCGCATCCCATGAATCACACCGATACATCATAAAAGCGCAAGGGTTTTTCGTTTGATGCCCATAAACAGGAGGGAGATATACGTCGTGCTTTCCTGATATCTTTGAGATACTTCTGCCTTTGTCTCCGGTCACCTGGTTCTCATGCTGATCGTAAAGACCGGGGTTTTATGCAGACAAGGGACAGAAGATAAGTGATATATGGCAACCGGTTCAATATGTTTGACTACGGGGCCATAGGGTAGCCTGGCATCCTAGGAGACTGGGGGTCTTCTGACTCGAGTTCGAATCTCGATGGCCCCATCCCCTTTTTTATGATTGTATGACTTCTGATAAACGTTGCAGTACGTGTCTTCTCTCCCGGGTTTCGTATGAGGGGAGATCTGCGGGAGCAGAACCCGGTATGATAGCTGATGTCGAGGAGGAGGCTCAAAAAATAATCGCCAGCTTACTTGACCACCCGGCATGGTCTCATCCCATGATCGCCAGCTTTCTGCATCGCTCAGTATATGCTATGTTCTCGTGCCCGGATCCCTTTGTGCAGATAAAAGCAAGTTCAGATGCCGAATCTTTTGCTGTTGCAATGAAGGTTAAGGACCGGTTGCATACATTTTCAGACTTTGTTCTTGCGAGTGTTATTGCTAATACCTTTGACTATGCAGTAGAGGGACATGATGTCACTACCGATTTTTATGCATTCTTTGAGGAAAACTTTGCCAAAGGACTCGATATCGACCATACCGATGAGATTCTGGCCTGTTCTGACCGGATTGTGTATTTCACTGATAACTGCGGAGAGATCGTCTTTGACTACCTGTTGCTACAATACCTCAAGAACCGGGGAGCACATCTGACAGTGGTCGTCCGTGATGCCCCCATCTTAAATGATGCAACATTACAGGAAGCAGAGGCACTGGGGATTGCGGATGTATGTGATCGGGTCATCGGATCAGGAGCAGGAACGGAACATGGCATCAGGTTTGATCTTCTTCCCCCTGTCGTTCTTGATGCCCTGGATAACTGCACTCTCGTTATTGCGAAAGGAATGGCAAATTATGAAAGCCTGCGTGAGTTTTCAGGACTTCCCCCGATTGCATATCTTTTAAGTGCAAAATGCCTGCCGATAGCTGAAGAACTGCATGTATCCCGCGGGGCAAAAATCGCACTTCTCAGAAAGAAAACCGGTTTCTGATATCCATACCTTTTTGTGGTGATACGTTGAATCTGGAACATGGCTTTGGCAGAGATCCTATCTAATGGCTGGATAATAATCCTGTTAGGTGCAGGATTTCTGATGCTTGAGGTCTTTTCACCTGGCTTTTTCCTGGCTGTCCCGGGAACCGTGCTGATTATTATCGGAATCCTTATCCTGCTTGGTTTTGATATTTTTGAGTCATCTGCAGGCATTATTGTCGGAGTTGTCATCGCATTCATCGCATCCGGGTTAACCATCTGGATCTACAGCCGCCTGACACCTGATGAGGAAAAACCAAGGGCTACCAGCATGGATTCGGTCATTGGAAAAAGCGGACTTGTCCTAAAAGCAGTGAATCCTGATACGATCTCAGGAAAGGTTGAACTCGACGGACAGGAGTGGAGTGCCAGGAGCACAGGGGCACATATCCCGGAAAATTCCCGGATTGTCGTAGTATCATCACAGGGGGTTCATGTGGTGGTACAAGAGGTATAAAGTATGGCATTTGCAGACACATTCATTTTAATACTGTTGGTTATCATCATTCTGATCATCTTCGCACGGGGAGTTATCATCATTCAGCCGTACGAACAGGGTCTTCAGATTCGTCTTGGACGATATATCGGGAAATTAAACTCAGGTTTCCGCTGGGTTGTTCCTATCATAACCAAGGTCCATACCGTAGATTTACGGACGATGGTCATGGACGTTCCCAGCCAGGAGGTCATCACAAAGGATAACTCACCGACCAATGTGGATGCAATCGTCTACATCAGGGTTGTAGATCCGGAAAAATCGGTCTTTGAGGTTGCGAACTACCGGATGGCTACCGTTGCACTCGCCCAGACATCCCTTCGTGGTATCATCGGGGATATGGAACTCGATGAGATATTATACAATCGCGAGATGATTAATACAAAATTACGAGACATCCTTGACCGTGAGACCGATCAGTGGGGTGTCAAGGTAGAACGGGTAGAGATAAAAGAAGTTGATCCGGTAGGGGCTGTAAAGAATGCCATGACCGAACAGACTGCTGCAGAACGTGAACGGAGAGCAGCAATCCTGCGGGCTGATGGTGAGAAACGTTCTGCAATCCTCAAAGCTGAGGGTTTCAAGAAGAGTATGATACTTTCAGCAGAGGGAGAACGGCAAAGTAAGATTTTAAAAGCTGATGGGGATCGTATGAGCCAGATCCTACAGTCCCAGGGTGAATCACAGGCGTTACGAGTGATATCACTGGGTGCACGGGCTCTTGATAAACGGGCTATCACAATCCTTTCCCTTGATGCCTTAAAGAAGATGGCTGATGGTCAGGCAACAAAGATAATCTTCCCGTTCGAGGTTTCACAACTCATAAAACAGAGTGCCTCCTACCTGGGAGCCACCAGTGAACAGGATACCGGACAGGAGGTAACCGAAGATCTTGACTTAAGTTTACTTGGGAATATCCCCACCACTGAAGAGATCGCTCATGTCTTACGAACCATCGAAGAAGAAACGCAGGCAATATTAAAGGAAGAGAAGGGATTATCAGAGGAATTAAAGAACGACAGGATATAAAGATAAATAAAGATGACCGGACAATCATCACTCAGGCAGTTATGTAAAAAACAGACTCTCAATATTCATGAGATTCAATCGTTCCTGCACACAATGGACAGTATTCAGGCTGATTTTTTTTCCTGTCAGGTACTGCAGGTTTGTCAGCCAGACGAATATCAATCATCTTTAACACCGGTATCATGACAAAACCATTACTCATCCTCTATGTTGATGATGAGCCCCTCCTCAACATGGCTTTTGTTGAGACATTAAAGGCAGAAGGACATGCAGCACGGGGAGCACTCAGCGGGGAGGAGTGTCTGATACTAATGGGGGAAGAGAAACCTGATGTTATTATCCTTGATATCATGATGAAACCAATGAGTGGCTGGGATACCCTTTTAAAGATAAAAGAAGGAGAGAACTCCAGGGATATTCCCATCATCATGCAGACCGGCAAGAGTCTGACACTCGGGGATGTTTTATTATATGGAGATCTCATCGACGACTACCTGATTAAACCGGTAAAACTGCCGGATATGCTGCAGGCCATTGAACGCATCATGAACCGCAACAGGGAGATCGAAGATGAGGCCTCACGGGCGAGAGGAACCGGTGTACCTGAAGAACGGATCAGTGAGTATGTATCAGTGAAACGGAGTGTTCTTGTTTACAAGAGACTCCTTTCAGTTCTCTCACGGATTTATCCGGTGGTTCACCTGCAGGATACCAGTACAGAACTGGACCTGCCTGAATTAAAGACAATTTATGACAGGTATACAAAACTACAGGAAACCTGCAAGTCCCTTCATTCTCAGATACAGTAACATTTTTCTGAAGGACACGGTTACCATCTTTATCCTGCATCCTGACATTTTTTTCCGGTTTTAAAACATACAAACCCTGATCTGATATTCATATTACGCTGCCACGATAGATTCGTAAGAGCGATGCATCCTCTGATGCGGTGATTTCTGATGATAATGATACATCAGAGATTCATGGGATACATGAATTTTTCGCAATTTTTGTCAGAAAAAAGGATCCGTTTTATTTCGGTACACTGAGTTTTTCCGGTCTTTCATTATTGCATGCAACCGATGAACCTGCACAACGAAAAAAATCAGAGCATCGGTAACGATACCGGAGATATTTACACCGGTTTTTTAAAAAAAGAATTGCGGTTGGGGAACTATCAGAAGAGTTCGTCGTACCTGTTCTTGCCGCTCTTTGCCTTTTTCTTTGGTTTCCCATATGGTCCCGGTGGTTTTCTCCCTTTTCCTCCTCCTCCACGATTCTGGTTCCAGATAAGAATACCAACTACTACCAGTACAATGATAATAACACCGACAACATAGGGAAGCAAAGAGAGAACACCTGAAAAGTCAACGCCGATACCCGCTGATTCTATCTCTTCCTGAAGGGTTATCGTCTCATTGAGGAGGATCTTTGACTTCTCATATGCTTCAGTTGATTTTATCTTTGCATCCGAAGACAAACCCTTATTGTACAGATCCATCGCATTCTGCGCATACTCGGCGGCAAACTCCCGGGTGGTTATGATGGGAGCAAGTCTTGGATCACTGGCCATCCTCTTCTCTGTTTTGAGAAAATCGATGATGGAATCTGCTTCTTCGATATTATTTTTTGCATCATTGATAAATTTATCAGCGTAGCTGTAATCAAGATAAATCATCCCGTTATCAAAGAAGGTCTGGGCATTTGTCATGAGGATCTTGGCATTTGAATAACTTGCTGATTCAGCCTTCTTAATCGAATCCAATGCCTGGTTCAACTGTTCTTCCGCTTTGGAGGTATCAATCCCGAGTGTCTTGTATTCTGAAACTGCCCGGTTTAGTTCCTGGACTTTTGTCTGGAGATCTGAAACCTCTCCTACTATCTCAGCAGCGTTTACGACAAATGCAGTTACTTCCTTTACCGTATCAAGAACCCGCCCGCTGGTGTTGACAACGTATATCCCCACCAGTGTTTTGTCCTCTGATTTCTTGACTGATGGTGCCTTTCCCGATAGTGAGACGACAACCTGGACTTCAGACTGGGGATATTCCAGTAACCAGCCCGTGATCTTGTATGTCTCACCTGATGCTGATGGCTGGGGATTTTTAACCCCGTCAATAAGAATGTCTGCCTTCCAGACCGGATCCACAAGATCGGTGGTCATTGATATCTCCTGGTCAATCGGGAAGGTATCATAAAAATTGATGGTAAAATCTGCAGTAACCGGTGTTCCTGCCTCAAGATCACCGGTTGGCTGGATCTTGATATATCCTGCATCGACCGATGCTGCGGAACCGGTTGCAACCATACCGCATAACAGGATAACAATACTGAGATAGTAAATACAGGTATTCATTGACACCCCGCCAGATAATTGCTCTTTATTCTGCTGTCAGCAGATAACCGTATAAAAACCATTATTAACACCAAGAATGGTTACCATTCCTGAATAGAAAATCCTTTCGGAGATTTATGAGAAAATAAAGAGAAAAAGGACGAATAAGACAACCTTTCACTCAAAGAGCAGATCGATGCTCTCATCCATCTTCATACCTGACTGTTCATCCAGTTTCTCGTTTGCTTCCTTTATCTCCTTGGCAGTCTCGATTAATTTCGTGATTCTCGGAGTATTGGTGATCGTTGCCAGAAGTACGATCGCTGCAATGTAACGACTTTGTGCCGGGAAATCTCCACCCCGTACCTCAACTCCGGCGATGTTCTCTTCGACCCAGCTCTTTGCCTTCTCTATCCCTTTTCGATCCAGTTCGTTGGGAGGACCCGCAACCAGTACCAGTGCCCGTGCAGCGGTCGTGTAATCACACGGCATCGTAAGTCTCCCAAGCATCGCCCTTCTCACGAGAGACAACGTACGGGAAGCCTTATCTTCTCCGATGAGTTTATCCTCAGGACGTTCTTCACGCCGTGTCTGGCGCCTGAATAATTTCCCGATTCCCCTTTCAGACTCAAACTCCGGATCACTCAGTTCAGTGATAGCGTATCCGAGTGAACTGATTCCACCACCCCGGAGTGTATTGATGATCTCACTGGAATCGATGACCATCTCACCTATCCCTGCGGCTCCAATCTCTCCAGCCCTGAATAAAATCCCGAACCTTCTTACAATCTCATCATTTAAACGCTCAAAGGCTCCCTTGATACTCTCCCCTTCGTTCTTCCAGGCACTGTTATCAAATAAAAAGACATTATCTGCCTCATTAACAAGAGTAGCCAGGCTCCTGGCTGCATTGTATGAATAGAGTTTTCCTTCCTCGGGAGCAGGAAGCATACCAAGCACATACACCGGCTCATGATAAACCTTCTTGAGATATCTGGCAAGAACGGGCGCCCCTCCGGAACCGGTACCCCCTCCTAATCCTGCCACGATAATAAAAGCTTCAGTACCTCCGATTCCTTTCCGGTCAATTGCATTCATGATGATATCAATCTCATCAAAGGTGATCCGTGCACCGGCATCGTTATCGGTTCCCACACCGTGACCCTTTACAACGGTCTGACCGATGAGGACACGATCCTCAAATGCAATATGCTGCAGACCCATGAGATCCGTGCGGGCGGTATTAATAGCAATTCCCCGGAAACTATCTGATCCTGTCCGGAGATTAGACTCGATGAACTTATCAACTATCTTCCCTCCTGCCTGACCATACCCGATAAAAAATACTTTCATGTTATTTCTCCAGTCATAATAATTGTAAGACTGCTATCTGGATTCTGTACACTCTTTATTTTGCAAATTCAAAAAGGTTCGTCCATCAGACAGATGCCAATATATGAGAACCCACCCATAATTATAGGAACGTATGAAGGTATGTATCATTGGAGGAGGACTTACCGGGCTGTCAGCCGGAATGAGACTCTCAGAGAAGGCAGACGTTACGATTCTTGAGAAAAACAACGATATCGGGGGTCTCCTCGCTTCATATACCATCAATGATGCGTATTACCTTGAGAAATATTACCATCACTGCTTCACCTCTGATACGGCATTGTTACACCTTCTTTCAGAACTATCCCTCTCGGATCAGCTCGAATGGCGGCATACAACGACCGGGTACATGGTTGACGGGAAGATCTATCCGTTAACCACTCCGTTTGAGATACTCAGGTATCCATACCTCTCACTCATCGAAAAGGCAAAACTGGCGCACTTTACGATGAAGGCAAAAAAAATCGCTGCAGAGAGTCTTGACTCCATCACGGCACGTGATTATATCACCGATACGCTGGGTGAAGGGATCTACCGGTCATTCTTTGAACCGTTACTCCATGCAAAATTCGGAGAGATGGCAGACCGGATTGCAGCCTCCTGGGTTGTCAGCCGGGTCTCTATCAGATCAGACCGCAGTTTTGCCGGTGAACGTCTCGGGTATCTGAAAGGAGGATTTGTAACCCTTATAGAGGGACTTACCCGGGCCTGTCAGAAGAACGGATGCCGTATCTATCCTGACTGTGCAGCAGAGAGTATCGAAAAAACTGACAGGGGATGGCTGATAAACGGGGTATTCTATCATTGTGTTCTCTCAACGATCCCACCCCAGGCCCTTGTGGCCATCGGAGGACCGGAAATAATGCCGGTCCCATACCAGGGTGCTGCGTGCATGGCACTTGGTCTCTCCCGTGATGTAACACAGGGAATTTACTGGGTAAATATCAGAGACCCGGCACCTTACGGAGCAGTAATCGGACATACCAACTTTATTCCCAGGGAACGATACGGGGAAGATATCGTATATCTCGCTGCGTATCGCTCTGACAGTAATTTTTTGGGACTGGAAGAGATGATGATACATGACTTCTGCAACCGGTTTGCCATAAGCAGGAAGGATATTTTCTGGCATCGCCTTACTACCGACCCGTATGCAGGACCCCTGTACCTGACAGGATATCACGAAAAAATGCAGGAATACCAGAAAGACTGCCTTTTTATGGCAGGGATGTTCTCACCGGAAAACTATCCTGAACGAAGCATGGAGGGATCCATCAGGGCAGGAGAACGAATCGCCAGAACCATCCAAAACGAGGCCCGAACGTGAAACCCCCTTTTGTTACGGTAATTATCCCGGTTTACAATGACGTTAGAGCATTAGAACAGGCTATTCCCTGTTCAATACGAGAGCTTGGAATGATAACCGATCAGTTTGAACTCATCATCGCAGAGGATGCAAGTGTGGACGGATCCACCGGGCTGGTTATGGAATGGGCAGAAAAAGATCCACGGGTGATTCTGATTCACCGGGAAGAACGGCTGGGCAGGGGATCTGCACTGACATCGGTAATCAGACAGGCGCGTGGTGAGATCATCTGTTACTATGACGTGGATCTTGCAACAGACATGAGTCATTTAAAGGAACTGATTGCAGCCATACAGAACGGGTGTGATATCGCAACCGGTTCCCGTCTGCTCCCGGAGAGTAGTATTACCAGATCGGGAAATCGCGAGATAAAAAGCAGGGGATATAACTTCTTTGTCAGGCTTCTGCTTAAAAGCAGAATAAAAGACCATCAGTGTGGCTTTAAGGCTTTTAACAAGGATAAGATCTCTCTCATTCTCGATACGATACAGGACAGGTACTGGTTCTGGGATACTGAGGTATTAGTGAGAGGACAAAAGGCAGGATACCGAATCTGCGAACTGCCGGTTACGTGGCGTGAAGGCCCGGGAACCACAGTCAGAACAGGAGATATCTGGAAGATGGGCCGGGCAATCATATCTTTGTGGTGGAACCTGCATGTCTCGTAAGATTTTCGGGATTATTCTCTCTGTGCTTCTTGCTGCTGCTCTTCTTTTTGTGATGCTTGCGCGGGTCTGGGATGACCTGCTCGTCACCATCCAGTACCTGGATCCCTTTTACATCCTGCCAGCCATCGGAATCTGTCTGGTCGGCTGGATATTTCGGGGGTGGCGGTACCAGATAATCCTTGGAAACCTGCAGGTTGCCGTCAGGTTCGTCTTTGCAACGGCATGCATCTTCTTTAGTCAGACGGTAAATCTCATTGTACCTGCACGACTGGGAGATTTTATCCGAATCCTCATCATCAGGCATGATTACGAGGCAACGGTATCAGAGTGTCTCTCTTCTCTTGTCATCGAACGGTTTTTTGACATCCTCACAGTGGCGTTTCTCGGACTCGTATCTCTCCTGTTTGTCCTGGATGTCCCCGACTGGTTTATCCCGGTTATACTCATCCCGCTTATCCTTTCTGTATTCTTTGCTATCTTTCTGCTGTTTGCCGGAACTTTTGCTGTCAAAAATCCCATATTCTCCTTTATCTTAAAGATGCTGGAAGAGGTAAAGACTGCATCGTTAACAAAAAGATCCCTCGCTTTTCTCTCGACGACATCCATCATCATTTGGGTGCTGGAAGCCTTTGTCTGTCTCTGCGTTACCCTCATGTTTTCTGAACAGATCCCGTTTGTTCTTATCATGCTTGCAATCGTTATCGGAAACCTGGTAAAGGCGATCCCGCTTACACCGGGGGGTATCGGAACCTATGAACTCGCGGTTGCAATCACGTTGGAGATCGGCGGGATTGCACCTGCAGTTGCTACCCTCATCGCAGTAATTGATCACCTGATAAAGAACGTGATAACACTCGTCTGCGGTATTGCAACGATTCCCTACTTTGGACAATGGATCCTGCCTGCACTTGCTGATACCGTAAAAAAGAGAGTGTTTCGGAGTACTGACTGATGCTTCCGGCAGGAGTGCAGGTACTGGCAGTTATCTTCTGGCTCGGACTCCTTACCCTCCTGTACCTTGCGATCTATCCTTTCTTTAAAACATACCTTCCAAAAGTTGCCGTAACGGTCTCCTTCACCCTTTCTTTTCTCCTGTTCGGTATCGTCTCCTGGTATGCTGTCTATCTTGCTCTCCCGGTACAGACTGCAGTCATTCCTTTTCTCTGTCTCATCGGATGGAATCTATGGAAGACGAAAGGAGACTGCTACCGGCATGTATGGGATGAAAAGAACTGGTATCTCCTTTTTTATGGTACCTTTATCCTGTTCCTTCTCATCAGGGCCTTCTCTCCTGATATCAATGGAGCAGAGAAGTTCATGGATCATGCATTTCTTGCGTCGATGATGATAGACCCGGTTATCCCTCCTCATGATCCCTGGTTTGCAGGGGGAGATTTACGGGTATACTACTATGTCGGGTACTGGATTTTAGGTGCTGCAGGAGTTGTCACAAATACTCCCTCTGTTATCGTATTTATACTGGCAATACCAACCATCGTTGCCCTCTCGGCGGTAAACTGTTATGCAGTGGGACGTCTTCTGATAAAAGATCTGCACCTGATCACCCTGATTCCCCTCCTCATCGTTAACCCGGCATTTATCGCACTCTGGATCAGAGGAAACCATCCTTCCATGCTTTTCTGGGACAGCACCCGGATCATCACCGATACCATTACCGAGTATCCACTCTTCTCCTTCACATTTGGAGACGTACATCCCCATGTCATCGGAATATGCAACCAGACGCTTATGATCCTGCTTTTGTGTACTGCTGTCTCCTGTTGGAAAAAGATAAACAAAAAAAGCCGTATCCTTCTTCTCGCTGCGATAACGGTAAGCCTTGGAAGCATGCCGGTGATAAACAGCTGGGATCTGTTTCTGTATGCTCCGGCCGTTATGCTGACCGGTCTGTGGATCGCCATAACAGGAGCAGGAGATCGAAAAGAAGGGGGGATCAGATCCCGATTCACAGGATTATCCTGTTCTTTTATCCTGCAAAACCCTATAGTTCCCTTTTGCATTCTCATTCCACTCGCCGCAGTTGCCCTGTACCTGCCCTTTTACCTGATGATGGATACCGGTGGACTGGATGGGATCGGTTTTGTTATCACGCCATCCGATCCGGTACAGTTCCTGCTCGTTCATGGTTTCTTCTTTCTGATATTCTTCTTTTCACTGCTTTCTGTCATGAAAAAAAAGCCATATTTCCTCCTTATTCTCATACCTGCTGCGTACTTTGGGTACCTCTCTGCAGGGCTGGCAATTGTCTTTCTCATCTATCTTATCATCAGGCATGATTCATCTCCTGATCTTCTTGCGATAGTGGGATTATCTGCCATTCTTTTCTGCGAGTTCTTCTACTTAAAAGACCACATGGGTGCAGAGTGGTATCGTATGAATACGGTCTTTAAGATGTATCTTCCCGCATGGCTTCTGACCGGCATTGCAGGCATGGTGATGGCAGGCTCTCTGATCGAGAGATCGTCTCTCTGGAGTGCCCATAAAACCAGAATAACCGGATCTCTCAGAGTTCTTGTATGTATTCTCTTCATCCTCCCGCTTCTCCCTGCCATAACAGACCATGCACCGTACGCTCCGACCCTTGATGGATCTGCGTTCCTTGATACCAGGTATCCTGATGATGCTGCCGGAATCAGGTATCTTAAGACCCTTCCGGCTGATACCGTTATTGTTGAGGCAGAAGGGGGTGATTATTCCTACTACGGAAGGATGTCATCCTTTACCGGACTGGCAACCATCATCGGCTGGCCATTCCACGAGATCATGTGGAGAAACGATGATAGCAACTGGTATAACACCCGTCTTTGTGATCTCAGGATGATGTATGAAAATCCGGAAATGGCTGCATCACTGATGCAGAAATACCATGCAACCGTTCTTATCATCGGTGAGGCGGAGCGCTCCCGGTATGCAGTAAAACCTCCTTTGAAGGATTTTATTCAGATATTCAAAGCAGGGTCTACCCGGATCTACCGCCTGTCTGCCTGAT
This sequence comes from Methanospirillaceae archaeon, assembly GCA_016926505.1. GTDB lineage: Archaea > Halobacteriota > Methanomicrobia > Methanomicrobiales > Methanospirillaceae > JAFGOM01. Next base: position 29,324 of record JAFGOM010000010.1, read on the forward strand.
TAAACCCAAAAATTCCGGATTTTTTTCCCTGTAAAAGAATACCTGCTTTTCTCTTTTCTTTTGTCTTCCTGTTATCTGACACGGTATCCTCCTATCATTTTTTTCTGATAAAACCCAATGGTTCAATGGTCGAATCATTTATGCCCATTATGGGATGCCCTGGTAAATTTAAACAAGATTTTATCTTTTCCTGCAGCAAATCAGGTATACTGACAGAAGGTACTGTTTCAGAGGAACCTATCTGAAAGCATTCAGGAGATATGCAGTGGATTTAGAAATTGCAGCCCTTAATGCACGGGCAAAAGAATGTAACGATCTTCTCCGGCCGTTGGAGAATGAGATTTTACGGGTAATCGTCGGACAGCAGCAGATCATTGACCGGCTCATCATGGCACTGATCGCAAATGGTCATGTCCTTCTTGAGGGGGTTCCGGGAATTGCGAAAACCCTCATGATCCGGACACTTTCAGAGTGTATTGACGGAAAATTCGCACGGATTCAGTTCACCCCTGATCTCCTTCCCGCAGATATTACCGGAACCAAGATCTACAACCAGCGGGATGGAACCTTCTCAACGGTTAAAGGACCGGTATTCAGCCAGTTTTTACTCGCTGATGAGATAAACCGTGCGCCCCCGAAGGTCCAGTCAGCACTCCTTGAGGCGATGCAGGAATACCAGGTTACCATACAGGGAGAGACCCATCACCTCGATCGCCCGTTCTTTGTTCTGGCTACCCAGAACCCGATCGAGTCTGAAGGAACGTATCCCCTTCCTGAAGCCCAGGTTGACCGGTTCATGTTCAAGGTCATCATGGGGTATCCGAAAAAATCAGAAGAGATAACCATCCTTGACCGGTTTACCGAAGGAATAACACGAAAACCGAAAACTGTAATAACCTCTGCAGATATCCTCCGGATCCAGGAGTTCCTGCCAAAAGTCTATGCAGATCCTGCCATCAAGGAGTATGTGGCCTCACTGGTAGATGCAACGAGGAATGCCTCAGGATACGGACTATCAATCCAGCATTACATCCTCTGTGGTGCTTCCCCCCGGGCAACGATATACCTCATCCTGGGAGCCAAAGCTCATGCGCTGTTACAGGGACGCGGATATGTGATACCCGAGGATGTCCGTGCCATCGCACCTGATGTTTTACGACACCGGATCCTGCTCAATTACGATGCTGAAGCAGATTCGGTAACACCAGAGGATATCATCAGACAGATCCAGAAAACGGTTCCGGTTCCGTAGCAGGACTGGTGATATCGATGAATAATGAGAAGCTCGATGAACTGATACGGCTGGTCCGGGTTATTGACATGCGAACCCGGTTCCCGGTACAGGGTCAGGTAGCAGGTATTCATCATTCTCTGTACAAGGGACAGGGTATCGAGTTTTCAGATATCAGGGAGTATATTCCCGGAGATGATATCCGCTCAATTGACTGGAAGGTGACAGCCCGGTATGGAAAACCCTATGTAAAGGAGTTTACCGAAGAGCGGGATCAGACGCACTACTTTGTTGTTGACCTCTCTGGTTCCGGTTTATTCGGGGATATGATATCAAAACAAAGGCTTATACTCGAGATAATCGCAACCCTCCTGTTCTCAGCCCTACGGGACAATGATCGGTGCGGTCTTGTAATCGTGACTGATTCTGTAGAGGTCAGTATTCCTGCCCGTCCGGGAAGGAAGCATATCACGCACCTCTTAACAACACTCTTATCCCACAAACCGGTCTCGAAAGGATCAGACATGCGCCCGGCACTCGTTTATCTTGCGCAGAAACTCCGTCGTTCATGCTCGGTCATTCTCCTTTCTGACTTTATAGTTCCTGATTTTACACGCGAACTCAGACAGGTCCGGAGGCATCATGACGTTATCGCGATACGGGTTGCAGACAGCCATGAGATCCGGTTACCTGATGTCGGGCTTATCGAACTGGAAGACGCCGAGACAGGAGAGCAGATACTTGTTGATACCGGGGATCCGTCATTTCAGAAAAACTACACTGCAGCCGTACAAGAGGCAGAAGACGAGATACAATCCAGGTTCATGCGACACAATGTTCCATATTGTACCATCATGACCCATGAGACCTGCCATGTTTCCCTTGCACGGTTCTTTTTACACAAAAAAATTGCCGGGAGGATATAATGACTGGTTTCTATCACCCCGCTGTGCTTCTTCTGCTTCTCATCGTGCCGGCTGCGTATTATCTTTACGGAAAGGCGACAACACGCAGAAAACACGATGCAATGTGCTTCTCACATATTGGTCTTGTTAAAACCGCATTAGGAGGCAATAAAACTTCTAATCGTCCACGAAACCTCTTTATCCTTGTTCTTTTTGCAATGGCACTCATCATCACCGGCCTTGCCGGCCCGCACATACCTCTCGAGCAGGCAAAGGAGGGAGTGAGTGTTGTTCTTGCGATTGATACATCAGGCAGTATGCAGGCAACAGATTACCTGCCAAACCGACTTGAATCAGCGAAACAAGCTGCTGATATACTGCTTTCGCATCTTGATACCAGGGATTATGCAGGGGTTATTACTTTTGAATCAGGAGCAACAAGCGCTGCATACTTAAGTCCTGATAAAAACAGAGTCAGATCAAAACTTGCTGCAATCGCTCCGAAAGAAGGGAGTACTGCAATTGGTGACGGACTCGCTCTTGCCATCGATATGGCTCTGGCAATACCTAACCAGAAGAGGGTCATCATTCTGCTCTCTGACGGGGTGAATAATGCCGGAGTAATATCACCAGATACTGCTCTCTCATTTGCCCGGGATCAGGGAATCCAGGTATTTACCGTCGGCATGGGTTCAGAAAACCCGGTTATACTCGGATATGACTGGTTCGGACGGCCGCAGGTTGCAGAACTTGATGAAGAGATGCTCAAAGATATCGCAACAAAGACGGGGGGGAAATATTACCGTTCAGTGAATGATGCAACATTAAAAGAGATTTATAGCACACTCCATCAGGAGATCGTGCGGGAGACTGAAGATACCCCGGTATCAGAGTGGTTCTTTACAGCAGCTCTCATCGTGCTTTGTCTCGAATTATGGTTACGATACGGAAGAAGGAGGATTATTCAATGAGATTAGAGAATGCTCTAATGTGGGTGTGTATGACAGCAGCATTACTTTTCGGATACCCGGTACTGGCAGAAGAGATCGTTTTCTCAACCGGCCAGAGTGACTACTATGTTCTGGTCGGGGAGGAGAGTGACATTCCGCTCTCAATACAGAGTGATTATCCTGATCCAGTCAGGGGTATGCTCCTGTACTCGATGACACAGGCAATCCAGGCACAGGGTCTCTCCAGTTCTTTTACCAACCAGCAGCAGCAGAGCTTTTCAATCAATCCGGGAAGTACCGGGACAGCACTCCGGGTTGGTGCACAGAATACTCCCGGAAGTATGAAACTGGATATCGCTTACGAATATACCGATGATAGCGGAGAGAAAACGGTTATCCTTCCCACCATCACGATTCATGTTATCGAGAATCCTGACCAGGCGCAGAACCAGAACAACACCCGGCAGAGTTCAACAACAAAAGGACATGCACAACAATCCGGTTCCGGGAGCACACAGGGGATAACAGCACAGGATCTTCTCTCCCAGATGCAGCAGGATATGATGCAGCAGATGATGACACGTCCCCAGGCAGGATCTGCAGGAAATCAGGAGAGACAACAATCTGCCCAGGAAGCACTCTACAACAACCAGATGAATGCTGATGCTACTGCACTTGCAGAACAACTGGCAACCGAGGCAGAGAAGAAGGAAGACGAGAAACAATCCCTGGAACAGGCATTAAAACAAGACCTCCTTTACCAGAAAGCGGTACGGTTGCTGCTTGATACCGGATATTCTGAATCATCTGCAACACTGATTCCCACGACAAACGATTCCGGTTCATTCTCGATGCAGTATACCAGTCAGGCAGGAGTTGGTATGCAGCTTACCGGGACAATCAAAGAGGGAGAGGTATCCTCTCTCTCGATAGAAGGAACAGGGGGATTACAGGGGAGTGAAAATCCTGGTGAATGATACTAAGGAGCCGGGATCTGTTACATATATCACTACTTGAGGAACAGAGATGGAGAAAAAAACACGATACGACCTGATAATCCCTGCTGCAATCTTTCTCATTCTCACCGTGCTGGTACCGATAGCCGGAGCAGTTATTGAGAGTGACCTTCCGATACCAGAGATACTCGCGAAAAACGTTCAATTTACCGGATATACCTCGAAACTGTCTGATGAAGGCTTTGGGTTAGATGAATTTATTTCTACCATGACCGCTCCAGACAAGACCAGTGTTACCATCACCTATGCCGGTCCGGGAGAGAGACAGGCAGTCATTACTGCAGAGATGACCGGAGATGTAGTTACCAAAATCAGCATGAAAAAAGAAGAAGAGCCGGTCTGGCCCCTCCTCCTGGTACTGCTCATCATCATCATCGGTCTTATTGCCGGATACTATCTGTATACCCGCTATCATCATCTCACCCCAGCTGTACCCATAGAAGTCCCGGACGTCCGGAAAAGCCCGGAAGAAGAAGCAGAAGAGATCCTGATCCTGGCTGAAAAAGCCAGGGAAGAGGGAGATTTAAAGACCGCATACGCTCTTGCAGGCAGGGCATTGCGGGTTTTTATCTCTCTGACATATGGTTGTGGAACTGAGGAGACAAATATGGAGATAATTCACCTTTACAAAAATACCGGAGAGAAGACAGATACCGTCTCAAATATTTTGCAGACCTGTAGTCTTGTCGAATTCGCCAAAAAAGAAGGAGACACAGATGAATTCAGTGCTATCGTATCAGTCATTCGCGGACTAATCTGAAAAAAACCTACAAAAACCATTATAATCGGTGAGAGGATCACTCAAACCTTTTCCCGGTTTTTTTTAGCGCTCTGAACAATCAACCGGCAACATCCATGATAAGGATTTACAAATCCACCCATCCTTTTTTCTGCATCCCCTCTTCTGCATGTACAGGTATCCTGCAGG
>JAFGOM010000080.1 GCA_016926505.1 Methanospirillaceae archaeon
CACCTTTCCGGTGGTGATATTATGGTTGGAACCGAGATCAATATCCAAAAAACGTTCATAATTCCCGAGATCCAGATCAACTTCCCCTCCGTCATGCAGAACAAAGACCTCTCCATGCTGTGCCGGGTTCATCGTCCCGGCATCGATATTGAGATAGGGATCGATCTTGACCGCGGTTACGGTGTACCCCTTATTCTTCAACAACCGTCCGATTGATGCTGCAGTGATGCCTTTTCCGAGGCCACTCATCACACCACCGGTAATAAAGATATATTTCACCCGGCTCCCCCTTTTTCGTAAGAGAGTGTAAACATCGATCACAGATTATTCTGATGCTCGCCGCTCTCCTCTTACTGTAAGTAGCGTTACTGCTCTCTCAATTTTTTCTGACGATAAAGGATGCCTGACACCTGGCTAGCTCTTTTCTGTCCGCTATTCTGTCTTTACCGCTCTCTTCCACCTGTTCCCCGTCCGTTCCCGATATTTCTGCCTCAACAAAGTAAAGAGACCTGCCGCGCCTGATAACCCGTGCTGTGGCATATACGGTACCACTCCTGATACCCCGCAGGAAGGATGTTGTCACACTGACCGTTGCGATGGTCTCATCCGGTTGCAGGAGGGTATATATGGCAAGTGCCATCGCCTCATCACCCAGTGATGTATAGATACCTCCCTGGAGCCATCCCTCCCCGTTTCTCATCTCTTCCTTAACCGGCATCATCAGTTCTGCCATTCCCTCTCCATACGAAACAATCCGTATATCCATCAGACAGAAAAACGGGTTCGCATCCCTGCCTCTTTGTGAGATCTCTCTCAGATAACCCATACCTTTAGGTTGGATACCAGATGAGATAGAGAATATGGATGAGAGAGGAGAGATGATGGTACATACCGAGCAGTATCACGAATCAGGATAGGAATTTTTGATCCCAGAAAAAAACAGAGAGATCAGTAACAGGATTATGAAGAATCGGTTTTTTAAACTGACTGTTGTGTGTTCTTTTGGAAGTATTCCTGCTAAAACATCATATTGAAAATGAAAGAAAAGGGAAAATAGGAAAAATGCAGAGGATTATACAGACCGGACATGAGCACCAAAACATTGGATTACCGGGATAGATGATGTCAGAAGAGGTGCAGGAATCAAAAATCAGGGAGATAAAAGAGAAGGCATTTCTTCTCTTTGAGCAGCAGCAATACCAGGAATCCTGCAGGATTATCAAAAACCTCCCCTATCATGAACGTGATACCTCGATGCTGGTTTTAGAGGCAACCAACCTGTATTATCTCAAAGAATTCGAAGAGGCCAGAGCGTGTTTTTTGGATCTTGCAACCATCATCCCCGATTCTGTCGAAGTACACCTCTATCTCGGGCGGATCCTTGAGATATTAGGAGAAGACACGGCAAAGCAGGCTTATGCAGATGCCGTGAGAACGGATCCAAAAAACCGGGAGGCCCTTTCCTACCACTCATGCTATTGTATAGCATCATACGATTTAGAAGGTGCGGTTCCTCTCCTCAAACGCCTCATCAGCCTGCGATCTGATCCAACCGATATAAAAACTCTCATGCAGGTATACAACCGCCTCGGGGAGTACGAAGAGACCGTGCGTCTCTATGAATCTGCAGGATCAGGGATGACAGCCCCGGGAGAGTATATCCATGCCCTTATTGAGGGGGGATCATACCAGAAAGCAGTAGGGGAGGCATATGCAGCGTACGAAAAGACCCATGATACCTGCCTTCTCAGGTGGTACCTGTGTGCAACAACAAAGGCAGATCTCCTTACCGGGCTGGTCAGGTATAAGACTTTCATAGAGACCAATCCGGATTCTCTGCTCGCATCTGACTTCATCAGTGTACTTCTCAAAAATAACAGACCTTCAGAGGCGGTTGCCGTGTACAAAGAGCACCTTGCGGGAGTACATACCCCTGCATGCATCAGGGCAGGATGCCGGGCTTATGCAGATTTTGATCCAGACCGGGCTTCCCGATTATACGAATCTGCTCTATCAGATGATTCCTATACCGGGGAGGAGAGCAGTCAGCAACTACAGAGGATGATACACGAATACCGGCTCATATTAACCCGTATCCATTCACAGGAGGAGGCAGAACGGATATTTTTCAGGTTTGCAACCGAGAGAAAAGAGACCGTGTATCTCCTTGAAGCAGGAGCAATGTGCCAGGAATCAGGAGATATGGAAAAAGCACGTTCCTGGTTCTTTTTAGCCTTTAAAACAGACTTTATTGCCGGAGGTCTCCCTTTTGCCCGGTTTTTGATGCAGACACACGAATCACGTGAAGCAGAGAAGACACTTCTGTATATCATCAAGAATACCCGAACCTGTCATGACATAGAAGAGGTAGCGTTATATATCATGCAGAAAGTTCCTGCTTCTTTTACCCTGGATCGGGTCAGAAATGCGATGCAGCAGCGGTTATCAGATAACCTCACCTCTCTCTCGACAAAGGGCCGGGCATGGTATGCCCAGAGCCTGGCTGCAGATGCAGAGCACCTGCTTCTATCTGGGGATACAAACCTGGCACTGATTCAGTGCCTGACCGGTCTTGCAATCGTCCCCTCGGGAGCATTCCCAGTCTCACAGGATCTGTACCAGATATTATTGCGCTGCAAGGAGCGGGATCTGATAACCCCTGATATCAGGAATCTCTTTGTTCAGGAGAAGAGAGAGAGCAGGGAGCGAATCGATCTCTATACACTGCTCCCGTTCTGTACTCCTGAAGAGATGAGAGTGCTTTTATACATAAAAGAGCACTCTCCCTGTTATGAACGCGATATAAGGGAATATCTCGGGACACGGAGAGCGGCAGGCATAATAAACCGCCTGATCGTCAAATGCAGGGAAAAAGGTATTACCATCATAAAGAAGGAAGGATATGGGGATGCAGGAGAGATATACCGGTATGTCGGACCATAACCCAATCGATAGCAGCCGGCAGGAAGCAACGGGGATCATTAATGCACTGAGACGCGGAACCGTTCCGGCATTAGGACTACAACGGATAGCCGTCGGCCTTGCCATGGAAGAAGAAGTTATCAGAGGTCAGCTCGATCTGGTTGCCTGTGGAAATGCTGATATTAAGTATGTACGGGGTGAATATGGTTCAGGAAAGACTTTTTTCATTGCCAGAACCCTTGAGATAGCACGGAAAAAGAATTTTATTACGTCCCGGATCCGGATCACCCAGGGCTCCCCGCTCCATAAAATGCGAGCGATATACAGCCAGATAATCTCGCATGCAACCCTTGGTGATGAGAATCATGCTGCAAAGACCATCATCGATCTCTGGCTGTATGCTATCGAGGAGAAAATTGTTGCGAACGATCCTGCAATCGATGACAGGGAACTCCAAAAGCGGACATTATCTGAGATTGAGCATGCCCTTGTCGCGATAGGAAAAATAACCCCGACTATTGGTGCGGTCATCCGCACGTATTACATCGCCCATAACGCAGGAGACTTCATGACAGCCCAGTCAGCTATCGGATGGCTCTGCGGTGAAGAGACAATAGGAAGGGAGATGAAGAAAAAAGCAGGAATACGGGGAGATATCGATGACAGCCTTGCGCTACCCTTCCTGCAGGCATTCCTTGCAATCATCACCGGTGCCGGATTTCGAGGCCTTGCGATCGCAATAGATGAGACCGAGATCGTCCAGACGATGCCGCGAAACCTGCGTGAGAAAGGATATAATAATCTCGTTGGTATCATCGATGCCATCGACGGGGGAGAACTGCCCAACTGCTACATCCTCTGTACCGGGACACCGGCTCTTTTTGAAGGGCCTAAGGGATTCCGCTCACTTCCCCAGCTCATAGACCGGATAAAAATACCACCACAGGATGCGATGTATCCCAATCCACGACAACCACAACTAATCCTGCGGCCCTTTGATGCAAAAAAACTGGAACAGGTGGCTCATAAGGTTATTGAGGTGTACCAGGCAGCATACGGGGAGATAGACCGCGAACGGGTATCGCACCGGTTTATCAGGTCCATGGTTCTATCGGTCACCTCATCATTTGGCGGAAGGGTTGATGTCATTCCGAGGATATTTCTAAAAGAACTGGTAGATATTCTTGATAAATGTGAGTTATATCCTGATTACGACCCAGCTGATCAGTACACCTGTAATCCGGAGAGCCTCAAAGAATCCCTAAACGATGAAGAGATTGCTGCGATACAGATCTCTTTTTAATGCACCTCATAATTATTCGCTCTGGCAGAACGTAGAAAAAGGGTTGCCTATCGGAATAATGCATACGATCTGGACACCCTGATTCGTTTATTTTACCTTGATTATTCCATGATTAAAAGGATGCACCTGGATTACCAAGGCTTGCGCAATTGGAAGTCACCTGACAGAACCAGGGTACCATGTTCAAAAAGAAATCGACTCATTAAGAATTTGCACTATTCAGACACGTAACTCAGATACCATCAATACACTCGGATTATACTACATGCAGAATCATGGCAGGGATAATCTGATTGATGGGTAAGGTTCACGGCTATCCTTTCGCCCCCATTTCACAGGAGGCGAAAAATCAATTGAATCCAATGCATATGGTATCTCCAGAAATGAAAAAAACCAGAATAACGAGGATATCTGCTTATCCTATCATACTCAGTTTATCCCTGCAGATTCTGTATCACAATGTTTGCAGCCTTTTCTCCGGAAAGAAGCATTCCCCCAAAGACAGGACCCATTCGGCTCTCTCCGGCAACAGCATTTGCTGACATCCCTGCAACAACCAGGCCGGGGAAAACCTCCCGGGTATGCTCAAGGATTCGTGATTCTGCACGATCAGCCCACATAAAACTCTCTCCTTTCACCTTCAGGTCACCCCCCTTTTGTTCAACAAGTCTTGCAACAACACAGTCATGACCGGTAGCATCCACGGTATACCGGCACCCGATAACCAGGGGATCAACATGGAGCTTACCCATCTCAACAGCGGTCCAGTTTATCACAAGACCGCTTACTTTTCCATCCCCCTTGATAACGACGTCTTCTACAAACATGAGATTAAAAAATTCTGCCCCTGCAGTGCATGCTGCAGCAGTGAGTTTAGAGACTGCTTCTACCGATCCCGCCACATGATATCCATCCTGGTATTGTGAGGAGCGTATCTGGAACCGTTTGAGCAGACGGAGTGCTTCTTCCTGGACTACAATTCTGGGAAACATCATCCCACCGCCCCACATCCCGCCGCCAATGGAGAGCTTCTTCTCAATAACACCTACTTTGAAACCTTTTTCAGCGATAAGTGCCGCACAGGTGAGTCCAGCCGGGCCGGCTCCAACAATAGCCACGTCCAGTTCCAGATAATCCATAAAGATTTTCATCTGTTCTGAAAGAATCGCCCTGCTGATGGTTATTTCATCAAGTTTCATGTTATTTACCTGTATTATTATTGTCAGGGTCTATGAAAAATCATGTTTGTGGAATGATTGCATACATGCGGGCAATCTCACAGACATCCCGTGCAACCCCGACTGGCTCATTCCCAACGAGAATACAGACCGGCTCCTTTCCTATTCCTCCACTATCACAGATGACTTGTGGTACTCTTCCATCTGCAGAAGAGACCGCTTGTGCAGCTCTCCACTGCATTGTCGATCCTTCAGATGCAGCATTGTCTGCCGGTTCACATCCCCGGTCTATCAGTGAACAGATCCAGTCTTTTTTGTTACAGTAACTGATGAGCCAGTCTGAAAATCCGGGAACATTACTGATATTGATCCCGGCACGCACCGATGGATCATGCTTTTTGAGTTCAATGAGGAACCGTGCCAGGTGATCTGAAGCAAAAAAACTGATTCTTCCGCACGACCGTGGCATCCCATTTATAACGGTAATCCTGCCATCAATGGCCAACACATCGCTGGGGGATTCTGCACGTGATCGGGTAAATACCAGGTTTGTTCTGACTTCCGGGATAAGGAGGACTAATTCACGGCATGCCTCAATCTCCATAAGGGCAATCATCATCCGTCCGTACATATCGATATCCTCTGCAAGATCGGACCGTTTCATCTCTTCACCAGTCGTTGGTATTTGTCTTAAGAATTATTTAACCATGAATACCAGGGAGGCCGATGGTGTTAAAAAAAGGAACCGGCCCATGTGATTCCATCAATCAGACCTAACTAATTTTGCTTCAGCAAGAAAGTACCAACCGGTATTTTTCAATTCCTGGGCATTCCCAGACATCCCCTCACCATAAGAAAGTACCAGCCAAAAGAAGATTTCTGACCGAAAAGTGCTATTTACATTTCGCCGTAAAATCCTATTATCATAGTCCAAAACAAAATCAATGCACATCCTGTTCTTATCGGATCACATCTCTTTCGAATCCGTTATCAGCAACACGAATATGACAGGAGGAAGACTACAGAAACCTTTTATTTTCTTCAACCGATTCCACAATACTAACCCTGGAAAAATAAATGATAACATAAAAAAACATGACCTGGTAATCCTTCTCTTTGGGATTCCTCCCCGTATCCCATCATCAGTAGTTCCACGAACAAGAAGGAGAAGAAAAAAGATGACAAAAATCTCTGATGTAACAATCCAGGGACCCGAAAACACGCCAATCTCAAACAGTCCATACAGGAAGCTTTGCCAGGGCAAAATAACACAGACAATCAGATAAGAGGAAAACATCAATCCGTATCTACCAGAGATCACAAAGGATAACTCATGAAAAATGATGAATATTTTCAGGAGAGGGAGGCAATCATCGCCGACCATGCCTGTGAATTAGAAGAGATAACGAGAAATGTCCCCGGAGTAGTTTTCCGGTTCTCTGTACAGCCTGATGGGGAGGTCGAGGTCTTTTATGTCAGCAGCAGTGCTCCTGATCTCCTTGGTATCAGCACCAATCCCCCAGATTTTTTCAGGCACTTTTCTGAAGGTGTGGACTCCGGGGACCGTGCAGATTTCACCTCCTCGTTACAGGAATGTATCCGGTCCAAATCTCCCTGGGATTTTAAGGGCAGGTTCATCAAACCGTCTGGCGATACTATCTGGTTTAACGCACTCGCCCGGCCGACTATCCATGGAACCAAAACCATCTATTCAGGAATTATACTGGACATCACCGGTTGGAAAACGGCAGAGGAAGAGGTGCGGCAGAAAGAAGAAAAATACCGCACAATCCTTGAAAATATCCAGGATGTTTTCTACCGTTCTGATCATAACGGGAACCTTATCATGATTTCACCCTCGGGAGCATCATTACTCGGTTATGATTCTTTTGAGGAGATGCTGGGTCTGTCCATTGCCGGGCAGATCTATGAAAATCAAGAGGATAGAACAGCATTCCTCGAAAAAATGAAGGAAGCCGGTTTTGTCCAGAACTATGAGGTCAGACTTAAGAGGAGAAACGGCACCGTTGTTACGGTATCCACAAACAGCCATTTCTATTACGATTCCGATAACAATATCAGGGGAGTTGAAGGTATATTCCGGGATATCAGCGAGATGAAAAAAGCTGAGGAGTCCATTCGGGCATCTGAAACACTGTACCGGGCTATCTTTGACAATACCGGAGCTGCAACAATAATAATCTCACCGGCTACTACCATCCTGCTGGTAAATAGCGGGTGGGAAAAACTCACCGGGATCCCACGGGAAGCACAGGAGCACATGATAAGCTGGACATCTTTTGTCGATCCAAAAGACGTGGAATGGATGAGACAGTATCACTATGACCGCCGGAAAGATCCATTAAGCGTACCAAGGGTCTATGAATGTCGTGTTATTGATTCAGAAAAAAAAATACATTTCTGCATTGTCAACGTCGATATCATCCCGGGAACCGGGAACAGTGTTGCCTCATTCGTAGATATTACAGAACTAAAACAGGCTGAAAACGCGTTACGCGAGAATGAGTATAATACTTGCGAGATTATCAGGGGTTCACCCATCCCCCAGTTCGTTATTGACAGGGATCACAACGTTACCCAGTGGAACAAGGCACTAGAAGAATACAGTGGGATTAAAGCAAGTGAGGTGCTCAACACCAACCAGCAATGGCGGGCTTTTTACACGCAGGAACGCCCCTGCATGGCTGACCTCCTTCTCGAAGGTCAGATCGAGAAGATCCCTCAGTGGTATGCAGGTAAATTCCTCAAATCCCCCCTCATTAAGGATGCGTACGAGGCAACGGATTTCTTCCCCTCCATGGGACTGTCTGGCACCTGGCTCCACTTCACTGCGGCTCCTATCAGGGATAAAAACGGAGAGACCATCGGGGCCGTTGAGACCCTTGAGGATGTTACCAGGCAAAAAAAAGTTGAAGAAGAGATCAAAGAGAGTAAAGAGCGGCTGAATGCAGTTATCCAGGGTTCACCCATTCCCCAGTTCGTTATCGACAGGGATCACCGGATTACCCAGTGGAACAGGGCACTTGAAGAATATAGTGGGATTAAAACAAGTGAGGTGCTCAACACGAACCAGCAATGGCGGGCTTTTTATACGCAGGAACGCCCCTGCATGGCTGACCTCCTTCTCGAAGGTCAGATCGAGAATATCCCTCAGTGGTATGAAGGTAAATTCCTCAAATCAGCCCTTATCAAGGACGGATACGAGGCAACGGATTTCTTCCCTTCCATGGGACCATCTGGCACCTGGCTCCACTTCACTGCGGCCCCTGTCAGGGATGAAGATGGAATGATAATCGGTGCTGTGGAAACCCTGGAGGATGTTACCAGGCAGAAAACGGCAGAGGAGCAGATTGTAAAAAAAGCAGATGCACTCACCCGGTCAAATGCCGAACTCGAACAGTTCGCTTATATCGCATCACATGACCTGCAGGAACCCCTGCGCATGATCGCAAGCTACCTGCAGCTCATAGAACGCCGCTACAAAGGAAACCTGGATACAGATGCAGACGAATTTATCGAGTATGCTGTTAATGGCGCAAAAAGACTTCAGAACATGATTAACGGCCTGCTTGATTTCTCCCGTATCCAGACACGGGGAAGGCCGTTTGAAAGAACAGATTGTGAAACGCTGCTAAAAGATGTCATAACAAACGAGAAGATTGTGCTTCAGGAGACTGGTGCAACAATCACCCATGAAAATCTTCCCATGGTATGGGGGGATGCAAGCCAGCTGACCAGGGTATTCCAGAACCTTATCGAAAACGCGATAAAATTCCGGGGTGATGAACCGCCAATCATTCATGTTTCAGCAAAGAATGAAGATAATTACTGGATTTTTTCGGTTAAGGATAATGGCATTGGCTTTGACCCGGAGTACAAAGACAAACTTTTTATTCTATTCCGTAGATTGCACAACATCAATATTTCGGGAACGGGAATAGGTTTGGCAGTATGCAAGCGGATCGTTGAACGGCATGGGGGAAAGATCTGGGTGGACTCAGCCCCTGGCATGGGATCGACATTCTCTTTCTCGATACCGGTTACCGGAGGAAATCATAATGAGCGCACATAATCCGGCAGATCTCATCGAGATCCTGCTCGTTGAGGACAATCCCGGGGATGTCAGACTGACACGGGAGGGGCTAAAAGAGGCAAAGATGGTAAACAATCTCCATGTCGTTATGGACGGAGTTGAGGCAATGGATTTTTTGTATAAAAGAGGAAAATACACAGATGCTCCCCGTCCGGATATGATCCTTCTCGATCTTAATCTTCCCAAAAAAGACGGAAGGGAGGTCCTTGCAGAGATCAAAGCAGATGATGATTTAAAGCGCATCCCTGTCGTGGTTCTCACCGTTTCACAGGCTGAGGAAGACATCATGAAGACCTATAATCTTCATGCAAACTGCTACATATCAAAGCCGGTGGACTTCGACCAGTTCTTAAAGGTGATTCACTCAATTGATAATTTCTGGCTTGGGATTGTCAATCTTCCTGATTGATGATACATCTGCATTTGGTAAAGGATAATGAAAGAAGTATAATTGCAATTTTAAACCCTTAATCAAGCATACCCGGATCTCGACCATAACCGGTCATCACAAACCCAGGGAAAAACATAATTGCTCATACGTGAAAAAGAGGAGCTTATAACAGACATCCTCATCCTTCCTGTTCTGTTTAAGGATAACAATGACACATCCTCCCACCTCTTCAGAGATTTTTACGAGGTATGATATAAGAGCTGAAATTACACGGCAGAAAGTTCGGAGGGTTTCTGAGGATACAATCCTCCAAAGCGTGGCTGATTGTCTTGTTTCCGGTGATGATACCGAGATCCTCGTGGTTATCGGGAAGGCTCTCCAAAAAAGAGAACCTCTTGAGATCATTAACAAGGGACTCATTCCAGCCATGAAAGAGATGGGACGCCTCTATGATGAAGGGATTATTTTCCTGCCCCAGATAATCCTCTCCTCTGACGCGATGGTTGCAGGAATCTCCCTCTGTGAAGAGAAGATGGGACAGTCTATTGAGAAAAAGGCCCGGGTGGTCACTCACACAGCAGAGGGCGATATCCACGATATCGGACAGGTCATCGTTAATGCCCTTCTGAATGCTGCTGGTTTTGAAGTCATCAATCTCGGTGCCGATGTTCCGGTCGACGATGTTGTTGAGGCCTGCCGGCTCTATAAACCGATTATGCTCTCCGGGACTGCGCTTATGACCACCACTATGACAGCATTTCCAAGAATTGCACAGAAAATGGTAGAGCAGGGGATCATCATCCCGTTTGTGTGTGGTGGTGGTGCAGTTAGCGAGGCTTTTGTCACCGGCTATGACCTTGGCATCTGGGGAAAGGAAGCAGGGTGGGCTCCGCTAATTGCAGAGGATATTCTTTTCGGCATGGACTGGAAGGAGATACGAACGAAATGGAACCGATAAAAAGCAGACTTTTTGCAAGAGATAATACCGATATTTCAGGAATCAGACAATGAAACTGACAGGCTCAATGGAGTATGACAGTTCCGCAGAGATGATGTTTGGAACAGCATGCAGGCCGGTTAAAACCCGATCTGGCCTTGTCATCGGCAGCGGCCATGTAATCCCTGAGGTCATTTCGCATCCACGGCCCGGCACCGAGAGAACATTACATGACCTGCTGCGGGAATTTGAGCGGATAAGCGATGATACTCTGGAACGATGTGTTCAGGTAGGTCATCCGTCGGTTGTCATTGAGAACGAACACGTGTTTCAGATGACACAGAATCCGAGATGGGGTGGCGATATCGCTGCGCAGACAGCAGGTCAGCTCGAAGAATACCGGCAGAAATACGGGCTTGCCTGTGCATACCGTGCAACCATCGCCGACATACGGAAACCTGATCTGGTTGACATGCGGAGGTCAGACCGTACAGACGCTATCCTTGAGTCCTTTGAGGTTTGTGCACCCCATGCCGATATCATCTCGGTAGAGTCTCTGGGCGGTAAGGAGATCTCTGACTATTCCCTCATCCGTAATGATATCACCGGCATGCTTTTTGCCCAGGCTATTCTCGGAGGGCGGGATATGGAATGGCTCTGGCCCCAGATCGTTGCTATTGCAAAAAAACACGGGTGCCTTGCAGGCGGTGACACGAACTGTTCACAGGCAAATGTAGCCATGTTCATGGCAGGTGGGTTTCTCTCAAACGAAATACCCCACACAATGGCAGCCCTGTGCAGGGCTATCGGTGCCACAAAAACCCTCATCGCCTATGAATGCGGTGCAACCGGCCCGGGGAAGGACTGCGCATATGAAAATCCGATTATAAAAGCTATTACCGGCATTCCCATCTCAACAGAAGGCAAGAGCAGCGCTTGCGCCCATATGAGCTTGTGTGGGAACGTGATGGCAGCGGTATGCGACCTCTGGGCCAATGAAGCGGTCGAGTACCACTGGATGTTTGGAGGTTCCTCTTCTGCCGTGTTTGCAGAGATTCTCGGTTATGATGCAGCTGCAATGAACACCGCCCTCGAACTGGGATACCAAAAGGAGTTCCAAGCCTGCCTGATTTATTCAGACCGCTACCGAAGTCCCCAAAGTTATATCCTCTGCCCTGATACTGCCTTTGAGATCGGGAAGGCCATCGTTGAGAATAATGAGAGTTACTACTCCCGGGCAAAGGCTGCTGCAATCCGGTGCGGCGAGCTGCTTCAGAATGACACGAAGCTTTTCTTCACGGCCTTTGAGAAGGATTCGCTGAATGGGTATATGAGAGATCTCAGAAATCTTCCAGATACCGAAGAGGAATTCATCGAATTATGCCTGGACCGGTATGCCAGGGTCAGAGGATTTAGCCCGGCATCATACGACTTGTAAAGGGGTACCATGGCACAACTGGCAATCGCCATGGATCTCGGTACCAGCGGTTTCAGGGCACAGGCCATTGATTCAATCACTTCTGAAATTCTCTCCACGGTTATCACAACCCGTCACCCGCTCCCGGGTGCCAATGTTATAGACCATCTCCATTTTTCCCTGGAAATGGGGATAGACTCTGCACAATCCATGATAATCCACGCAGTAAACAGGATTATCAGAGATTTACCAATTCAAATTGACACCGTACAATGTCTCTGTGTTTGTGGGAATCCAATCCAGCTCTCAATTTTTCAGGGAATGGAGATCCGTGACCTTTCGTACGCGGGAAAAAAGAAACTGGACCTGCTCGGTATCACCATACCAGAACGCGGAGCAGCTATCCTGCCCGCAGATCATTTTCCCGGTCTTGCACTGCCCAGGGGATGTAACGTCATCATTCCTCCTGCAATCAGCCATGAGGTTGGTGCTGATGCCCTGGCACTGATTATGAAGTCAGGGATGATGAATAGGAACGAGACCTCGATTGCCATTGATTATGGTACCAATGCCGAGATGGCACTCTGCCATAATAAGTGCATAATTACGGGTTCAACTGCAGCCGGCCCTGCACTTGAAGGACAGCACATCAGCTGCGGAGTACTTGCCATCCCCGGGGCAATCTCGGATCTAAAACCCCGCCTGCCGTATTACCAGACTATTGTTTTAAATCAGGAGATGCTTCCCGAGAAAGGGGCATTCATCGATATGAGCAGGAGCGGATATGATATCTCTCCTGAAGGGTACAGACCTGTTGGGATAACCGGTACCGGAACGATTGCGGCGATCCAGCAGGGGATACAAGCGGGTCTTGTCATCCCCCCAGAGATACACACGGCTGATCACCAGTTGCACCTCGGAGAGGGACTGTATCTTTCACAGACCGATCTCGTTGAAGCGGGTAAGGCAATAGGAGCGATCCGTGCCGGGTATATCACGCTGTGTAATGAAGCCAAAATTGCTCTCGAAGAAATTGTTACTGTTTACATGTCAGGCGCTGCAGGTACTTACGTGGATGCAAGGAAAGCACAGGCACTCGGGTTACTACCCCCCTGCGCAGGAAAGATATACCAGATTGGAAACACCTCCCTTGCAATGGCGCGGGATATTGCAGCAGATATAAAAAAACTGGATGAAATGACCGTCCTTGCAAAAAGACTGAGAGAGAACTACTGCCTGTTTGCATCATCAGAAGCTTTCAGGAATACCTATATCCTCGAGCTTTCGCACTGGACCGAGGGCATGCCACTTTCGCTCTACCGGTCTTTCCTGCAGCGATACCGGCTGCCTGACCTGCCACCGTTTACTGGCACACCGGAGGTTATCCGCCTGGTAAAGCGGGATATTGATTATCCCGGCCGGTTGGGACTTATAACCCTCCATGATATCGGCATGGTTAAAACTGCGGTTTTTAATGGCTGCACCGCCTGTTTTACCTGCACCAGCACCTGCCCGCAAAAGGCCATATCCCTACAGACAACGACATGCCCTCCCAAACTTACCCTGGATCCTTCCCTCTGTCTTGGGATTGCCTGCCGGCGCTGTGAACGGGCATGCCCTGAGCAGGTGTTCCTACTGCAACGGTTTTTCCAGAATGTAACCCAGACGATTTATAAAAATCCGGAGTCCTGATCATGTCAGTGCTTGGGATAATCACCTGTGAAGTCCTTGAACAGGAATTTGCCTACATTCTCTCATCAGATACCGATCTCGGCAGGGTAACAGTCATCAAAAATATCTGGTCCGACTGGCTGGCAAGAGCAATTGAAGAGCGACTGCCAGGAAAAGTTGTGCTGATACCACACATGAAGGCCTTTATCTCTGAACCTACCGTACCCCTCGAAGTCGTGGTCTTTGTGCTGGAATTCGCACTCCACCGCAACAGGAGGGTTCTGCAAAAAGCAGTTGCACAGGCAGCCCGGGAGATGGGACCTCATATCCATGCCCTCCTGCTGGGTTACGGGCTGTGTGGCAATGCCTTTTTTTGTCCAGAGGAACTGCTGGATGTATCGGTACCGATATTTTTTCCGGCTGAACTGGGACATCCTGTTGATGACTGCGTCGGTATGCTTATCGGAGGAAGAGAGCGGTACTATTCCGAGCAGCGCCAGGTGCCGGGAACATTCTTTATGACGCCGGGATGGACCCGCCATTGGAAAAGACTTTTCAGCGATACCCGGCAGGGCAGAAACGACCAGGCACTCAAACGCTTGTTTACAGGCTACAAGCGATGCCTTTTAATCAGAACTCCTGTGATGCAGGAAGATGCAATGCGAGAAAATACTTCAGAGTTCTGCAATAACCTTGGATTGTATATTGATATCTGTGATGGGACATTGAATCTGCTGAATAGTGCATGGTTATCTGCAAAACAGTCACTTGTCAGGTGATGATACTGATAATTCCTCATTCGGAATCTGATACGGATAACCCGGCAGTCAATCAGATGATACAAAGACCCCTTGATTGGTTACGTTTAGGGGACTACCAGATGACCGCAGGGCAAAGATCTGTACCGATGTGTGGGCAGACCCCTGATGCCTAGACTTCACCAGACCACAGAAATATTATCATAACATTTAAATACAAAACCATGAAATTATCGCATACCAGATGATATTCTCACCCGACCCCATACTTACCATAAATCTCGTACTCTGCTGCATTATCGTGATACTGAGTACCAGGAGTTACTTAAAAACCGATGATCCAATCATGATCTATATCGGGATTGCATTTGGCCTCTTTGGTATTTCGAATCTCGGAACGATTGCCGGGATCATGAACATCTGTGAACCGTGCCTCATTATTATCCGGCTTTTTGCATATCTCATCATCATTTTCGGTATCGTTCTTACCATACGCCTCATTATTGATCGTCAGAGAACAGAGAATAAGCACTGGGAAAGCAGTGAGAGGTACCATACTCTTGTTGAGACCGTCAGGGACTGGATATGGGAAATTGATGAAAATAGCGTTTATACCTATGCAAATTTGAGGGTTCGTGATATTCTTGGCTATGAACCTGAGGAGATTATCGGGAAAAAACCCATTGAGCTGATGCCACCGGATGAAGCAGGACGCGTATCTGACTTACTCAGTGAACTGGTTCGTGAAAAAAAACCGATTATCTCGTTAGAAAACATCAATATTCACAAGGATGGTCACCTGGTAACCCTGGAAACATCCGGCCTGCCTTTTTTTTCACAAACCGGGGCTTTTGCAGGGTACCGCGGGGTTGATCGTGATATTACGGAGCGTAAACAGAGCGAATGGGAATTATGGCAGTCAAACGAGGCACTCAGCAGGGAACTTGAGAGGCGAAGAGTCATCCAGAGAGAATTTGCCGAGGAACGAAGACTGTTTACCGGGGGTCAGATCGTCATATTCAAATGGAAAGCAGAAAAAGGCTGGCCGGTTGAGTATGTCTCACCCAATGTCGAGGAACTCTTTGGTTATGCACCCCGTGAATTTACCAGCGGCAGCATCTTATTCACATCTATCATCCACCCACTTGATCTAAAACGCATCATCAGTGAGACAGAGGAGTATCTCAGGCAAGGCAGGATTACCCTCGAACTAGAGTTCCGCATCTGCAGGAAAGACGGCATATGGCGAGACCTGTATAATTACACCACGATTGTCAGGGACGCAGACGGTACCCCTGCTCATTACAACTGCTATATACTCGACATAACCGAGCGGAAAAAAGCTGAAGAGGATCTGTTACGTAAACATGACGAACTCAATCTTGCCTATGAACAACTGACCGCGAGTGAAGAAGAACTCAGGGCAAACTACGATGAACTCCGGAAGACTGAATCTGCACTTAGGGAAAGCGAGCAGAAATTCCGTGGAATCATTGACCAGTCATTCCAGTTCATCGGGCTTATGACAACGGATGGTATTCTCATCGAAGCAAATAGATCAGCATTGCAGTTTGCCGGGATAGAAGAAGATGAGGTACTGGGAAAGTACTTCTGGGATACCCCCTGGTGGACCCACTCAAGCAAACTGCAGGAGCAGCTCAAGGATGCGGTACAAAAGGCCTCATGCGGAAAGACTGTCAGGTTTGAGGCTACCCATCTCTCTGCTGACGGGAATCTGGCATATATCGACTTCTCCCTCAAACCGGTACTGGATCCTGCCGGACAGGTCATCTATCTTATTCCGGAAGGACGCGACGTCACGGAACGCAAGAAAACTGAAGAAGCGCTCAGCGAGAGCGAAGGACGATACCGGCAGTTGTTTGAATCTTCTCTCGATTGTATACTGCTCGTTGACGCCGATACAGCGCATATTATTGATGCCAATCCCGCTATGAGTATTCTTCTTGGAAAATCCCGGGAGGATATAATCGGCAAAAACCTCTGGGAAGCAGGCCTTTTTAAGGATCCCCTCTCTGCAGAACAAGCAGTTGCAGATATGAACCATATGAGGTACCTGTATTACGATGAACTGGTACTCGTTTTACCAGATAAACGCAGGCGTATAATTGAGTTTAGTGGTTCAAGATACTTGTTATTTGAAAAACCGGTTATCCAGTACACCATCAGGGACATTACTGATCGAAAACAGGCAGAAGAGACACTCAGGCTTAATGCCGAACGCAATGCCGCCCTATTGCGGCTCAACCAGATGACCGGGGCATCAGAGAAGGAACTCATTGAGTTTGCCTTTGAAGAGGGGATCCGACTTACAAAGAGCAAAATCGGATGCCTTGCTGAAGTGGATGAAGAAAAAGAGGCTCTTTCCATGCAGTACTGGTCTGCTGCAGCAAGGGAGCAGTGTCAGATCAGCCCAGAACCCATTATCTATCAACTCAGGGATACCGGCCTGTGGAGTGAAGCGATCCGGCAGCGCCAGCCGGTTATCATCAATGATAATGGGTCAGAAAATCTATTCAGGAAAGGATTTCTCCAAGGGAATGTCAGGCTTACCCGTTATATGACCATCCCGGTCTTTGCCGGGTCAAAGATAGTGCTTGTAGCAGTCTTTGGAAACAAGGAACAGGAGTATGATGAGACAGATGTCCAGCAACTTACCCTCCTCATGGAAGGGATGTGGCATATTGTCGAGCGCAAGCGGGCTGAAGAAGAGATCGAGAACTCCCATCGCCGTCTTGACCGAACTTTACAATTCATCGAGTCGGTAATATCTGCCGTTCCCACCCCCCTCTTTTACAAGGACACAGAAGGTCGTTACATCGGAGTTAATGACGCTTTTGCAGATTTAATGGGTTTTACACCTGATTTTTACAACGGCAAGACCGTCATGGAACTCTGGCCCAGTGAGTATGCAGAAGTGTACCACAAAATGGACCTGGATCTGATGAAAAGTGCTCAAAAACAGATATATGAGTTCAAAGTGGTGGATAAAAACGGGGTTGACCATCCGGTAATCTGGAGCAAGAACGTATTCCGCGATGAAAACGGAGAGGTTGCAGGTATTGTGGGCGCATTTGTTGACATCACCGAACGCAAGCAGGCTGAAGAAGAACTGCAGAAGTACCAGAATTACCTTGAGGATCTCGTCTTACAGCGCACCAGTGAGTTATCTGATGCCAATACAAAACTCACGCAGGAGATTCGTGAACGGATAGCCATCCATGAAGCCCTGAATAAGCGCCTCGTTGCCCTTACAAAACCCCTGGAATCTACCGACATCGTCTTCTCAGACCTCTTTAATATTGAGGATATCCAGAAGATTCAGGATGCATTTGCGGAGGCAAACCGTGTAGCATCCATTATTACCCTGCCAGACGGGACACCTATCACAAAACCAAGCAATTTCTGCCGGCTCTGTAACGATATTATCAGAAAGACTGATAAAGGCCTCCAAAATTGCCGCATTTCTGATGCTATTATTGGCAGACCAACAGAAGGCGGGCCAATCATCCAGCCATGTCTCAGCGGGGGACTCTGGGATGCAGGAGCAAGTATTATTGTCGGCGGAAAGCACATCGCAAACTGGCTGATGGGTCAGGTAAAAAACGAATCCATAGAGGCTGTTGCATAAAGGAAATATAAATTAAAATGCTCTTATATTAATAAATCACAGAGAAAATCTCATTTTTATTATTATAATG
>JAFGOM010000081.1 GCA_016926505.1 Methanospirillaceae archaeon
TCATATCATCCTGGCATGTCTGCCAGGTCTTGTCTTTTCGCGTTGTGATACCATGATGCAGAATGCAATTTTCTACTCAAACACGAAACAGCAATTTATCGGGATGCTTGCCGTCATTGGTGTTTCCGGGAGGAGAGATCTTTTCGTGCCGAACTGTTCAGGGACGACAGACCGGCTCAATGATCTGCACTTCAGTCTGGCAGCGAAACGGAAGGCGGGAGATGAGGTGTTAAAAACGTGAAAATAGAACAGATTGATATCAGAGGATTCAAATCATTTGAAAAGTTGCAACTTCCCCTCTCACAGATAACCGTGCTTATCGGAGCAAATGGGTCAGGCAAATCGAACCTGTTATCTGCCTTTCATCTCCTCCATCAGATTGCAGAGGATCGGTTTGCATACGCCGTCGCAAAAGCTGGTGGAGCTCACAGTCTGTTATTCAATGGACCTGAGACAACCGGAAATATCGAATTCCTGATTCGTTTTCAAGGCTTAAAATACCATGCCATCGTTGAAGTGACCAGTGATGATAATCTGATATTTGTAGATGAACAGATTGGGAGATCAGATTATACCCATCCATCAGGAGTCTTTGAAACCCCATTAAACCCTGCACGTTCTAATAACCGGGAGAGCATCCTGAATCAACGGGTTTATACCGAACCAGGTATTGAACCCATCCGGAGTTTCTTCTCTGGCATCCAGATCTACCATTTTCATGACACCTCCTATACCTCAGGAGCCAGGCTCCTCTGTCAGAGAACTGATGCCCATTATCTCAAGCCAGATGGATCTAATCTTGCAGCATTCCTCAATATGCTCAGTATCAGATACCTGGACCATTATCAACAGATCCTCCGCACCATCCAGATGGGAGCTCCGTTCTTTCATTCATTTCTATTCCGGCCTACTCCGGAGAACTCTGAAATGATCCGACTCGAATGGCGCGAGTTAGGAACAGAACATATCTTCCAGGGGCATCAGATGTCAGATGGCCTCCTCAGGTTCACCCTCCTGGTAACCCTTCTCATGCAACCCGTACCCTTCAGGCCTCCGATTATCATCATTGACGAACCGGAGCTGGGTTTGCATCCGGTAGCAATTGATATCCTTGGTGGACTCATCAGAAGTGCTGCTGCCTTTACTCAGATCCTCATCACCACCCAGTCCCCCCTCCTCTTAAACCAGTTTACCCTTGATGAGATCAGGATTGTTGAAAGAAAATCCGGGTATTCAACCATAACGATACCAGATACGGATCAACTCAGACAATGGCTGGATGAATATAGTCCGGCAGAACTCTGGCAGAGCGGCCTGCTTGGCGGCGATCCGGTATCACTTCTCCGGTGATGCCATGACAATTACTCTCCATATCATCGTAGAAGGACAGACCGAACGGCAATTTGCACACGAGATCCTTCTCCCCCACCTCTCGTCCTATGGGATTGTCGGAATAGTTCAGATCATCACCACCTCTATACAATCGAAGACCTACCGGGGAGGAGTTGGAACCTACACCCAGATCAAACAGAATATCAAACGTGCCCTCGGACGCAAAGGTTGCATGGTCACAACTATGCTCGACCTCTATGGTCTCCCTCAGGACATGCCAGGCAGACAGAATATCCCTCGCGCTGCAACCGGAATCCAGCAGGTAACCCTACTTGAATCCATGTTTGGAGAAGATATTGCAGACCGACGTTTCATTCCCTATATCCAGTTACATGAATATGAAACCCTGCTCTTCTCAGACATTCACGCAATAGATACCATCATTGGAATAAACGGCCCAACGCAAGTAGATAGACTGCAGGAGATCCTCACCACTGCAGGAGAACCCGAAAAAATTAATGATAATTCAAATACCGCTCCATCAAAACGTCTTCATCATCTATATCCATCGTATCAGAAAAATCCGCATAATCTGCTTATCCTGAAAAAAATACCCCTCTCCACAATCCGGTCAGCGTGTCCTCATTTTAATTCCTGGCTCTCGAAATTAGAAAACCCCGCCTCTCAAACCGGAGATACCCATGAATAAACGTCTCTATGAAGTGATCACACAAGCCCTCTTGAAGGTATCACAAGAGTATGAAAATAAGGACGTGGTTGCACCTCTCTCAGTCTTTTGGTTTGATAAGACAGGGGAATGACACAACCGGTGACTGACTGTCGTATAACTTACCTGATGACCTGAACCAGAACAGTTGCATCGACAGATCAGGAGAGATCCCATCCTCACCGGTAGATTCCCTGATAAAGAGATAAAGGATTTCTTTACTAAAGCCTCACCATTTTGAAGGAGTATAAAAAAAAGAGGATGATATCCCCTGGAAACTGGAAAGAGAATCACGGAAGGGTCACTTATCACACTGGATTCTTTAAAAAATGATACTATTTCTGCAATCGTCTGAAGTGAGAGGAATAGAAACATGAAAGCGGCGCAAAAAAGAGGGCCTGGCAATCTATTTTCCGATTATTCAATCATCACACTCCTTGCAGCAAACGTGCTTACCATTATAATAGCCTTGCTGGAACAATGGGATCTAGGCCAGACTCTCTTTATCTATTGGGTCCAAAGTCTCATCATCGGTATCTTTGCCGCTGCCCGGATACTACTATACAAAACTGAATTTATCACAAATTCTCCGGATTTTCAGGAATTTATCCGTGAGAAGGAATCCAAAAACCCGAAACGGACTGCCCGGGCCATTAAGACCTTCATGGCCGGGTTTTTCTCATTTCATTATGGTCTTTTCCATTTTGGATATCTTGAGTTTCTCTCTGATTTTGGTCTTCTTGGATCAGTCAGCATCATCGATCCATATTTTCTCCTGGCTTGTACAGGATTTATTTTACATCACGGCTATTCTTTCTTTTATCACCAAAATTTTTCTACCGGGGCCAAAGAGTTCCTGCAGGAAACATTCTTCTTCCCATATTATCGGATTATTCCCATGCATGGTACGATAATAGTTGGAGGTTTTATCTCCATCATTGCCATGATCTTCTCGGTTGATCTCTCGATGGTGATCCTTGGTTTTTTCCTCGGAATAAAAACAGTGGTTGATATCGTAGTACATCGTCGCAAGCACGAGAAAGAAGGTGATAATATCCCGGATATTTTCTGAATGAGATTGGAACTATCTGAAAATTAATCCGAAAAAAGCAACTCAAAGAATGAATAGACCGGCAGGAGATTCCCTTGCAAGCGTCATCCATACCATTTACCGAGAGATCTATTGTTTAACCGGCAATTTGCCATGATAAACCCGATCAAAATTTTTTTATACAGCAGACTGCGGTAATGATAACCCCCATCCCTGTATCACCTGCCCTATGCCAAACCAGAGCGAATGAAGCATGGAAGTAATCGATATTACCCTACACACAATTGATTGCATCAATTTAATGCAAAGACAGCAGGAGAACACCGCTATAATATCCTTTATCGCATACCCGGGAGAGATAAAAATTTTTTATCTCCAAAAAGAGGTGTGGTATGGTAATATCCAAACAAACGATTATTTCCCTTTTTATAAAGTCCCTTTATTAGTTTTTATGATGGGTCAGCAGAACCTGTACCTCGTAGAATCCCGGCAGGAGGCTCTTTATTTCATATTCAATACATTCAGATTTCAATTCTATCCATGGCGGCACATGATCCCAGATAATCTCAAGTATCGAAAAGTTGCTTTCCCTGAAAAAAATTTGATAAACCTGTTTACACCTTATCCCTGGCAATTTTCCCTGTATCTCTCTAATCGGGAGATAAATGCAACCGGGAGAGATCTCAACAGGAGTCGGGATGATAATGCCAGGTTCATTATCACTATTCTCTTTTTCTGTTTCGTTCCAGATCCGATCAAAGTGCTCTTCCGGCCAGCCTGATATGTGCCAAACAGTACATTGTGCTTTCTTTATTTCAAAGAAAACAACACCAGTTACCGCCAGTGCAATGATTATCCTGCATCCATCGGGAAATGATACCAAATTCCCTCTTTTTTGTGAAACTAACAATCCCCATTTCCCGATTTTAAAAAAACGACATCTTCCTCACGGGTTTTTATGACATATATCCTTCTGGTAATAACAACTTCTCCCGGACCAGCAAGTGAGAGCGTTGCACGAAAAAGATACTGCATTATGCAATTTCTGGTTTTTTGTTTTTCTTTATCAGAATACCTGTCTATTCACCCTTTCCTTCCCCAAAAATTACCATTACAAATATCAGGAGTATCACCCGGTGCTGTCCTCTAAAAAACCGGTTATTATCCTGATACTCCCCGGGGATTGGATTGTTTTCAGATTTTCAAAAATAACTGGTGGAATAACGTGACATTTCCGAGTTAAAAAAAGAAAGAATTCGAACTCAATTCTTACAGTACATTCTCATTAAACTGGTTTAAGGAAGCAACATCAAACTGTCTTGCCTCGGTTGTGATATCCTTATCAAAATACTCAGTTGAGAGTCGGGTCAATTCACCGCTGTCATGCATCTTCCTGATGATCTCATTCATCTTTTTGATGAGCGATTCCGGATTAGTACTACCTGCCTTGTCAAGAGCAAATGCCGAGTAGCCGATAAAGGCAGGAGAAGAGAGAGGCTGTATCTGGTACCCCTCCCCGATTGCAAAGTCCCCTGTTGATTCCGAGACTAAAATCGCATCAACCGCTTTATGAGAGAGAGCATCCAACGCCACTAATTCTGTCTCATACTCAATGATTGTGCCAGAGACAACCGGGTTTTCATACATTATCCCGGGCATATTCAGCGTGTTATTTAAGTAGTTAAACTGTGCAGAATGACCCAGTACGCCGATCTTTTTCCCTGAAAGATCCCCGGGGCTCACAATCCCGGGCTCATCGTTCCTCTTGTAAAACAGGGAGGGTTCTGAGCAGATTGCATCGGTGAAGAAAAATGTACTCAGGCGATCCCTGGTGATATAAAAATTGGTGAACAGATCCCAGTTGTCATTCCAGTTTCCATTAGCAATATCTTCAAATTCCGGGGTTACAAATACAGCATCCACCCCGAGCTCATCGGCAACAGAATCTGCAATATCCACGCAGAAGCCGGTCACCTGATCGCGGGTGTACGAATCTACTATATCATCAGAAGAACCAGTCGCAACGCCTTCCTTTACCGCAGTAAGAGGAGCACCTTCCTTATCTATCGCAACAATAAGAGTACCTTGTGAGAGGATCTCTCCCAGTTTATCCGGCTGGGCAATCGCAGTATCACTGTCATTGTGTGGTTGTATCGCAGTTGCGAGCGTGCAGAAACAGACCATTACCATCAGAATCAATCCGATTATCATACCATAATATCTCATAGACTATCCCTCTACCCTACCGTGTTTATGACAGCATCAAATAAGTCTGTTCTGGTTATGATACACAGAGATCCTGATCTCTTTCATGCAAACCCTTTTCCTTGGAAAAGGTCAATATCCAGAAAGGGAAAATCATGAATTGTCTTATCGCTTACTACTCCTGGAAAGGTCACACAAAAGAAGTAGCAACCACCCTTGCCAAAGAACTTTCTGCAGAGATGAATTTTATTGAACCCGCCCGGCCGATCCACATCGTTTCCGAGGCTTTTAAGGCCTTTTTCTCGATGAAATCCCCAATTAAACCGATGAAAACAGAGATCTCTGACTATGATGTACTCATCATCGCAAGCCCGGTCTGGTGCGGAAAGGTACCACCATATGTAAACGAATACCTCGACAGCATTGACGGGGGAGCCGGAAAACCCTTTTATGTCATCGTTGAGATGGGAGGCAGAGGAGCGGATAGTGCCATTGCCGTCATCAGAAAGCGGCTTGAGAAGAAGGGTATGATATTTAAATCCAGTGTATATACCATCGAAAAGAACGTAGAATCAGGAGAATTCAAAGAGAAGGCCAGTACTTTTGCACGTGCGATACAGGCAGAGAACTAAAACGCCTCACCTGGAAACAGCTGAAACCGAAGAAGATCCAAAGATACTGATCTATCCAGGATTTGTGTCTGATAGTCTGGGGCTTTTTGGATATTCTTTTTAAATCAGACGTATAGTGTATAGTATGTCAGACAACCATCCCATGATACTGCACCGGATACTCATCTGGATATCTGTAGCACTGGGTCTTTTTCTTCTCTTTGCCATATCTGTTGAATTTTTAGAGATGTCACTGTTCATTAGTCTGATAGGTGGTATCTTTCTCTTCTACATGATTTTTATTCTGCCTCGTCTTGATTACCGGATTTTTACATCTTCTCATCCCCCCGGTGCAGAAAAGCAAAAACAAGATGCTCTCGGGCGTTACCGGAGTGCTATCATCTTTTTAGCACTGACCATTCTCACCTTTGTTATCCTGCACCTGGCAGTGCTGGTTATGCATGAGTTCTCGCACAGTTTTTTCGCCTGTCTCCTCGGGGCAAAGCAGGATCCCTTACACATCATCTATGGCTCCTGGATTGGATCGCACTGGGATGAAAATGTTGATTATACCTCTCTCTTCTCCGCCGGTCTCGGCCATACCGCAGCCGCAATCGCGTTTGCAGGACCCTTATCAAACATTGTCCTCTTCTTTGTTACCGTAGGCCTTTTGTCAGTGAGAGCGGTAAAGAATCATCCCTGGATCTACCACTGCATCTACTGGGCTATGGTTATCACGTTTGTTATGATCTTTGAGTACGTCTTTACCCGTTCTTTTATCGCCCACGATGATTTTGGCAACATCAATCACGGACTCGGGATCACCCCCTGGCCGATTTTTATTGCAGGTACTGTTCTCGGGCTTATCGGACTCTGGTATATCCTCGGTAAAAAGACCCCTGAGTATTATGCAATCGTCGTTCCCAAGCAGATACCACACCAATACGTTCTTATCGGTACCGTCTCGTTTGTTATTTTCCTGTTTTATATCGGGACCAGTATCCTTGCATACCCTGAAATACCCCGCTGGTGGTGCGGTCTTGCAGGCATTATTGCACTGTTTATCGCCCCGTTCCTTGTCAGTCCCTATCGGAGATGGGTAAGGAATGCCATAAAGGGAGATCTGCCTCCCTGATACTTTGAAAACGATTAAATGAGGATTTTCCCCTTTTTGATACACAACTCTCGTACACTATTTTTCCTGGTTATTCGTGTAAAAGCGAACAACCCCATGCGGGGATGAGGGGTTTGATCATTCTGATTAAATCAAACATTTATACCAGTATTGTTGAATGGAGAGAGAAATAACGGTATTTAATACTATCAGAAATATTTCAGGTTTACTGCGAAAGAAATTTCAGGATAAAAAAGGGAAGAATAGTAGTTGGATTATCAAATACTGGTTATTTTTCTCCCACAAGAGTAAGAGCCCTGTCAATGATCGAATCAGAGACCCAAAATCTTCCCACAGTTCGAAGTTTTTCTATTTCATCACGAAGAGAAGTAATTTTTCCATCCATTTTCGCCTTAATCAATATCCCAATTAATCCGGTATATTTCAGATTAAACCTGGCTGCAATAGGTCGTGCGTCCTGATCATCTAAAAGAATGATAGCATCTTCTATTTCCAATGCAAGGGTAATGACCTCTGCCTCTCCAGAATGAATGAAATCCTTCAAACTTGCTGAAAATCTGGTATCTGCTATCTCCTTAACGATTATTTCACCACGTTTCATAGCATCGGAAACTTCTTGTGAACCATCCATAAAGGAATTAGTAATTACCACCTCCTCATACACTGCACGGGGAATGAGAACTGATGAATAATAGGAATTCAACAGATCAAATCTATTGATCCGTGCCAGATGAATGAGGGGAGAGGAGTCAGAGATTACCAGTTGCATATTTCATATCCTGATCGAGGTCTTCTTCTGAATAATGGAGTGGAATTCGTCTTTTCCAAAGTAACTCTTTAAATTGGAACCTATCAAGTCCTGATAACCGGCATGCCTGGGCAGATGTAATGATTTTTCGTTGATAGAGGCTTAATGACAGTTCATTTGTGAGCTCTTCCCTGACAATATCCGGGGGCAATTTCATCTCTCGAACAATGGATGATGGAATAGTAAGAATAATGTCCTCAGTCAAAAAAATTCCTCCCTGATAATGCTAACCTGATAGATGTATTGTTGTTTGTCTGTATTAATGAATTCATACCAAAATTCCAGTATACAAAAAGCCTGACAGATACTCTCCAGTAGGTCTTTATAGGGAAATTACCGTTAAAGAGATAAAAAACTGAGAATTCTGTTACAGACTCCCACTAACAGACACCTTCAGGTTTTTTGGGGGTTCATCTGTTTTTTCTAAAAGGCTTTTGTGATGAGACACCGGGATTGTAATAGTCAAATCCCCAATACCCATCTTCGAACCGACAATGAGTATCAACTTTAATAATGATAATAAGATACAGTAACTCTCATGAGAACGAGCCATACCCTGCTTCTGCGGCTCTGGCATGATCCTTCCTTTACCTTTTCTCTGGTGGAGGTGACCTATTGTAACCGGGGGGCTCCCGGAGATGAGACCACGGTCGCCGGGACTGACATATCCGGCCTTCTGGCTGAATATTTTACGATTCTTCGATCCGGTCAGGAGGTATGTATCCCGTACCACCGTCTGCGAAGGATCTGCTACCAGGGAAGAACTCTCTGGAGCCGGGAGGAAGGGCTAATCTAATCCATACCGAAAAAAGATGCATCATACCAGGTATGCGATGGTCTGTTCTGCCCGGATTACAGAGGTAAATAGCCATAACAACCTTTTGTCATTCCAAAAATTCCGGTTCTCAAACTTTTCTACAGACAAAACTGATTCGAGGATTCTGCTGAGGGGTATTTTCTATAAGGTTTACCATCCCATACCAGATACAGATGAAAATGAAAGGGAAACCCGGGTATCCTCTCCTTCTCCTGATCGTTTTGGGACTTTCATGCACCGGTTTTATCCAGGCTTCAGAGACGATAAAAGAAGATACAACCGCTGCATTCGGGAATACGACCTCAGAAGAACTTTTTCTTCCCGGGGAGACCTGTCGGTCTGATGATGAATGTGTATCAGGGGTCTGTGATTTTACCAAGATGGATTACGGAACCTGTGCCAACTGCACCTGTATTCCGGGTTTTGTTGCCCAGGGACTGTCTAATACCTCCTTTTTCTGTAACCAGACCGGCAGATGGGAAAAAACAAAAGAACCCGGAGAACCCTGCAGTGAAAACTGCGAGTGTGCCGCACGAAGTTGCAAGGATGCTCCCGGCTGCCATCCCGGAGATTACCTGACCTCCTGTGTAAACGGAACCTGTGATGAAAAAAGCCTGATCGATCCATGTGAGACGCAGGGCCTGGTCCGCATTATATCAAAAGAAGATGCCGATGCAGCCGGGGATGGATCCTGCATCATGACGCTGGCACAACGGGAAGTAATGACGGTCTGTGCACCGTGCGGAGACGGAACCTGTGATACCGGGCTGGAATCTGCCTGTAACTGCCCGAGAGATTGTGACCCGTTCTTTACCGGTATCTCCCGGTTCATGGAGATTTCCAACTGATCCGTACTGATATTGAGGAAGAAAGGATACCAGGAAATTTTCCTTGAAAAACTCTGTATAAAAAAA
>JAFGOM010000082.1 GCA_016926505.1 Methanospirillaceae archaeon
AATTTCACCGGACACACTGTTCAACAGTAACGGAAAGGGTGCTTAGGATCAAACGGACAGGGTGTTCAATTTTAGCGGAATATACATGCAACAGCCTCTTATGCAATAATGATATACATTCAGACTCATGCTGAATAGCCGGGTGAATAATTTCTATCGGAACAGCACAAAAAGTTATGTTCTTTTAGCCATCGGATCCGAAAAAAATATTCAAGAAAATCTCTGGCAACAACGAAAAATTGTGAAACAACCGAATATTTTATAAGAGACAATTACCGTGTTACATTAAAAATGGGAAAATTCAACTCATTATAAAATAACGACATTTGTCGTCATTTCTGATTATAACATATCTGCTTTTGAATCGTACTGAAGAATATTTTCTGAAAAATCATACTCAGAAACAACGATGAAAAACGGAATACTGTATCAATCTCTGAAAATTTGTCATAAAAATATTAACGAAAAACAGACGCCCCGACCGGGACTTGAACCCGGGTCAAAAGCTCCGCAGGCTTCTAGGATATCCACTACCCTATCGGGACAAAAGGAATAAGGTGCTTTTATATGTTGAATCTGATGGCATAAATATATGCCCATAACAGAATATCATCGGGTTGGATATTACATTTCACGTTTCGTCATCAGGTGGAGCACCATGACCATCCCGATCATCTCGTTGGCAGAATCACGAACAGATGTTGCCTTCACGGTCACGTGACGAAAAGACCCGTCCTTCATCTTCACGGCAATGTTCTGCTTAATTCCGATCACAAGACTCTCCCGTACTACATCATTAAACGCATCAGGATACATCTCATTTGACCGGGTATCATAAAAGGTCAGGTAATAATTAATCGAGCGGGTGATTGCATCGTTCCGCTCGATATTGAGAATATGCTCGGCATAAGGATTTAAAAAAAGTATCCTGCCACGATCATCAAGGATAAAATAGGCATCAAGCTCAGATAACATTGCCTGTGTAAGTTTCTGAACCTTTGTGTGGCTGAAATTTCGTGCTTTCTTGAGAAGCAGATCGTTTCGTATCGCGATATCGATATTTGAGTAGAGATCCTTTGCGGTAAAGGGTTTGATGATAAAGCTCGAGGCCTCAACCATCGAAGCCCGGGAGAGTGTCTTATCATCATCGGTAGCAGACACAAAGATAACCGGAACCTTGAAAAGAGCAGTGATAAATTTCGTTGCTGTTATTCCATCGATGCGATCTTTCAGACTGATATCCATGAGAACAACATCAGGGATATGCTCGGCGCAGGCATAGATTGCATCTTCTCCGGAAGATACCTTCCGGGTCACATGGTACTCATGCTGCAGCAAAAAACGCTCGATAAGAGTGGCGATAATCTCATCATCCTCGACAATGAGCACCTCCTTTACCACCGTCCCGGCATTATAATCCATGACTGCCTCCCTGTTTACCAGAATCCATATTTACCCGATATGATAGTATTCAAAAATCTCCAATGACCAGAGGATACAAAAGACGGATTTTTGATATGATTCCCGGACATTACTTGTATTCCTTCTTTGTATAGGAATGTTTTTCAGAAACACCCCCCCTTGCCACGATGTACAGCCATTCGTAGATAGATTTGAGCGTCCCGAACTGCTGGTACCGCCGCATGGAAAAGCCGACCTTTAGGTGATTATCAAACCGGATCTTTCCATAATGACGCATCCGCCGTGCTATCTCGAGATCATCACCCGCATCCACCGTCTGGTATAGACCAGCCTTGATAACAACATCGCGTACAAACGCGGTGTTACAGCCAAGCGTAAAGTAGATGGTTCGTGTCACATACCCTGTCCGGGCAAACGTATTTGCAAGGAAAAGAGAGAGGGAGTTTTTTATTCCACCCTCGATAGGATACACAGGACCATATGCCAGAACAACATCAGGATCTGCAAAGATCCTGTCCAGTGTCTCAAGCCAGTCGGAGGGAAGGAGGGTATCGGCATCGGTAGTGGCAACAATATCGCCCCTGGCCCTCCTAATTCCGTCATTGCGTGCCCCACCGACCCGGGGACTCTCCTGGATAAAGACCAGATCCGCATACCGCTCTGCTATCTGGCGGGTATTATCTTTTGAACCGCCATCAACAACGATAATTTCGTAGGAATCCCGTGGAAAGGTCTGGTTTGCCAGGGACACGAGGCAGGACTCGATATTCTCTTCTTCGTTAAATGAGGGTATCACAATAGAGATCATGAATTCACCAGTACAGAATAGAGATCAACATGGCGCTGTGCGATCAATCCCATATCAAAGGGAGAGGTACTCTCCCGTGCATCGTTTGCAGCGATCCGCAGGTGCGTCTCATCATGTATCAGATCCGTTGCATCCTCTACCGTATCAAAGAATGAGATCCGGGAACCGAAGATCTCCTGGAATTCAGGGATGTTTCGTGCAAGTACCGGGACGCCTGACGAGAGCGCTTCTAAGATAACGAGACCAAAGGTCTCGGCGTACGAAGGCATAAAAAAGAGATCTGCTGCACAGTACGGGGCACGGATATCAGATACAAACCCGGTAAAGAGAATGTTATCATGTTTTTTCTCCTTTAACTTCCGAATCCTGTCATAATGCTTCGAGAGCGGCCCGTAGGGAAACCCCCCGACCCAGACGAACCGGGTATGGGGATTCTCTTCCGCAAGAGCAAAGAGATCATATATCCCCTTCCTTGGGGACTGCTGCGCAACGGTAAGAACCATCTTCTCATCCTCACCGATACCATACGTCTCCCGAAACAAGGCTCCTTTTTCAGGGTTCGGGGCAAAATAATCCCTGTCAACACCGTTTGGTATGTAGGTTACCGGCATATCAGGAACCATCTCTGCCACTTCACGCATGCTGGTCTCTGATATCGCAACAACATGATCAAAACGGGAGTATATCCTTGGGTACAGGTGATTAATGCTCGTGGAACATGCAATATTTCCATTGTTAATTCTCGGGGTTGAGTGAGCGGTCAGGATATGGATACCGGGATCGAACCGTTCATGGGCAAGGGCAAAAGGTCCGAAGGTATGGTAATGTGAGATATCAGATGCAAAATCACGAAATTTCCAGCCGGGATCGATATCAGGGTACGAGAAAAGATGCCGGTATAAGGAACGGGCAGCAGTAGCACACCCGATATACTTAAAAAAAAGCATATCCTCGACGATAAAATTGATTCGCATTATCTTCCTTTTACATAATCAAGGACAGATCGGATGACACCGTCCATATTCAGGTACTCAAACTGCGAAAACCTGCCGACAAGTGAGATCCCGTACGCATCAAAGTAGTCCCGGATCGTGGCGATTGTTCTCTCATACCCGCTGTCATACACAACGTACGCAAACCTGCTTCTCGCAGCCGTTGTATACCGTACATCCTCTGCTTTTAAGATATTCATCTCTTCGAGAGAGGCGATAATACCGGTTGTCAGATCTGCATCACGGGTCAGATCGATCGCATCACCGGCATTGTACGTAATCTCGGCAAGAACTGAACTGTGACCCGGGGGAGAGACAAACGAAGAGTATCCTGAAGGAAACGAGATACGGTTCGCCGGTGTCAGGTTCTTCTCAGGAAGATACATCCACGAGACAGGGGGAACGTCTCCCGTAATCCCGATGCCGATACAGCAGATGGAGTTGTAAACCAGCGATTGTATCGCATCAGTTATCTCCCGGGGAATATCAGGAATGCATGGGGCAAGAATCGGGAGAGGAATCGTACTGATGCAGTGGTCAGCAGTAACCGTCCTGGTACCATCCGATACCGTCCAGGTATTTCCCGTTCTTTTGACGGATCTGACAATAAATTCTGTCATTATCCTGTCTTTTACCGGATCCGCAATCGCATCAATGAGTGAAGCAATACCACCCCGTGCAGGATAGGAAAAGACCGCCTGGTGTGCATACCCGGTTGTCTCTATACCGATTGCAGACCTGATGATATCCTCAACAGGGGGTTTCGGGACCCTGCCGTCCACCCAGTGCAGTGACATTTTATCGAGGGGATAGTTCCAGATCTTTTCGTTATAGGGAACCATGTAGGTCTCTGCGATCCCCTTCCCGAAGGTATAATAGATCCAGTCCAAGAACGTCTTTGGGGGCGGCAGATCACCTCTTTCCAACGCAATCAGGTTTAAGATATACTCATGCAGGCAGAAGAACCGATCATCAGGGGGAAGATCAGACAGGCCGTTCTCAAACGGGTACTTCACGTACCTGCCCTGGTAAAAGATTTTGGTATTGCGTTCCCGCTGCTCCCGGTTTTGTTCTATCATCTGGTTCATGAACGCGAGAACCTCATGATCCCGGGAAAAAATAATGTGGGAACCCCCGATATCAAAGGTAAAACCCTTTTCTTCCCGGGATCTGCAGAGTCCTCCGATGGTCTCCTCACCCTCGAGGACGACGACATCCTCACCTTTTTCCACCAGAAGCCGGGCAAGAGTAACCCCTGCCAGTCCGCCACCCAGAATAACCGTCTTCACTTCACTATAATGGGTGGTGGCATGATATATGATTGACTAAAAAAGGGTTACTTCGGGGTCCTGACATAGGGCCCGGTAAGGGTCGCATCAAGCACTTCTTCTGATACCGGCCGGGTAAGAAGACTTACGACAATCATCGCAATGATTGCAACGATAAAGGAGTACATGCTCCAGTGCATCGGTAACGGTTCGACATACTTGGTATAGTACCCAAAGATACCGGCAAAGGCAAGACCACAGAACATCGCGGCAATTGCACCTTCTTTTGTTGCACGGCGCCAGTACAGACCGGCAAGAAGCGGCACGGCAAACGCAGAGAGCATGACACCAATCCCCATCCAGATAAGAAAGGCAAGGATCTCGGGAGGGTTGATGACGAGGATGATGGTAATAATAGCCGATACGAGCACGGCAACCTGGCTGACCCTGAGCACCTCGCGGTCAGATGCTCCCGGTTTGAGGATATTTTTGTAGATATCCCACGAGAACATGGAACCGATAGTAAGCATGAGCCGATCGGTGGTAGACATCACTGCGGCAAGAACGATGACACCAAAAATAGCCCAGATAAAGATATTCGGCATTGCAGACTCAACACCGGCAAGAAAGATGTAATCCTGTGCATTGGCAGCATCAGGAAGAGTCACCAGTCCTTTCGCAACAAGCGGGATGCCGGCAAACCCGGTGTACTTCAGAAGAACCATGATCACGAGGTAGATAAGGAACCCGACAACCGGTGCCCACTTGAAGTACCTGATATCCTTGACAACGATCATGTTGTTTATCACATGCGGGGCACAGGCGAGACCAATGGTCAGCAAAAAGAAGAAAGAGACGAGATAGATCGGAGTAAATACCGGCCCGCTCTCCATCCACGGACTCACCATATGCGGCCCGACAGCATTCATCGCCTCGTTGATGACGGTAAATCCACCTGCAGCATTGATTACAATCGGCGCCATAATGAGCACA
The DNA here is from genome assembly GCA_016926505.1 of Methanospirillaceae archaeon. Lineage (GTDB taxonomy): Archaea > Halobacteriota > Methanomicrobia > Methanomicrobiales > Methanospirillaceae > JAFGOM01. The sequence goes on from JAFGOM010000082.1 coordinate 5,484, forward strand.
CCGATAACTATCATCAGTGACTGAACCAGTGTCGTGACCGAGATTGCCCACAGACCGCCGATGACGGTATACACGGTGACCACAAACCCGCCGATGAGGAGGGCCTGCCAGTACGGCATCCCGAACAGCCACACGAGCACGATACTAATCGCGGTTAACTGACCAGCAAGATAGATGACAGAGACGACAATTCCTGCCAGTGCACTTAAAAACGGAAGTGCCCGGGGGCTCTGGAACCGCTTTGCCAGGTAATCCTGCACGGTCATGTAATTCTCTCTCTTTGCTACCTTGTAGAGTTTCACCCCGAAAAAGATGATACAAAACCCGATACAAAGCGGAACAAATACCTGTTCCCAGATGGTAGGCCAGCCCATCCGGTAACCCAGTCCGGGAACTCCGAGAAGAGACATCCCGCTGCATACCGACCCGAACATCAGCAGGGTAAACATCCAGAATCCAAGCGATCTCCCTGCAATGAGATAGTCCGCGGTCGTTGATATCCGTCTTGACGCCCAGACTCCGACTCCTATCATCGCAAGACAGTAGATAACTACAACAACGACAGATATCAGGTCAGTCATCCATTACCTCCTCGAACATAAAAGCCCAGATAAGCAGGCAGATAGTGGAGATGATAATCGCTCCACCCACAGTAATAACCGTTATTTCAGGTAGTCCAGCTATCATTCATGCTACTATCTGTCATGACACAATATAACACATTCGAGTTGTATCTCATGTCAGACACTATTCTACCGTACCGGGGGTGGAGGCATTCTGCCGGAATGTAATCTTTTATCCAATAGAGGTAATGATTCATTGAGAGAAACGGGAACATAATTGAGAATAATCCTGACGAGAATACAAATGGATTGAGAAATACCCATGCAAGATGTATCGGCAGGAAATTCATCAGGCTATAGGAAAAAAAGAAGAGAGTCCTTTCACGATCGGATCCCGGATCACACATCCCCGATGACCGGACTTTTTAACACATTTCGTAATGACTCGGCAAGTAAGCGGTTGCAATCATGGGATAGGGGATCACCATGACCCGGATAAATCACGCTGATATCATTGGCGCATATCCGCTGGTAGGCATGAATAAACGGTCTTTCAAAAGTATTAGAGGTATTCCAGAAATAGAGAGCATTGTCCCCTGAAAACAGTATTTTCTCCTCCCTGCAGTATAAACAGATGGAGTTACACGTATGTCCGGGAAGATGAATAACCTCTGCACTCCTGTCACCGATGAGAACCGATTCCCCGTCCACCACAAGATGGTTTATTCCTTCCCGATTATCTGAGAATGCACAGATTCTGGGATGATACATATCAATAATGGCTGGCAGCAGTGAGACGTGATCAAAATGCAGATGGGTCAGGATGACCTGGTCAACCGAAACAGAATTGGTATTCAGTATATCAACAAGAAGAGGAAGAATCCCGGGATCGCGGCCCACATCAATAAGAGTGGTCATTGCATTGGTATTTCCCGTATCATCCATGATGAGATACACATTCGATGTGTAGGTAATACTCTTCTTTGTAAGGTTTAGGATGCGCATCTCTTTCTACAACCGTCCTTTGTGTTCTTTACCAGGACCATCATTCTCCTTAACATACATGATTTACCGCTATCTTTACTTTTATGTCCTGTCGTTCTCCTTTCATAAACCAATAATAATGGGGATTTTCATGGCGACAGTTCCTCATTGATGCATTCATACCCTGATATCTGCTCCTTCTTGTATTCTGTCACCGGGTACTGGTCAATAATGAATAGTATTCCGAATGACACCCTTATATCTTCTGATATAACTGCGCATTTGATACAACCCGGGTAAACATGGTGTTCATATCGTCGGGTATCTTCTGTGTATGTTCATGCAGTAAAAACCCGCCATAATCCAGGGATTCATAAAACATCTCCCATACCCTGCTTCGCATCTCATTATTAAAATGAAGCATCACGTTTTTGCAGATGATACAATGAACATTGCTCCGAATCGGCTGAAGCGAGAGGATATCATGGGTATGAAACTCAACAATTCTCATAATATCAGGAGATATCCTGCAGTATCGGGGGTCTTCGGGATCACCAAAAAAGTACTTCTCACGGATATGTCCGGGAATCCGAACCAGAAAATCAAGAGGATACCTCCCCGACCGGATGACAGGGCCAAAGGTGCCATCAGTATCGATATCAGATGCAATAAGCCTGATACGTGAGAACAGATCCGGATCCAGCCGTTCCCGAAGGAGTATCGCGAGAGAATACGGCTCCTGGCCCATGGCACAACCGGCACTCCAGAAAGTAACATGAGAGAGTCCATTAATATAAGGGATCAACTTCTCAATTGCCAGAACCATCGGATATTCATCGCGAAAGAAGAAACTAAATGCCATATTCTGAAAGATTAATGCATGATACCGGATCTGGTCCGGCACCGGTAGTAATAATCACCATGTACTCTGGTATCGTATAAGAGTATGGTACAGGAAAAGAGATCTGCTTTTTTCCCGGAGATATGACCGGGCAGAATCAAGATTTAATTCCTGCAAAGAACCATGATCCTTCTCGTCAGGCTCCGGTGGATCCGCTGCTCAAAGAACCGGGTGACCAGAAAAAACTTTGCTGCAATATCTCGGATATCCCGGTGTGATACAACAACGGCAACCCCTTTTTTTGAGAGAACACGATTCATCTCAACAAATGCAGAATAATACAGATTCTCAATCCCACCACCATAAATAACCACTGACTGGCCATACGGCATATCAGTCACGATCCGGTCGACCGTCCCGTTTAATAAGGGGAGCTTTGTTGCATCGGCAACAAAGACCTGGGCCCCCGGCAGGTTCATCCGGGTACCTGCAACCATTTGAGAACATGCATCACTTCCGATACAGGAAATCCCCATCTCTCTTGCTTCAATGAGGGTTCCCCCGGTACCACAGAACATATCCAGCACGAGATCCCCGGGTCCTGCTCCTGAAATATTGAGGAGTGCCCTGATATAGCGTGGCATCATCACCCCGGGGTGAAAAAAAAGACGGTTGCCTGGTTTTCTCGCATGATAGGGATCCCGATCGAGTTCCCAGATGACCCGTCCAAAGTAACAGGTATCTTCAGATATCACTGCCCGGAATATATGGACCGGCTGAGAAACGGAAACCGGACCTTCAATCAGGCTGCCTATCATCCGCTCCATCTCGGCTGTTGAAGTTTCCAATCTAAAATGACCAATCTTTTTTACCCTGCCACAAAAAGGCTCTTTACAGTGGATCCCAAGTCGGGTAAGCATCCTGCCAAAATCATCTGCGTCTGCCCTGCATTCACCAAGAAACTCTAAAACAGTATGGGTCAGTGCCAGGCGGGAGACAAGAGCAGGATCAATAACTTCAAGAAGGGCAACCTGTGGCCTGAATGATATCAGGTGACCAACGCTCTCGGCCTCGGCACGTGGCAGTTCAGGGTGATCTCCTGACAGGATAAAGACCAGTTTCACGCCTTATGATGTAGCCTGTAAACCAGAAAAGGCTTGTCGGTTAGAGATCCCGCATCATTACCTCTGCAGATCAAAAAGAGCCGGATCCCGTTTATTCTGAATAGGTACGGCAATCTTTTAAAAAAGAAAAAAGGCAACCAGAAAAACAGGAGAAGACGTTATCTGAAAAATACCCTCATTAAGCATAAGAGGCTTTCATAAATAACGCGGATATCAGGGCAGGATCCTCTTTATGGCTTCAGAAAGATCACTGACGGTGAATGGTTTAACCAGGTACCCCGATGCACCATACGAAGCAGAACCTTCGACATGATGTGCCTGTTCTGAGGCAGAGCACATAAGAACCTTCGCCTTCGGGTCAGCAGTCCGTATCTCCTGGAGTGCCTTAATACCATCCACATTTGGCATTAAAACATCCATAATGACAACATCCGGATGCAGTGTCCCATAGAGTTCAATTGCCTCCGGACCACTTGAGGCTTCTCCCACAACCTCATGTTCAAGTTTGTGTAACATAACCCCAATGAGACGCCTCATGTATTCTGCATCATCCACTACCAGGAATCGTGCCATAGGAAATTATTCAACACAGGGAGCAATAATAGTTTTGAGGTTAACCGGGAAGATACAAAAAAGGAGACGGATATAAGTGACTTACTCCTTGTCACCGATGATATCATCGACTATTTTGTCAAAAAAGCCTTTTTTTTGCTTTGAATCGGAAGGATTGTGACCTTCCAGTACAAGGATCTGCTCATACAACGCCCTTATCTCTGAGTTAATACTCTTCGGGATCACAATATCTACCCGTACCAGCAGATCCCCATGCCTTCCCCTGCGTCTGACCCCTTCTCCGGCAACCCTCAGTTTCTTGCCTGACTGAATCCCTGCAGGAACCTGTAACTCAAGTTTCTTCCCGTTTATTGTCGTAATCTCAACCCGGGTCCCGAGAACGGCCTGGGCAGGAGAGATGTGGGTCGTAGTCTCAAGGTTATCACCGGTCCGGGTAAAATTCTTGTCCCCGGTGACATGAATCTCAATATAGAGATCCCCGTTTGGGGCACCGTAATCCCCGGCTTCACCATATCCTTCCATCCGCAGGCGCATACCGCTTTCGACACCTGCAGGAATATGGACAGATACCGTTCGCTGGACCCGTTCATGACCAGACCCGTGACATGCTGAACAGGGTTTTTCTGGAATGTTACCGCGTCCCTTACATTGGTCACATGTCGTCTGCCTGATAAAATTGCCAAAAGGCGTCTGGCTTTGCTGGCGAACCTGGCCGGTACCACCACAACGGGGACACTTTTTCGTCTTCTTTGTCTCACTCCCGGATCCATTACAGGTCTTGCATGCCTCAGCATGCATCAGTTCAATCTCCTTATCAGACCCAAAAACTGCCTCTTTTAACGTTATCGTCATCCGTTTCAGGAGATCAGCACCACGTTGTGGTCCCCGGCTCCTCCCTCCGAAACCGCCTCCGAAGATATCACCGGCAAAGTCAAATATATCTCCGAATCCCGAAAAGTCAGAGCTGAACCCTCCGCTATACCCACTCCCGCCATAGGAGCCCTTCGAGGCATTCGTGAACCGTTCATGTCCCAGTTGATCATACTGCGCACGTTTCTGGGGATCAGAGAGGACACTGTATGCCTCGTTGATCTCCTTGAATTTCTCCTCTGCTCCTTTATCCTTGTTTACATCAGGATGGTATTTCCGTGCAAGGTTGCGGTACGCCTTCTTTATCTCACTCTCTTCAGCTTTTCTGGAAACGCCAAGGATGTTGTAGTAATCATCCGCAACCATCTGCTCTGCCTCAGTCCTTCTTCTCGGTGAAGTCGGCATCGACTACATCATCATCCTGAGAACTGCCTGAACCGGCAGTCTCCTGACTGGCAGATGCCTGCTGCTCCTGCTGAACCTTCTCATACAACTTCGTGGTAACGCCAAAGACTGCCTCTGTCAACTCTTCCATCTCTTTCTTGATAGCATCGGTATCATCACTCTCAAGGGCCGCCTTAACACTCCCTACCTTCTCAGAGATCTTCTCCTTGTCTTCAGAGTCAAGCTTCTCATCATTCTCTTTTAACATCTTCTCTGCCTGGAAGACAGCCATGTCAGCGTTGTTCCGAAGTTCGATCTCTTCTTTCTTCTTCTTATCAGCTTCTTCGAACTTCTTTGCATCATCAACCATCTTTTCGATCTCATCATCAGAGAGTTTCTTGCTTCCCTTGATAGCGATCGCCTGCTCGTTGCCGGTTCCCATATCCTTGGCACTGACATTGATGATACCGTTTGAGTCGATATCAAAGGTAACCTCTATCTGGGGTATCCCCCGGGGTGCCGGTGGAATGCCGGTGAGCTGGAACTTTCCAAGCGTGATGTTGTCTGCAGCAAGTTTCCTTTCACCCTGTACCACGTGGATCTCCACACTTGTCTGGTTATCTGCTGCGGTTGAGAATATCTGGCTCTTCTTTGTCGGGATAGTAGTATTACGCTCGATAAGAGGCGTTGCAATACCTCCGAGGGTCTCGATGCCAAGGGTAAGCGGGGTGACATCCAGTAAGACAATATCACTGGTCTCACCGGCGAGGACTCCTCCCTGGATAGCTGCCCCTGCAGCAACACACTCATCTGGATTGATTCCCTTGTCAGGATCCTTTCCAAGGATGGATTTGACCTTCTCCTGGACGAGAGGAACCCGGGTTGAACCGCCGACCAGCAGAACATGATCAATATCCTTTGCAGTCAGGCCTGCATCAGACATGGCCTGTTTTACCGGGCCGATGGTCTGCTCAACAAGATCCCCGATTAATTGTTCAAACTTTGCCCGTGTCAGATCGATATCAAGGAATTTCGGTCCTGATGAATCGGTGGTAATATAGGGCAGGTTGATGTTGGTCTTCATCGTCTGCGAGAGCTCGACCTTCGCATTCTCGGCTGCATCACGCAGACGCTGCATTGCCATGGGATCCTTTGAGAGATCGATACCTTCCTTCTTCTTAAACTCATCGATGAGGTACTCAACAACCCTCTGATCAAAGTCATCTCCACCCAGGTGGTTGTTACCTGCGGTAGATTGTACCTCAAACACACCATCACCAAGTGTCAGGATAGAGACATCAAAAGTCCCGCCACCAAGATCATACACAATGACCGTTGCGTCACCCTCCTTGTCAATACCATACGCAAGGGCACTTGCCGTCGGCTCATTGATTATCCGCTCGACATCAAGTCCTGCAATCTTTCCTGCATCCTTTGTTGCCTGACGCTGGGCGTCATTGAAATAGGCAGGAACCGTAATGACTGCTTTTTTAATGTCAACACCAAGGTATGCCTCTGCATCGGTCTTTAACTTCTGCAGGACCATTGCTGAGATCTCCTGCGGAGTATATTCCTTTCCATTCAGGGAATATTTTTTATTTGTTCCCATGCTCCGCTTGACAGATATCACGGTCCCTTTCGGATTCGTCACTGCCTGGCGTTTTGCAAGACTACCAACCAGACGTTCTCCTTCCTTGGAGAACGCGACAACTGACGGGGTTGTTCGCCCTCCCTCTGCATTGGGGATGATCGTTGCTTTTCCACCCTCGATAATTGCCATACATGAATTGGTAGTACCAAGGTCTATACCCAGAATTTTTTCTGAAGCCATAATGTTACTCCTCACAACCTTTTGATACGATTACTTTTGCGTGTCTGATTATCTCATCATCTTTACAGTATCCACGACAGGCAACATCAATGATGGTACCTTCCTCTTTATCAGAAGGAACCAGGGCGATCGCCTCATGTTTTAAGGGATCAAACGGTTCTCCGACTGATGCAAAGGATGTGATTTTCTGGCGATCCAGGATCGATTCCAGTGCCTTTTTCAGGTTGAAGATCTCTTCTTTTGACGACTCAGAACCACATGAAATGGCACGTTCAAAGTTATCTGACATCTCCAGCAGATCCCGGGCAAAGGAAGAGACAATGCTCTTTGTCCGGATCTCAAGATCGCGAATACTACGTTTTCTGACATTTTCAAGATCTGCAGCAAGTCGCAGATAGCTCTCATGAAGCTCGTCATAGCGTTTCTGTAACTCTTCCAGAGGATCGGGACTTATCTCTTCTTCACATTCCATCTCCGGTTCCGGTTCGGATTGTTCTATCTCTGGAGAACACTCATCTATGACATGCTCATCTGCGGGCTTGTTCATGATTCTTCACTTATCTATTGTATTGTAGTTCTATATAAATATTTGTGCATTTCCATCTTTTGTCCGTAATAAATACAACGGTAATAATATTTTTAAAACGTGATTAAACGAAGAATTTTAGAGAAATAAGCGATATAAGTTGATTTTGCTTTATATTCACCAGAAGTTAGGATAGTGTGCTGCATCCATATCAGACTGACAGAAGTTCTGCAGGCAGATATTGGTCCCGTCATGAAGACCGGATTATTATCTGCTACAAAAACCGGGAGCATTTTCATTGGTAATCCATCATGATCCGGCAAAACTTCAAAGCATATGCCCGATCTGGTTTTCAATTATCTCTAATAAAAACAAAAACCAATAGGATACCATGAAGCGGGCTCTTCTCTCGGTCTGGAACAAAGACGGAATACAACAGCTGGCAAACGCATTGCATAACGCAGGCATTGAGATCCTTAGTTCAGGGGGAACCGGAACAACACTCAACGAAGCAGGTATTCCTTTTATTGAAGTATCCCAATATACAGGCTTTCCTGAGATGATGGATGGACGGGTAAAGACCCTCCATCCCCTGATACATGGCGGACTACTGGGGAGACGGGGTAAAGATGATGCAATAATGGCAGAGCACAACATCAGACCCATCGATCTGCTTGTGGTCAATCTGTATCCTTTCGAAGAGATGGCAGAACAGGGCCTTCTTCTTGAAGAACTAATAGAATTCATCGACATCGGGGGACCGGCAATGATAAGAGGAGCCGCAAAGAACTACCGGGATGTTGCAGTTATCATTGATCCTGCTGATTATCCTCTTGCTCTCCATGCAATCAAAAACGGAGGTTTTACCGAAAAGGATCGTCTTTATTTTGCCAGGAAGGTATTTGCACGAATGGCAGCATATGATGGGGCGATCAGCAACTACCTCTATTCCCTTGACAAAGAGTTTCCTTCCGTTTACAGTACCCAGTTTAAGAGCGGCAGAATGCTTCGGTACGGAGAAAACCCCCACCAGACCGCTGCAGTATATGGAACTGAGGGAATCGCAGCAGCAGTTCCGCTCCAGGGAAAGGAGATGTCATATAATAATTACCTTGACCTCCATGCTGCGGTTCTTCTTTTGCGTGAGTTTTCCGGCTGCACTGCAGTTATTGTCAAACACAACAATCCCTGCGGAGTTGCATCTGCAGATACCTCTCTGCAGGCATATATCACGGCACGTGATTGTGATCCCGTATCCGCTTATGGATCCATCGTTGCCGTAAATGAAGAGGTCGATCTCTTTCTTGCCGAAGAGATTGCATCCACCTTTGTTGAGGTCCTGGCAGCTCCCTCGTTCTCTCCTGATGCACGCAGTATCCTTGCTAAAAAAGAGAACCTGCGGATTGTATCACTCCCAAGACCCGCTGAAAAACCCCAGATCCGCAGTATTGACGGAGGGATTCTCATTCAGAAAACGAAAAATATTCCTGAATCCTGGACTGTCGTAACCGATCGGGACCCCAGTGCGAAGGAAGAAGAGTCCATGCGATTTGCAATGAAAGTCTGCAAACATACCAAGAGCAATGCCATTGTGTTTGCCCGGTCTGACCGCGCATTGGGTATTGGTGCAGGACAGATGAACCGGGTCGAATCTGCGAGGATTGCTATCATGAAATCAAATGAACCACTGGATGGATCCGCAGTTGCATCTGATGCCTTTCTCCCGTTCCCGGATACCCTTTGTGTTGCCGCTGATGCAGGAGCTACAGCCCTGATCCAGCCAGGCGGATCTATCAGGGACAATGAGGTCATCGAAGAAGCAAACCGTCGCGGGATGGCAATGATATTTACCGGGATCCGCCATTTCAGACATTAACCCCCCCACCCATGCACGTTTCATGTTATTAGAAATACCAATTTATATAAACTGGAATAAAAAACCATCCTCATTCCCATCCATATACACCTTTAAAATTCTGATTCTCTTCTTCTCTCCGGAATATTTCAGGATAAAGTTATTAAAAAGGAAAGAGAAACCACACAATTTTTATAGCGTAAAGAAAGATACTCATTCATGTCCAGACAAGGAAAGATAACTGGCATCGTTCTCCTTATGCTGCTTATCAGTATCCCTCTTCTTTCCTATGTAGCAGCTGACAGACCGGCAGATCTTACCATCTCAAAACTTGAATCGCAGGTGATCAAGAGAGACTCAGGAAATACCATTGAGGTGATAACCGATCTCTACAACCAGGGGGGATCTCCTATCGGACCGGTTGAGATTGATTTTTACCTGGTTAATGAGGCATATCTTGACGACCCGACCCTGCCAGATGCGTATTCACAATGGGGAGGATTTTCAGTTGTTGATGACCCTATCGGGATAAAACAGTACTACCAGGATATCGCATTCTTCCCGCTTCCTGATATTGATCAAATGGATAACTTCTACATCCTTGCCGAGGTGAATGCCGATCAGGAGATAGATGAGATGTCATTTGCCAATAACCAGAAAGTCACGACATATGCCATTCCCGGGATTGGCAAGCAGGGCCTGACCAACCCTGAACGTGTCCCCGTTGCACGACCAACCCTGGTAGTCAGGCCCCAGTCAGGGGATTATGGCAAGCCGGATCTCATGATCTCTGATCTCGATGCGTATATTCGTACCAGGGGAACGAACCGGGAAGTCGCGATATTTACCGACCTGTACAACATTGGGACCGGCCCTTCAGGTGAGACGACATTAGATATCTGGCTGGTAAATGACGTGTATCTCAACGATCCCACGAGTCCTGCTGCCGAGAAGTACTCGTTTGGCCACAAGGAAATCCTCGAATTTATAGATCAACGGATGATCTATACAGACACCACCTATAACCCGCTTCCCAAGGTTGATATCTCCAACCCTTATTATGTCATGGTCCAGGTCAATCCTGACTCCTCCATGGCAGAGGATGATTACACGAACAATATGGCAGTTACCACCTACCCAATCTCTGAAGAGGGACCGCGAATAGATGAGATAGAAGGGGTCTCACGACCGGGACAGGCAAAAGAAGGAGCTCTTGAGTTCCTTGAGACCGGGCTTACTGCTCTTGATGATATCGATGATCTGATCGATCTCACCAATACCGCGGCAGCAGACGGCCTTGTAATAAAAGCAAAGTTATATGCCACCCAGTTAAAGACAGATGCCCAGTTTGCCTATATGAACCTGGATGCCATGCAACTGAGTGAAGATAACCGGGCCATCGGGTATGATCTCCTGCGGTACTTTGAGTTCCTGACACAAGCTGCAGAAGACTATGTCAGCTATGCATCATCACCATCTCCATCAGGAACAACATCAGGAAATGAGGCTGCCAAGTACCTCTCTGACGCAGAAGCACAGATTGCCAGTGCAAACACCTATTTAACGACCTACCTCTCCAATATCGCAGACTGGGACTTTTCCATGGTTGGAGGAGAGAAATCACCTGAAGAATGGACGCAGTATTATATCGACCGCTATGACACTCTCATCAGCAAGATGAAGACCTACAAAGAAGCAACCGTTCAGGAAACACCAACCCTGCCTGAAATGGGCAGGAAAACCAATGCACTGATGAGCAACCTATAATAATCACCCTTTTTTTACCGACATATCACTTCTCCCTGATACTGAGGCCGGATTATACATTTTCCCTCCACATGAACTTTTTACAGAGCAATACATCATAACGGTAACAGACAGAGTATCGGAAAAGAAGAGCAGGTAAAGACCGATACATTATTAGCTCTCATTCTGATCTGTATGTATGATTCAGTGCTATCCCATCCGTGAACTGATACAGATAATGGTATCCTCTATCGGGACAATAACAGGATCCCTCTCTGAAGAGGAGACAAATACGTTTCTCCTGCTTATTGAGAAGGCAGAACGGATTTACGTAGCTGGAGCAGGCAGATCCGGGTTTGTTGCTAAAGCCTTTGCGATGCGCCTGATGCATCTTGGTATGACATCGTATGTTGTAGGAGAGACCGTAACCCCGGCATTTTTAAAGACAGATACCCTCGTTGCCTTTTCAGGATCAGGAACAACTGATTCCATCCTTGAAGTCTGCCAGACCGTTCAGAAGATAGGGGGTACCCTCTGCCTGATAACAGCATCCAGGAACTCACCCATGGCAGCGTTAGCTGACAACCTGGTCGTGTTAGACACCAGTGAGACAGGATACATGCAGGAGGGTCCTGATCATTTTGATATCAGACAGATTACCGGAGAACACCGGTCCCTCTCTCATCCCTGTCCACCCCTGGGCACTCTCTTTGAGACCTGTGCACTCATCTTTACAGATTCCATTATCACAGCACTGATGGAGATGAAGCACTGCAGCATGGAAGACATTGTGCACCGGTATACCAATATGCAGTAAGAGAGTTAGCATCGGCAATATCTTTCGGAAAATTCAGGATTTTACCGATCAAGACCCACCGGAAAAATCATACCATTGTTGCCCCGGCCCACAACCCTGCCTCCTGAAAGAAGTTATCTCCTCTTTTTTCACTCTCCCACTCCCGTATGGCATTCCATGAATTCGGCCATCATCCTTATTTTTCTGATTGTATGACCGGCTGTAACCGATAAACAAACAGGGATTCGCCGCCTTCTATCATCTCCCCTGCAACCATCACAAACGAAAAACCGGTATCAGTAAAGAGTTCCTCGCATGTTTTCACCCCACAAAGAGACGATATCAGGAGAAGGATCTTCCCGTCTCCTGCAAGATTGCAGGATATCCCTGCCAGAAACCTCCTGATGAAAAGAAGGCCATCAGGACCACCGTCAAGGGCGTACTCAAGCCAGTCATCAATCCTTTCTTCCGGTTGCGTAGGCAGATAAGGAGGGTTACAGATGATAATATCAAATTGAGAGCAGATTCCCCTGCACATATCGGTCCGGATAACCTCAATTCCGCGTCTTCTCGCTGCCTTCACTGCGTAGGGGTTAATATCGGTTGCGATCACGGTGCATGATACCATCTCCTGCAATGCAAACGCTATCTCTCCACTACCGGTCCCGACTTCCAATATCCTCTCGTTACCGCGGATCTCATCCCTGACCGCTGCAAGAAGCAGATATGTGTCAGCTTCAGGCTGGTACACCTGTTCTGATATCATAAATCCGGTTTGCAATGGTTGCATAATCTTCCAGGTATAACTGTTCGGGTCGCGAAGAGAGGATCTCTTCCGGGAGTGTACCTATCAGATCTTCTGCTTCGCGAGTACCGATTCTGTCACCTGCCATCCTGATGATGGTCCGTACCATCTTTCTACGTCCCGAGAAGAGAAGCTGCACAACCTCTGCATAGATGGCATTATCATGGATCCAGAAAAGTGGTGGACGGGGTTGTATCAAAAGAACAGTGGAGCGAACCTGCGGGGGTGGCATAAAGGATCCGGGTGAGAGATTAAAACACCGCTTTACACGTGCATATGTCTGTACCATCACCGAGAGACGTCCACAGGAACGGCTGCCGACAGGTGCCATCATCCGATCGGCAAACTCTTTCTGATACATGAGCACCGCATCGGTAAAAGAGGTACGCAGGAGATTACAGGTTATCTTTGATGACGCTGAGTACGGCAGATTTGCAACCACGTACTCTCTTTCCGGGAGAGAGATCCGTGCGGCATCACCGTGTATGATCTCGCACCTGCCTCCTGCAATTTCAATAGAGAATCGCTCTTTTAATGACAGGACCAGGTCAGAATCAAGCTCTATCGCGGTGACGATTGCTCCCTTGTCCAGAAGTGCCCGGGTAAGCAGGCCGGTTCCAGGTCCAATCTCTAAAACCTGCCGGCCGGATACATCTAAAATATCTGCAATTCGTGCAACTGCACGTGTGTCTGTCAAAAAATGTTGATCAAGCCGGGTCTTCATTTTGATGTGAAGACATGATACTTGATCTCAGGATCTGCAATCTCCTCAAGGATCCGGTTAATAATCATCTTATCAGGATGAGGGATCGCCTTTATTCGTTCCGATATATCTGAAAAACTAAGAAAGGGTTTTTTCTCACGTTCTTCGAGTATCTCCCACATCAGTTTCTTCCCGATTCCGGGTAGAAGATGAAGCATGTGAAGTTTTGGGGTTATCGAGATAGACTTGTTGTAATAATCAACATACTCAGGCTCGCGCTCCCGTACAATCCTCTCAACGACAAAGGGAAGTTCCTGGGAAGCACCATGAGTAAGTTCATCATACCGCAGACGGCGTTTGACCCGCTCAATTTTCTTTCTCTCTTCGTTGCCAACATAAACCAGTTCACCAATATCTATATTACCGGTTTTCGGAACAAGTTCAAGGAGTTTGAACTGCTCTATGCCAACTGCCTGAACGATCGGATCCCGCTTGTACACCGGACGGCGATCGCTGGGATAACCGTTTGGTAATACATCAAGAACGATAGCATTCACTTCTTTCTTTTCCGAACGCATCTTTCCTCCCTTGTAATATCAGTAATGGGTGAGGATCAATTCAATAATGGCATCTATCTCTTCTGCAGTATGTGCATACTTATCCTTGGTAAAAATTGCCCGAACCTCATCCTTGGTCTTTGGCATGGTATTAACCAGGCGGTATGCCACTTCAGGAGAAATCTTCTCTTGTTTCTGCAGTATCTCTACCAGTTCTTTCGATTTCTCCCGTGAACTATGGGATAACTGATTCGCGTGCTCTATGCTTTTCCGAAACTCATAAGACATCTCCTTTCCCTTCTCAAGACGGGCTGACTCGATGGTAAGCAACTCATCGCGTAACTCAGGAAGTGTCATCAACTCTTCACGGATGATGCCTTTTATCTTCATACGGATATCTCACTCGTGACGTTAGTACTGCTGGGGCCTTAAATGCTGGGGTCGTGAGATTACAACCTTTGTGGCATTCCCGTCAGGTACCTCAACAATCCATGCGCGCCCTCGTTTCCCAATAACCGTTCCTGTTTTCCCATGGAAACGTCGTCCGGGCATCCCTTTCTGGATACTTGGTTCAAGAACAATGTGGACCTTCTGACCCATATCAAAGTTCTGAATTACGCGTGTTATCGGGAGAACTCCTCGTTCACGCAGGTTCTTCTTAAGTTTATATCGTGTTTTTTTCCGTGGACCGTTATGATGTGCCATTACTCATTCCTCATTTGTGTATTCCTTCTACTGCCACGACATCGAGTTCTATCACCCGTGCCGGACAACCAAGGATAGCGGAGAGACTGGGTATTGTCCTGCCCCCGTCCCCTGATATTAATTCCTTGATATATAACCCTGCTTCACCGGTTACCTCGATCTCAAGGAGATTTTCTTCTGCCCTGATGCAGGCAATATCAAGAACCTTTCGTTTCCGGATTTTGTCTGCCCTTCGGTGCACTACCCTTTTTGGGGTGCGCTGCTCTATTTCAGTCATCTTTAACTGATTTATCGCCTGCAGAAGGGCATCCCCGGGGACAGACCCGTCTATATCGACCAGAATCCTGTATGTTTTATGCCCCTTGCTGGTTTTAAGGGTTTCCACCTCACTCCGTGCGCTCCATACCAGATCCGTTACCGCAACGCGACCTTTTGCATCGGCATTTATCACATCCTGCAGGTGCTCTAATGAGATATTCCGTCTTTTCGGTGTTGATATCTCCATGATAAATGGTCTGCCGGATCCCACCATCACGGCATCAATATCTTCCCTGCCGGCACCATGAAGAGTGGCACCACTACCCATAAAGAGATTTATTGCAGGTCTGCCGATAAGTTCCTCAACTGAATCCGCATACTGTTTCCCGGTCCCGTTACAGGCCTCACATCCGGCACCCCTGCAATGACGACAGTCCCAGTGTGTCTGGGGAATGCCGCGTTCGTACTTCAGGTACCTCCCGTAAAAGAAGAGCGGCCGGATCTGTACTTCCACGGTCTCATTCTGGATATCAAGGAGAATAACCACGTCCGGATTTTTAAAATCCACGGTAAGACCAATCGCAAGACTTACCTGCTTGCCAATCTCCCGGTTTACCTCTGATTTGAGAGGTTCCGGATCGGTTAAATGATAATCACTCCATATCATCTCCTCACTCTCACTCATGAGAGGAGGAATACGACACCCCATCAGGAATGTTTCACATTCTATTCCGATGAGGGCATCTTTTATCCGCTCAACCCATACTGCAGTTGTATCAAAAAAATTGCCGCATATCCAGCAGGATTCTCTCTGGTGCTCATATGGCACATTGTCTTTAAGAGCAGTATAAATCCTGATTGATCTCCCCCGTTCATCATTTGAGAGACCAAAGGATCGTTTCGCATAGAACCGGCCAAGACAGTGATCACAGATATCTCCGTACTCCATAATATTCCGGTACAGTGCACCCATGGAGAGAATCGTATCTGCCGGTAAACCTGATTCTTCTTTATCCTCTACGTTCATACCTGACTCCCATCATCACCTGCTACTCCTGTACATCAATGAACTCCCGTAGTATTACTTAATAGAAAATACAATTTTCGATATCTTCCCAAAAATATCAATTAAAAAACCATTGAGTGGTCTTTACTTATCATAAATTCACTTTATTAAAAATACATGATAAATCTACATGTTGTATGTACTCAGCAGTACAAGATTATTTACATTGATATAATTCTATTACATAATTGATCGAATGAAGATATTATTTATTGCAAATGCAGCATGCATCCATCCTGTTCGGTTTGCACAATACTTTGCAGATAGGAAATATGATGTCCATTTTATCACTTATGTTCCACCAGAAGAATTGCTCTCCAATGTGAAAATACATATTCTCCCCTCTTTTTTCTCAAATATATTCTTGGATTTTTTTCCAAGACAGTTTATTATCCATAGTATTATTAAAATCGTTGATCCGGATGTCATTCATGCTGTCTACATCAGCAAGTTTGGATGGCATATCATACCTATCCGAAAAAAACCGATTTTTTTAACTGCACTGGGATCAGATATTCTTCTAACACCCTATAAAAATCCAATCTATTATATCTTTACAAAACTAGCGTTGCAAAAAGCAGACATTATTTATGCAGTCTCAAAACATATTCAACAAAAAATTATTTCTGAATATCAAATCCCAGAGTATGTTGTTAAATATTTACCTATTGGTATTGATACATCTATTTTCTATAACGAAAAATTAGAATTACCCCTATCAACTCCCATAATCAGATTATTTTCGAATCGGGGATTTCGAGCTGAATACGATCCGATAACCATTATTGATGCTGTAGGAATAGTCTTTAAAGAATATCCACATATTACATTAACTTTAAAAGGACATGCTTCCGAAAGAAAACAATGCGAGGACTATGTTTTTCAGAATGGTTACGATTCATTCATTCAGTTTCTTGAACGTACAGACTATGCGTGTGTTATCAATGATTACAAAAGTGCCGATATTTTTATTTCTGCAGCTATATCTGATGGTACACCGGTCTCAATGATTGAGGCGATGGCATGTGGTCTTGTTTGTGTCATGAGTGATGTCGGAGGTGTTTCTGAATGGATAATAGATGAGTATAATGGGTTACTCTTTCCTCCGAAAAGACCGGATATCCTTGCACAAAAGATAAAATTTTTAATTGATAATCCAGAAAAAAGGCAGATTATGAGAGAGAATGCACAAAAAACAATTCTATGTCGCGGTAACTGGACAAACCTGATGAAACAGATTGAAAATGATTATCACAATATACAAAGAGTTACTGAAATTGCGCAATAACTGCATAACCACATCCGAATCATCAGCCGAATAAAACTTCTGCCCGGTCCCTTTCGTTATGCACAAGCACAATGGCATGATCTGCATGCAAAACCCGGGGACCAAGTGAGAGGGGAATACACGCTGCACCGGCAATCGCATCGGCTTCATCCGGGGTAAAGTTACCGTGATCGCTTAAGAGATAATTCTCACACCCTGCGAGAGTGTCTTCCCTGCGGATATCTCTTCCCCCCTCATCAAGGACACAAAACCGGTATTCAGCAAGTAATTTTTCTAATCCGCCTCTTCGAACCGTTATTCCCTGACCTGATTCACGAAAGATCGCACCACAGGGAATTCTAAGAGCCTTCTGGATATGGGATGCAATGTTCCGTTCATCAGGAGAGAGGTGATGCACCCGGCTGCCATCAAACAGGATCGTCTTTGGAGCATCCGGTTCACCGAGAAGAATCAGGTAACAGAGGGTGTTTTTCCGGATCCCATGAGAAAGAAAAAGCGATGCTGATACACACCGGCAGAGAAGATCCATTCTGCCTGCCCCTCCCGGGAGATCGGTCAGTGAGAAGTCACTGCTGGTCCTGGCGACATGACCGATTATTGCAAACCTGATCATGATCAGGAGGAACGTGAGAATCGCTTCATTAACCGCTGCATATTCCGATCCCCGCCCTTTAATCCCTTAAATGCCCGTTTCATCGTTTTATGGTATTTGAGCAGTTCCCGGACTTCTTCAGGGGTTCCACCGGCACCCCGCGCAATCCGGTGTACCCGTGAACCGCTTATCACCGAGGGATCATCCATCTCTTTTGACGTCATCGAGTCCATGATTATCCGGTACCGTTCCATCTTGCTGGCAGTACCATCAAGGGCTTCTGCAGGAAGATCCATCCCGCCCAGGGGCAGCATACTCATCACCTGTTTCAGGGGACCCATCCGGTTAACCGCTTCAAGCTGCTTGTACATATCGCGGAGGGTAAATTTGCCTGACAATAACGCGTTCGGATCTATTTCATCCTCTTTTAAACTCTCCTGAACACGCTCTGCAAGTGCCCTCAGATCTCCCATCCCAAGCAGCCGGGAGATAAAACCAGGAGGATCAAACCATTCAAGGTCCTCAATTGTCTCACCCATCCCGACAAATACAATTCCGCTCCCGGTCTCACCAACTGCCGATAATGCCCCGCCCCCTTTTGCGGTACCGTCCATCTTGGTGATGATAACGCCATCAATACCAATTGCTTCATGAAACCGGCGAGCCTGTTCCCGGGCCTGCTGACCAAGCGCAGCATCAATAACAAGCCACCGGTGAGTCGCACGGGTGATATCGTTTAAATCTATAATCTCCTGTATCAGTTCATCTTCCAATGCATGCCGGCCCTGGGTATCAATGATAAGAATATCTACACCGGATAAATGAGAAAGTCCTTGCCGAACGATAACCCTCGCATCCTCCTCTTCAGGATTCCCATAACAGGGAACATGAATTCTGTCACAGAGCGTTTTTATCTGGTTGTAAGCGCCCGGGCGAAATGTATCGGCACAGATAACACCTGTTTTCGTCCCTTTTCTCTGGAAATACCGTGCAATCTTTGCAACAGAAGTGGTCTTTCCACTTCCCTGCAGACCTGCCATCAGGATCGTCTGATGCGAAAGGGAGATCTCAACAGGAGAGCCGACGAGTTGTATCAGTTCCTCATACACGATTCGCAGGACATGCTCCCTGACTGTCGTTCCCTTTGGCGGTTCCTCCTCGAGAGACCGGTGTTTAATTGCCTGGGATAGTTGCATCACCTGCGTAACGTTGACATCGGCCTGGATCAACGCACGCTGGAGATCCTTTACCAGTTCATCAACAGCTGCTTTATCAATAACCGTCTTTCCTGCAAGTTTCTTGAGTGCATCCTTGAGATTACCGCCCAGACTTTCTAACATCAGGCATCTCCGCTCAGCAGTTCGTTTACAACCGACACCGGATCAAAGGCTACAATATCATCATATCCCTGCCCGATCCCGATAAAAAAGAGAGGTTTTTTTGCAGCATACGCAATCGATATCGCTGCTCCCCCTTTCGGATCCATGTCCACTTTTGTCAGGATTATCCCGTCCATACCAACGGTATCTGCAAAATCCTGAGCCCGTACCACGGCATCGTTCCCGGCAACAGCTTCATCAACATATAAAACCAGGTCCGGCTCAATAACCCGTTTTATCTTTGCAAGTTGGTTCATCAGGTTTGCCTTGTTATGGAATCGGCCTGCTGTATCTCCGAGCACAATGTCTATCCCGTGTGCCTTTGCATACGCGACAGTATCAAAAAGAACAGCTGAGGGATCCGATCCTTCCTGGTGTGCGATGACCTTGAGTCCCAGTCTCTTTCCATGGACATCAATCTGCTCAATGGCTCCTGCCCGGAAGGTGTCTCCGGCACCGAGAACAACAGAAAATCCCTGCTTTGTGAGAAATTGAGCTACTTTTGCGATCGTCGTGGTCTTTCCGGTTCCGTTCACCCCGGTAAAGAGTATCCTGACAGGTCGGGGGTGATTTCTGATATATGAAATGAGATCAAATCCCTCACCAAGAACCGACAGCAGGGCATCTGACAGGGATTTTGTGATAATATCATCGATTGATCGTCCAATCTTTCTTTTTGAACCGACAAGGTCTTTTCTGACATGGTCAATGATTGCATCGGTAGCAACAAGGGCAACATCACTCTCAAGGAGGCTCATCTCCAGTTCAAAGAGAGGCTCATCAAGATTCTTTGATGAAACAATAAATTCCCTCTCCCTGACAAGGGTAGAGACTTTCCTGATAAAAGAAGGTTCTTGTTTCTGATCTCCCTGGCGCTCTGTTAAAGAAAGATCCAAAGGTCCCTGTGTTTCGTCCCTCTCAACACACCCTTCCTGAATTTGGGATGAAACGGACCCGGTCCGGCCGGAATCATCTTTAGGACTGACCTCGGTAACACTCTCTTCCAGTGATCTTCTGACAGAAAATATCTTTTTTTTAAGACCCTCTAACATCAGGACTCCTGCACTGCATCATTGATGATAACCTGGAATTTATCTGATTTTTTGAGAAACACCGGTAGAGACACCCTGTCGTCTGCCCTGCTCCTCCTGCGACTGTTTATAGAGATAATCCAGCCGGGTTGAAATATCACGGATTTGAGACTGGAGTCTGCCAAGAGCTTCAGATAAATTCTTGTAGGAAGCATTCATCTCAGTGATTCGTTCCTGCAGAAATGAGACAGAATCTTCCTTGGTCTTTGAGACAACAACATCTGCACCGATATTTACCAGGTAATGATCAGGATTTTCGACCCTGACGCGGGTATTTACTCCTCCACCAAGCGGGAGCAGGACGATCCCTCCATCACTCTCATGAATCATACGAAGCGATTCAATCGCTCCATTCCCTTCCCGAATACCCTCTTCCATGATGGCAAGCTGACGCGAAACCATCTCGGCCTGCTGTGAGTATTCCTGCAGGTACATCTGCAGGGACTGGACCTCCCGGGGATCGACCGATGACATCCTACTCCCCGGATATTTCTGTTATCGAGGTTATCCTGATGTATGGTCGTTTTAACCGGTGTTTACTTCCGATCTGAGTGAAAATCCGTTCTTTTGCCTGGTTTTCATTCGGAGCGCTGATTGTCTTTTTATACGGTTTCCAGGTATCTTTCTCCTGGTATGTTCCGATAACCTCAAACTGTTTCTGTTCCATAAAATCACCCGTAAAATCCAAAAATATCTTCAATTCTTCCCAGTTCAAACCCACTCGTCTCATCACCGGCCATATAGCCGTGTGAGTTCGCAATAAGACCGGTTCCAACAAGAACGTTACCCATATTAACCGAACCGACACCAACCGGGAGATCAGTTACCTCTTGTATTGCTGCAATCTCACCGGGCGTTGCCCGCGGGTTTACAATGATACCATTGTTGGTTGCAACACCGGCCATTCCGACGGTCTTTATCCCACCCAGAGTAAGCCTGATGACAGGCACATCAAGAAAAGATTCGATCATTTTTACCAGATCAGAATCCATGTCAGGATGAACTGCTGCAAATGTATCGTTGGCAAGAATAATGTTTCCGGCCGCATTCATACCTTCGTGAAGAAGGAGGAGATCACGCCATTCTTCAAGGATAAGACGTTCCTCCTCCCTGATAAGACCGGTTACAACAAATCCGTTGCTGTTACCTGCAAGGAGTGAACCAACAATGGGACTGCCATGAATCGTTGTCTCCAGTACCTTCACAGAGAGGTTTTTCTGTACTTTTTGTGTATACTCTTCTCCTGCCTGCACAGGAACAATCGCGATGTCTTCAAATACGCGAGTAAAAACGCCAATGTGTGGATCGCCAGTAAATGAGACCGTTTGGTCCATCTTACTCCTCAGCAAGTTCTGCCTGAACCTGCCCGTCCTCAAACTTCATTGCACGGATACGCACCCGGGACGGAGGATTCTGACTGCCCTGCTTCCATATATGTTCATTGATTCCCATATCAAGTCTGACATCCTCACTCTTCATGTGACGTGACAGAAATTTCCTGATATCAGTCATCGCGGTTTTACTTCGTTTCCAGCGGGGAGCACGCCGTACCTTCCCCAAAGGAATAACATAGATCTGCTCTTTCAGCTTTTCTGTCATAATTATACCTTTAACGTACTTCTACGCCAGTTCCGGCGTTTTGGATGGGTTGAAACCTTCCGGTTCGTCTTTACCATAACCCACTGGGGAACCCTTCGGTTCTGCTGGGTCTTCTTTGATAGGCGTATTTTTCTGCCTTTGGATACTTTACTCATAATGATTCCTCACAAACTCCCGGTATCTGTCTTGCTACAACCAGTGACTGCTGATGCGCTGAAGGAAAGAGATCCCCGATACAATGGCCCCGTTCCTGCAATGCCTGCCGTATCTCACCTTCGTAATCACCATTCCGGATCATTCCGGTCTCGCCATACAAAACAACCAGGTATCGTTCCACCAGTCGCTGTACTTCCCGCTTTGAAAATCCCAGAAGGGGACGGATATAGGAGCAACCTGAAAGGTCAGCAAAGGACTGAACCTGGGATCGGGTGAGCATCGGGACCCGGTCATCAAGGCGGGTTCCATCTCCCACAACATCATAGATCTCTGACAGCACAGTAAGAGCTTCCCGATGAACCGTATTGATTGCTTCATTCACATAGCCGGATCGAAGTATCATGGCAATAACCTCATCAAGAAAGTTCTCCCGGAATACCCTTTTTTTAAAAGGGAATCCGAGTGCATTGGCAGCTTCTGATACTGATGCCATCCTGTTTTCCGGATCAAAGACGAAGGTATTAAGTTCAACCTCATAATCACGTGATACCATGATTGCAGCAAGGGAACTGTCTTTGCCTCCACTAAACAGAATTCCTGCCTTCATCCCTTTCTACGAATGTTAAACTCACGTTTCTGCGGCATTGCCTGTTGCAACATCGCTTTTAGTTGTTCATCCGTAATCTTTTTCGGAATCCTTCCACTCTGGGCCAGTGATATCAGTTGTTGCTCCACCGATGATACGAATTCAGGACGGGTGAGTTTTATTGCATTCAGTCGTTCCCGGGCTTCAGGCTCCAGTATCTGCATAAGTGCCATCTGGACCTGTGCATCCTGCTGCTTCTGACGCGCTGCTTCTTCGGCCTGCATGGATGCCTGTTCCTGTAATTCGGTCATCCTTTTTCTGCGTATTTCAGCTAGTTCGTCGTTGCCCATCCTGTATACCTGGTCTCTTCTGATTATTCTGTCTTCTTTTCTTTCTCAATAGCGTATGCAACACCATCAAGGAATGACGCACCGGCCGGAGAGATCTTCCTGCCGGTCTTGTCATGCATAATAAAACCTGCAGTCTCCAACTGTTGTAACGCTTTCCTGATGATGGATCCGCTTCCTTTCACCCAGCGTGACGGTTTTGAACCGCAATCCTTCTTCCCGCCATAGACGGAACGTAACCTCTCTACACCTACCGGTCCGTCAACATAGACGCGCCTGAGTAGCGCTGCAGTCCGGGTATACCACCAGTCAGGATTCTCAGGTGGCATCTCCTTGTGTGCCCCTGTCTTTGCAAATTCTGCCCACTCAGGTGCTTCTATCTCTGATTTACTTTTCAGTTCCTCTGCGACACGTGAAATAAGCCTGTCAGCAGGGACATCGTATACTGTTGTCATCGGTTGTCAACTCACTGTTACAAATTGATAATCTCTATTTATAGGGGTGCCCGGGTTTTATATATTTCTGGTTTTCAGTTGCCGGAATACACAGACCGGTCACCTAAAATAAATGTGTGTCCTCTGATCTGCAAAAGAACGGTTCCGGTCTCTTGAGCAACCATATACGGATCAACCTCTGCGCTCTCGAGCCATTTAATCTTAATAATTTTGCGTGTTTTCATCTGGTTTTCTATCTCTACAACGATACCCGGAGTTATCCCGGATCTCCCTATCCAGATGGTTGGTCTGATATCCTGCAACCCCTGTTTTTCTGCTGGTGTTTTTCTTCTTCTCATCTCTGGTCCCTCCTCTTTTTAAGAGGATATCTTCGCTGATATCCACATTGCAGACAGGTGACAGTCACGACTCCCCGGTAAATTCTGATGCGCGATGTCTTTGCGGGTACGAAGTACCGGCAACATCGCCTGCAAAATTTTCTGTTATGGATCGCACAAAGACGAATCCGTTCCCGCATCGCGATCTGACGAGCCCGTTTCACACAGAGATCAGACAGATTCAGTTCCCCTTCTGCTGCAAACCGTTCTGCCTGATAAAAGAGAATATCGATCCTCTCCCGGGCAATATTCTTCCGTGACGGTCTGCGGTTGCGTGATCCCATATCCTGCTCTGTCTTTAAGGAAAGCCTGACGGGTTTTTGAGCACCGTTACTTTCCGGCCTTCTCTTCTGATTCTGTCCTCACATATCAGCCTTAATACCTCTGGAAGTGCCTTGTGCTCCTCAACAAGAATGCGATCGGCAAGATGTTCTTTATCATCATCATCAAGGACCGGTACAGAACGCTGCATAATCACCGGCCCGTTATCCATATCTTTTGTCACAAAATGCACGGTGCACCCTGCAATCTTTACCCCATACCGGAGTGCCTGTTCCTGGGCATGCAGTCCGGGAAATGAAGGCAGTAATGAAGGATGAATGTTGATGATGCTATCAGGAAACGTTTGGATGATTGAATCTCCAAGGAGTCGCATGTATCCGGCCAGAGCAATGATATCCGGGTTAAGTTGAACCAGAAGATACAATAACGCTTCTTCGTAAGCTGATTTATCTGGAAAAGATAAGAAATCCAGAACATGAGCAGGAATATTCGCATCTCTGGCGATATCGACGGCAACTGCCAGAGGATTATCACTAATAAGAGCGATACACTGCGCTCTGATGTTATCCTCCTGGATCGCAGATACGATTGCCTGAAAATTCGACCCTCTTCCTGATGCAAGAACAACAATCTGTTTCATGTACCCTTCCTTTGTCTTTTATCCCACTCTGTTATGATATGGGTACGGAACGTTCCTGGATTAATTTCAGGCGTAATATCCGTTTTCCTTTCATCTGAAGAACATTTAACCGGATCTGGTGTTCTTCCATGAAAAGACTCTCTCCTACTTTTGGGATATGCCCGAGTTTGTCGATTAAAAGACCTGCAATTGTCTCATAATCTTCAGAGACAGGGAGATAAAGGTTAAGTTTCTTGTTGAGATCACAAACCCACATCCTGGCATCCACTGAGTAAACTCCTTCATGAATAAAGAGGAGATCTGTCTCTTCGGTATCAAATTCATCGAGAATATCACCTACCAGTTCCTCTAAGACATCTTCGATGGATGCAATGCCGTCAAAACTGCCATACTCATCGAGTACTATTGCAAGATGGACTTTCTTTCGTTGCATCTCACGCAAAAGATCGTCTATCTTTTTTGTATCAGGTGCAAAGAACGGTTCTGAAGTAAGAGACGATATCGGAAGATCCCTGAGGGGATCGAGCACACTATGGAATACATCCTTGATATTGAGCACCCCTACAATTGAATCAATCGTCTCATGATATACCGGAAGTCGGGAAAATCCGGTTTCATGGAAGATTTTAAGGGCGTCTTCAGGAGATTTGGAATCCTCTATCATAACAACATCGATACGGGGGGTCATCACCTCACGGACGATGGTGTCCCCGAATTCGAGGACACTGTACAGCATCTCCTGTTCTTCCTGCTCAATCGTTCCTTCTTCTTTTCCGACATCGATCCATTCACGAATCTCATCCTCGGTGACTTCATGATGAGAGAAGGGACTTCCTCCAAAGGTTCGAACCACCCGGTTAAAGATCCAGATGAGCGGGGAGAAGATCCGGGAAAGGAAAAGGATGGTAGGAGAAAAAGCGAGTGCAATCTGATTTGTGTACCGTGCAGCGTACATCTTTGGCCCAATCTCACCAAAAATGAGCATAATAATAACGACTACAACGGTTGCAATGGTAATGGCAAGACCGGTTGAACCAAAAAAAGCGAAAGCAAGGGCTGTTGCCATTGAGGCTGCTGCTACATTCGCAATGTTGTTTCCGATAAGGATGGTTATCAGAAACCGATCCGGATCTGCCTTGAGGGCAGAGAGTGCTTTTGCACCTTTTCTGCCTTCATTTACCAGGGTGCGTACCCGTGCACGGGTTATCGAAAAGAGAGCAACCTCAGAGCCGGAGAAGAATGCTGATAAAACAAAGCAGATGATGGAAAGGATAATCAGGGTATAATATTCAATCATCAGTTTTCACACGAACTATATCGATCCTGTTTTCAGAATATGCACTAATGTATACTGCCATCTGATAAAAATTATTATCCATCAAAGATCGCTCTGATAAACTCGCCTTCTCTCTTTAAAACAGATATCTTCTCATCTGAACCGGGGGGAATATTTGCCGTCAAATCATTTATCTCAGAAGTAATAAGCCCGGAATATCCTGCATCACGAATTGCCTCAAGGATTAATGTACTACCGGAATCTCCGGCAACCGGCTGATGAAGACCGGCAGGCCCGGGACGGGAAACATGGATATTTACTGCTTTATCGATACATCTGTCGATAAAATCAAGTGCCGGTTGCAGGTCTGCATCCCGGTATGCATGGCAGATATCAATCGTGCAAAAAAGCCAGGGAAATGACTCAAGACATTGTATCATCTCCTCTGGATTGGACAGGAGTGCATTAACACGGGGTTCCATATTCTCAATTGCCACCACACAGGAGCAGCTGCTCTGTACTGATTGTACTGATTCAAGAAGGTGAAAAAGACGTTTCCAGTCAAGATCTCCAACCGGCCGGTGAGCGGTTCGTCTTCCCGGATGGATTGTGCATACCGATGCATGAATGGCGTCTGCAAAGGTAACTGCATTACATGTCCACTGCACAGATATCTCTGCTACATCAGGGTTAATAGAACAGGGATTGAGATCAAGAACCGGTGCATGAACAGAAAGGGGCCACAGAGCAGGATACTTTCTGCTTATCTCTAAAAAATAGGATTCAGGTAAACCACGCAACCAGAAATCAGGGGTTTCAAGCCAGAATTCAAGAGAATCCAGTCCGGTCAGATTAATGCAGGCAAATATCTCATCAAGACATTTTTCATGAAGAAACATACTTGACGCTGCAATCCGAACCATATCGCTATCCTTATTGTTATCTATGGAGTACCATTAAGATGATGCCTGAATCGTACAATATGACCCTTGATGCATGGACAGAAAAAAAAGATCCATCAGGTATGCAGAGCAGGGTCTGTACGGTCAGTGAAATTGCAGACCGTATCTCAGGGTTACTCAGTGATCCCGGATTATCCGGAATCTGGGTACGGGGGGAGATAGCCAATTACAATCATCACCGGTCAGGACATCGCTACTTCTCACTATCAGATACCGAATCCGGAAAAAATGCCATCCTTGAGTGTAAGATGTGGAAAGGATATGCAAAACATATCAGGTTTACCCCGGCAAACGGACAATGTATCGAGGCATATGGATCCATCGAGAACTATATTCCTCACGGCGCATACTCACTGATTGTTACCCAGATGCGGCCTGCGGGTATCGGAGAGACGTTTCTTTTAGTGGAGCGATGGAAGAAAGAGTTGCAGGAAGAAGGATTGTTTGCACAAGAACGGAAGAAAAACCTGCCCCCCTATCCTGAAACAATAGGAGTGGTGACCTCAAGTACCGGTGCGGTCCTGCATGATATCAGGAATGTATTGTCATGCCGGTACCCGATACATATCCTCCTTGCTCCCACTGCTGTTCAGGGTGACGGAGTACAAACCGAGATTGTTAAAGCGCTTCATTCCCTTGAGGGCAGGGTCGATATTATCATTATTGCCCGGGGAGGAGGCAGTTTCCTTGATCTCTTCCCGTTCAATCATCCGGATCTGGTCAGGGCCATCGCAAACTGCAATACTCCGGTTGTGAGTGCCATCGGCCATGAAGTAGATGTCACTCTCTCTGACCTGGCAGCAGACAGACGCGCATCAACCCCTTCCCATGCAGCTGAGATCTGTGTTCCTGACAGGAACCAGGAGTTACACAACCTGCAGGTACAGGCAGGAATTCTTAGTCGATTACTTCTTAGAAGAAAGGAGAATGCATGCCGGGATCTCAATACCATTCGTGAGAGGTTGTCTTTTTTAGGGATGAAGCAGAAAATAAATGCAAAACACCAGGAACTGGTCGATCTCTCAGATAAAATGGACCAAAACCAGAAGATGCATATTCATAACCAGCATATGACAGTCAGGGAACAGAAAGCACGAATACATGCAAAAAGTCCGTTGGGAATCCTGATTCATGAAATCCCGGAACGCAGAAGATACCTTCAGGCACAAAAAGAACGCATTACTATGGATCTTACTATACGCTTCCGAGAAGAAAGAAGTGAGCTGGTATCAATACAAAAACTTCTCTGCACGGTTCATCCCAGGATGCTTCTCTCCCGGGGATACTGTATCGTGCGGAAAGGAGATGAATTCGTGCGAAGTGTATCTTCACTCAGAAAAGAAGATATCATACAGGTTATTTTTTCCGATGGTTCAGCTGATATCAGAGTGCAGGAGATACGAAAAAATGAAAAAGTATGAAGAACTCATCGATGAGCTAAAGGAGATTGTGTATCAGATTGAAGACGAGAAAACGAGCCTTGAAGAAAGTATCGATCTGTATGAACGAGGAACAACTCTCATTAAATTATGTGAAAAGCGACTGACAGAGGCTGAGTTGAGAATCTCACAGCTTTCTGCCGATGATACAGAACAGAACGGTACACTGGTATCTGAATAAATATTCCTGCGCTATCGGACAGCGTCTCATGAAAAGAATCATCTTTATCAGGTGATAACGAATATTCTTTCAGGTACCACTTCATCTTGATAAAGCCCGGGAATTTGTTGTTTCAATAGTGCAGGTCTAATACATCCAAAACATGAATATAGAACCAAAAAAACCGGCAACCTTTTGGGAGTCTTAATAACCAATAATAAGAGGGGAAATATGACAGAATACACAAAACGGTCATGGCATTGCCTGATTATTACATTCATTGTCCTGATCTGTTCAACCGGCTGTTTTTCCTACAGTGAACCATCCATTGCACTTGAGGCAGCTGCTACCCTTGTTTCTGCAGACGAATCTACCATGACAGTTACCTATGATATCAGCAGTCTCATCAAAAATACCGGGAGCAATAATGCGTATGACGTGCGTATCCTTGTTCTCATTAGTACTTCACCGGATCAACCGGAATACCGGATGAATTCAGCAACAATTGATGTGGGAACGTTGTTAAAGGGAGAAACAACAACAAAGGCGCTAACCCTCCCACTTGAGGTAACCAGACTTCACTTTGATAAACTGGCATCAGGAGAGGAAAAACCCCACGTTGAGGTAAAGGTAAGCCGAATCAGTTCTAATATCATGGGATAAATCAAAAAATCCCAAATGCATATCTGTCTGACCTAATCTCAGGATCATACCCATTCATTACCTTATCTTTCATTTTTTTGCAGAAATTTAAGTTTGAAGATAGATTCAGGATAAATCCGGAAAATTTTATCCATAACACAAAAGATGCGCTTTTTCTTTCAATTAATTGAAAATTCTTATCGGAAGAGTACTGACAGCAGACCGGTAACCAACAACAAGATGGAATAATTTTTCATGCATACTTTGATAGGAAGAAGAGACAGATATGTCTCGATATCTCTGCCTGAAAAACGCAAGTCTGCCGTAATGGCATTGCTGATGAGACGAAGTACCGGTACTGATAATTGAGATGATAAAAAAAATAATTATTAAGGGGTTTGCATGGAGCACTTCAGAGATCCATGCCATTCTTCAGTATCAAAAAAAGCAGGGAATGCGATACCTCTTACGGGTACTCTTCCTCCCGGCCAGTATCCCGTTAATTCTGGCAATAATTCATTATGCCGTATTGCGTGGAATAAAATCCCAGAATACTATCATAAGTTATGTATACCTCAACTACTCCTCGCCCAACCTGATCGGAGCATTCTTCTCAAACTATGCACATAATATATCGAACGTAACACATCTTTTATCAAACATCCTGTATTTTGAGATTATCATCATACCGATACTTATTCTGAACTATTATCTCTTTCCCATCCATAGTATTCGGTTTTCAAGGAAATTCTTCTCGTATAGTTGCATTTTAACCTTTATTCTCGGCCCGTTTGTAATATCAGGTTTGAGTTTATACTTTGGACGTATGCTTAATTATGAACTGGGAGTCGGGTTTTCAGGGATTAACTGGGCATTTGCAGGCCTTTTATTTTTTCTTATCATCAGTGTCATGTTCAGGTATCTGAAAAAGAACACGATATGTAATGATTCACTAATCACTATCCATGCAGGGATTGTGGTGATGTCATTTGTGATGTTCTTCCCGGTCTGTGTTATCCTATCTTCCATTAAATATGGCGGGACAAATGTCTTTGCCCATATGAGCGGATATCTGTTCGGCTGGCTTACTTTTCCCCTTCTTGCATTCCTCCTTGAAGTACATGAGAAAAAGAGTATCTCTATCACACAACCATCAATATTCTATCGTGCAAAGACTCGCATACAAGCAATAATGACCCTTATTTTCCCGGTTTGGAAAAGAAGAGAACAATTACCAGAGCCGGTTCCTTCCCAGACATTATCAGAAGAAAAAACAGATCGGGTTGATCTTTTAAAAGAAAGAAAAGATGGGATTTATGGGAACCAATCTCCTGGTAATGATTTAGAAATAGGGTCGGAAAAAAGGATTTTTTTATCCGGATGGGAAAAAAGAAGCACTTCAAATTCTTTCAAATCATCACCTTCTGATAATCCAGGAACAACAATTGATAAGAGATCCTCTTTTATGAGAAAACCTGCTTTTTTTCGATCTTTTTCTCGTAAAAAAAGACCTGTAATCAGGGAGTTCTCATTTAACATCGATGATGAGATGAAAAAAAAGCACGGATTTTACCGGTTTGGAAAAGATAAATATTTCTTTCGAAGAAGAAAATACAAGCACTCATCCTCGCATATATCACAATACCACACAGAAAGTGAAAAAGAACACAGATTCTTTAAGAGAAACAGAAAAACGCAACCTGCTTCTTTCCCTGCAGATAATACCAATAATTTGCACATAGTAAAAAAGCATGGTTTCCGGGTCAGTTTGTTTCCCTGCCGGTTACAATCTCTATTCTCTCTTATTCATCGATTTCTTATTCGAATAAAGAATATATGCAGTATTCCATTATGGCTGATACAAAACAGATGGAAGAAAAATGAAAGAGAGAAAAACAATACAAAATGGAATGTATCAGCCACTCCTGATAGATCAGGAGTGAAATGGAAAAGATTTTTGTTTTTCCCATTCACATTTAAGACGTATCAAAAAATTCGAAATGCATCAATTACTCTTCGATCGCGGTTTTTGGACCGGATTTATAGAATCCGGCATAAAGAAGGCGTATTCCATCCTTTAAAAATCCAGCAAAAAAGACAAATGCCGGATACCGAGAGAGATACTATCTCTATTCATTCAGGTACAGATGTTTTACCTGATAAAACTGGTAATACGCACGATCTATCAAATCCTTCCAAACCTTTACCTGATACGATATCACTATTTTCTCAATTAAAAAGAAAGATAGTTGATCAGATAGTATCCTGTAGTACCATGGCTTCTTCGTGTTTCAGAAGAGGAAAAGATAAAATAATTCTGAACAGAAAAAAGACATACCACTATTCAGGCACATCGGCTGACAAAAGGAGAATATTCCATGGATCATTCCCGTCAGTACAATCCCGGGAGAGTACTTTGTATAAAAAAGGGATTTTGAGAAGAATCAGGATCAGATGTAAAAATGCTGTACTTTTCCCGATAGCCGTCATCAGAAACAGGATCAAAAGATCAGGATTGCGATAACCTCCCTAACTTATCCGGTTTCTGATGGGATGATAATCATCAAATTTCCTGATTTCATACTGAAATTGTGTTTTTTAGGACAACTGAATGAATACCAGTACAAGCGCCGGATAACAGAGAACCCGTAGAGATGCAGATCATACTCCCCGATAAATCCAGTCGTATTATTTCAAAAGATAATGTACCTATCAGAGAGATCCTTCTTGACCTGGGATTTGCTCCATCAGGTGTTATCGTAATAAAGAACGGATCTGTAGTTCCCGATGATCTCATCGCCGGAGATGATGATGAGATCAGGATAATCAAAATCGCTCATGGAGGATAGAGATAAAAACGGATGATACATGGAGCGTGACAATCATTGTTCATTCTGTTCCAGGGCGGCAGTCATTCTGGGAAGTGATGAAAAAACAAGACTATGCCAGGATCATCTTTTAGAGGATCTACTCAGACGTGTCAATGATACGATACAAACGAATAATCTGATTCAGCCAGGAGATCATATCGCGGTTGCCTTATCAGGGGGAAAAGACAGCACTGCCCTGATCCTGTTGCTCTCTTCAATCCTGAAATCCCGTACAGATATTACCGTAACCGCGATTACAATTGATGAAGGTATTACCGGTTACCGGGAAGAAACCCTCCAGAATGCTAAAAATATGGTAAAAATCCTCGGAATTAATCATTATATTCTCTCTTTTGCCGAACTTTTTGGAAAAGATCTGGATCACCTTCTTTTAGGAAAGACCCATAGAGCGTGTACAATATGCGGAGTGTTACGCAGAAAAGCACTCACTGTGGCAGCCAGGACTATTGGTGCAACAAAGATAGCAACCGGACATAACCGGGATGATGAGGCCCAGTCTGTTCTTATGAACGTAATGCGGGGAGATATTACACGACTGGTACAGGATAGCAGAGAGGGAAGCCCGGGTTTATTTTTACCCCGGATAAAACCACTATCTGCAATCTATGAAAAGGAACTTTTGATCTACCTGTATGTCACCGGTCATTACATTGAATTGCCGGAATGCCCCTATGCATCAACTGCACTCAGGAGAGAGATCCGGGAGATCATTTCTCTTTTCAGATACAAGCATCCAGAGGCCTGTGATGGCCTTATCGATTTCAGGGACAAAGTCAGGAATTGTAACCTTCTCACCCCCGATCCGAATACAATACAGCACTGCAGAATATGCAAAGAGCCCTGTAATGGAGATATATGTCAGGCTTGTCTGATACTCCGTCCAACAATCCCGAAATACCAGTTGTGATAAGGAAAGTAACAGGTTTCCTACAAAAAAACTCCTGTCAACCGGTATTATTTACGATATTGTCCTGTCAGACATAAGACGGTTATAGATATCCTCACCAACACATTCCCGGGCATATTTACACCATTTAATGCAGGAGATAAAATCACTGAAGATAATAAATCCACAATTCGAACAGGTCGCCTGGATCTCATCTGAAAATATCTCAATCTCCTCTCCACACCGGGGACAGTTCTTTATTGAGAGTGTTGGTGTCCGTAGATTTACACTTCCCGGACAATAATCAGGTATCATCATAACCTCTTCTTTTTGATTTCACAAAAAATACCGGATACAAATGTTAAATATACAATATACACTGATATTGTTTTTGGAACAATCAGAAAACAATCGCATAAGAAGTATCTTACCAATAATCGATAATGAAGAGCAATCAGATAAAATAAGAGCAATAAAACATGAACAATAGCAGCGAGGGAGTTTTCCCGAGAACTCTCGTATCTCAGTACAGGCTCCTACGTGAGGCGTCTTAACTACCGGGTTCGG
>JAFGOM010000083.1 GCA_016926505.1 Methanospirillaceae archaeon
CTCTCTCTTTATCTCCAAAAATTTCAACTTATGAGTATAAAAATTTCGGCTCGAAAAAATAAGTTATAAATCCGCAAACTCAGGTCTTTTGAGGAGAGTGATTAACCTTCTTTTCCGAAGACGAGTGTTTTTTTGGGACTCCGCATATGAGGAAATTGTGTAACGTTATTTTTACATCCACTACATACAATGTGGGCTGGTATTGCAGTTGCCCTAATGAAATCTTGAAAATAATCCACAGAATAGGTCAAGTGCAAAGTCCCCTAGTAAATTAATTTCGCGATAATCCACCAGGTGCGGAGTCATGAGTTTATGTGATTTATAAATTCAAACTCACTCATGGGGGGTTATGCACTATCCTCTCTTATATATCGGTCGATTTGCTCACAAAAGGAAATAATATCAAATAGTTCGTTTTTAAGAATTGCATATGCAATACTATCATTCATTTTCCCATACTGGTGAACGAGAATAGTGCGAAAACCTTTCATGGCAGGTAATTTCTCACGTATGGATCCCTCAATTATCCCGGCATCAATACGATGTTGTATCATATCATCATCACTTCGTGGAACACCGGGCCGTAAATCCCTGTTGATAATCGGGCAGATATCAAAATATTCTGCAGGCAATATTCAAGCCGCTTATAAATTCCGTCTTTACCTATTCCAGGGGCAATAAAGGAATCTGGAGATGTGGAATCATTCAGGTATTCACTGATACTATCAACTGATTCTTCGGTTTCCCTGAGTAATATTCGTATTCGATCAATCCTGACAATGTTTTTTCTCCATTACAACGCTTTCTCCCCGATATAATCCAGTAAATGTGGTATAAAGAGATCATATTCGCGGATTGTCCGTTCAGCAGCATCATAGATCTCATCATCAACCCGAACATAGAGTATCATGCCTGAAAATACTTCTTTTTATATATAAAGGAAGATGGTAAAAGATATGGACATCAAAGATATCCGGGAGACTCTCCCGAGAAGATATATCCTGAGTTGTTCTGATCAGGATATCCTAAATCACACAAGATAGCGATGTCAATATCAGAATAGGTACCCTCAATACGACCGTCCGACCAGCGTGACCACGGAGTGCGGTTTACCGCAGATGATGCAGTCCCCCTCTTGTACCACGATACCTTCGTAACCAACATCGGTCCCAAGAACGCTCGCAGATGTTATCTCTTCAATTCTATCGGCACAGCCCCGGTCACCGCACCAGAAGACCGCGGCAACTCCACAACCAACTGCATCAGGCAGACCGGAAACATCATCCACAAAGAAGAGATGGTTTTTGATATGCTCTGCAGCCGTTCTTTGCAGATCCTCTTTTATTCCTTCTACAATGGCCGCAAGGCTGGTGTTGAGATCTGATCGCATCACCTGACTCTTCTCTCCTCTCCGGGTAACCACGGTCACCGTACCGGCATCCAGATCCCGGGGACCAAGCTCAATCCGGATCGGCACACCCCGCATCTCCCAGTAGTAATACTTTGCACCTGGCCGCATGTCCCGGCTGTCTGTCCTGACCCGGTACCCGGCACACTGAAGTTCTTCCTGCAATGCGGCAACCGCAGCCATCACCTCGTCGGTCCGCTTCTTAACAAGAATGGGAACAATAATTATCTGGACCGGGGCGACCGCCGGCGGGATAAAAAGACCTGCATCATCCCCGTGCATCGAGATAAGCGCAGCGATGCTTCGTTCAGATATCCCGTAACAGGTCTGTTGACAGAACTGCTGCTCTCCGTTCGCATCCTCGTAGGTCATTGAGAAGGTTCTTGAGAAGTGATCCCCAAGGTGATGCACGGTTCCAATCTGAAGCGTCTTCCCGTCCGGCATGATGGTATCAACAGCCATCGTATAATCAGCCCCCGGGAACTTGTCCCAGTCCGGACGCCGAGAGATAAGGACGGGGATGCAGAGGAGATCATAAAATTCCCGGTACCGCGCCAGTGCTTCTCGAACCTGTTCTTCAGCCTCTTCCCAGGTCGCATGGACGGTATGCGCCTCCTTAAACGAGGTTATCTCCCGCAGCCGGATAAGCGGACGGGTATGCTTGGTCTCATACCGGAAGGTATTGACGATCTGGTACAGTTTTATCGGCAGATCCGCATGGGATCGAATCCAGAGGGCATACATCGGGTAGATAGCCGTCTCACTGGTCGGACGGAGTGCAAGTTTCACATCAAGCGGAGTCGTACCGCCGTGGGTTACCCAGTATACCTCCTCCTCGAACCCCTTGATATGTTCTGCCTCCTTCATGAACTCGTTCTCAGGGATAAGCAGGGGAAACAGGGTCTCTTCATGATCCCGGTCAAGAAGATCCCGTAGGATCCCGTACACCCGCTTGCGAATCCCAAATCCGTACGGGTACCAGACATACAGTCCCTTGACCGGGTAGCGGACATCCATGATATCGGCACGCCATAAAATCTCGTTATACCATTCTGAAAATGCGTTCTTTTGTGGGAGGGAACCTGTATCTTCTTCCATATACTCTCCTGAACAGTTATCCGGTTACCGGTATCATGGTGCGGGAAAAGCAGGATTTTTTATACAAAATCCAACCGGAAGCTTTTGGAAAATCCCACACCGCAATATCTGCAGATCTTTATAATGTCAGCATCTGTATGACCGCTGGCGTGATAAAAGCCTCGATACACGCTGCCACGGCAATAAAAGGCATGACATACAGAAGGAACAACCTGCCGAGGGGACAGGCTGCGCGGGCAGCATCACCCCCATGCTGCCATTCATCAAGCACGGCCCGCCCAAGTAAAAATCCTAATCCTGCAGATGCAAACACGGCCGGCAGTTCAAAGATCCCGTGGGGAATGATGGCAGCAAGAACCATGGCAGTCCCTTCCTCGCGTCCGATAACCTCAAGGATGGCACCAATGGTAATCCCGTTTAACGCAAGGATAAGCAGAGTAAGTACCCCGAGTGTCACCCCGCCGATAAAGAGTATCACACATATCTCAAGATTATTCACAAAGATCTGGGCAGCAAGCAGGGGAGGTGAATCGGTAAGTATCTGGGATGCTACCATCTCCCGGAACAGTTCCAGAAGTTCAGCTCCCAGCGATGGATTCGCCCCTGATGCCAAAAAACCGATAATAAAGAAGAAGAGAAAGATACCGGCACAGATCACGATATTTTTACCAACAGCCCGGGATGCCTTCGCCTGGTCTCTATCCTGAATTATATCATCCATCAGGTACAGAGGATCGGATCTCCTTAAAAAACACTTCCAAAGAGAGCAGAACCGGTTCTGAAAAACCATCTCCCCTGCGGGATCGACGCTCCCCGGCGGACAGAGCGCGAAAACAGTGAAAAAGAAAAAGACCGGGTCAGGTATACAGAACCATGCGCATCAAATCCCGTATCCCGGGAGCAAGGCCGACCATGATCATCGCAAGCAGGATAAGATGCCACAGACCGGATGTCCCGTCTTTGCGGTACTCCTGAAGAATGTAAATTGCAGGAAAGAGGATGAGCAGTTTTAAGGGATACATCACGAACGCAGTTCCGGTAAGGGCAATAAGGTTTGCACCCACCACATGCTTTTCAACATACACCATATCATGCAGGTCAATACCATAACTGGTTGCACTTGCATCGAGCATATGGGCAAAGATGAGTACCTGGTACAGCCGGTCTCTGACATACTCCCATCCAAGTAAAAAGCGCATACATCCGTAGACAAGGGCTGATGCCGTCAATGCCATGATAAGAATGGTTCCCCCGATAAAGATCGAAAGGGTATTGTGCATCGTCCCGTAGGTAAGAAGGATGATGAAAGTTACGAGAGCACTCAAAAAACCGGTTACGCCAAATATCCGGGTTGCCGGATACGACAATACGGGCTCAAGCCGGATAGAAAAAAGAAAGACAATAAGGGCATAGATAAAGATGACGAAGAATATGAGCGGTGTGATTAAGAGATAATGCCAGTCTGTTGTTATCATCCCGGTATCTTCAATAACCCTGAGCAGACCTCCAAAAACCATCCATGGTATCAGTGCATAGGAAAATTCCCTATCGATTGCAATTCCGGCCCGGGAAAACCACCGGTATAACAGGAATACAACCAGGATAAGAATGATGGCATAGGTAAGAGTATTAACAATATTGTATGCCTGGTCACAATGAATCGGATCGATGTAATACTGGTAGATAAAATCCATGATCATACTATCTTCAGTACATCGGGATAAAGAAATTTACAGGTATCCCTGCCATAAGAGAGGCAGTGTTTCTGATAACACCGGATGAGATTCATTCCAAAAACAGGATACTGTCATCTCTTTCGGGTTTTGGTAAGAGATACCCTCCCAAAAAAAACATAGTATCCCTGATGAGAAAGAGTCTGTAAGAGTCAATTTATCCGCATATCAGAGTCTCTTTATCCTGGAAATATCTCCTCAAAAGATCTCTTATAAGAAGAGAGAGAACAGATACAAAAAGAAGAGTCACCAGAGCATGAACATGAGAGACCAGAGAGAAATATCAATATTGTGGCAGGTATTTGACACAGGCACACACATATGACAGTGACCGTTCCATCTGAAGAGATCCCGGAGTCCGAGGGTGAGGCGAAATGGATCGTCTTTCCCCGGAACATCGTCATCGGAAAGGATGTACTGGCAGAGCTGCCACAGGTTCTCTACGACCAGAAGCAGGGATCCTCTGTTCTCATCATCACCGGAAAGCACACCCGGGAAGTAGCAGCTGATGCAGTACTCTCTCTTCTTAAAGACAGATATTCTGTCTCAATCCATATTGCCGGTCCCATCGACCAGACCGGGATTGATCTCGCCGGTGAAGCGGCAAAAAAAGCAGATCTTCTGATAGGTGTCGGAGGGGGAAGGATCATCGATACCACAAAGATTGTATCATACAACCAGAATAAGCCGTTTATCAGCATTCCTACCGCTGCTTCGCATGATGGTATTGTATCAAACCGGGCAAGCATACCGCTTGGTGAGGGAAATGCTTCCATACAGGCACGTCCCCCGATAGCGGTGATAGCTGATACGGGAATCATTGCAGAGGCTCCCTTTCGTCTCCTTGCATCCGGATGTGCAGATATCATCTCAAATTATACTGCGATTCTTGACTGGGAACTGGCCAACCGGATTCGTGGAGATCACATAAGCAGGTATGCCCTCGCTATCTCGAAGATGACCGCAGAGATGCTCGTCTCAAATGCAGACCTGATAAAGCCGGGAAATTTAGATGCCGTCGATCTCGTTGTCCGTGCTTTAGTCTCATCCGGTATGGCGATGAGCATCGCGGGCTCATCCCGTCCGGCAAGCGGGGCTGAGCATAAATTTGGTCACGCGGTTGAGCGGCTCGTTCCGGGAAAAGCACTTCATGGAGAGATATGCGGGATCGGAACAATCATGATGATGTACCTCCATGGCGGTGACTGGAAAACAATCCGGCAGTCATTACAGAGAATCGGAGCGCCGGTAACTCCTGCAGAGGTCGATATTCCTGATTCTGTGATTGTTCAGGCGCTTTTACATGCTAAAGACATACGGCCTGAGCGGTTTACCATCATCGACATGGGTCTCTCTCCGAAGGCAGCAGAAGACCTTGTCAGGTTACTGTATACCTGAGGCGATCCTCCATGCCACAGACAAAGAAGAAAGTAACGCTCATCGGCTCTGTACATGCAGACGTGGGAAGGGAGTTTGTGTATGACGGCCCGGCTCCGGCCTGTGCTGATTGTTCCCTTCTGCGGGCATGTGCAAACCTTGAGAAAGGGAAACGCTATATTATCGTTGCAAAACGACCCACACGACATCCCTGCAGGGTTCATGTTGACGAGGTCTGTGCCGTGGACGTGGAACCGGCACCCATTTATGCTCTTATTCCTGTTGCTGATGCGAGACAGAATACGACCATTACGTTTAGGCACGCCTGTGGAAAGGAACAATGCCCCCGGTATGCACAATGCAATCCTGAAGGTGCTCTTGCAGGTCAGAAGTATATCGTGAGTGACAGGCTGGATGAAGAATATTCCGACTGTTTTATGGGAGAAGAGAGAGCGCTGGTCAAATTGATACCGCTCCCTGATGAACTTCCCCGGCTTTCAGGATAATTTATTAGATAGTACTACCAGGAGGGGGTATTATCTTATAAAGTTGATAATCATCACAAAAATTCATATTCCTCATCCCCGGGGAAAATCACGGAATTATCGCAGTAAATACCGAAATAAACAGAAATTACCGGTTTTTAAATATGCAATCAACTTTTCTTTCTGTTACCGTACCGGTTTTAAGCCAATCCCATAATGTTTATGCAGCCATGAACAAACCTCTTGTTGTATCGCCAGGTGATATTGTTGCAGAAGGAAGAATTATTACATTTGCATATGCTTTTTATTCATGTGAAAAAATATTATGAGACCATTACACACGAAGAGATAGAAACCAGCCGGTACAACGATCTTAAGATCTCTCCTGTTCATATTCATAAAAATAAACGTTCTCATAAAGAAGCTCTCCTTGTTCTTTCCGAAGAGATCACCGATCATATCAGACAAAATCGTCTGCCTGTTATGTCTTTTTCCCCAAAAACACTCATTGGAGACGTAGAGATATCTATTGAGAACTGAGGGTATGGATTATGAGGCAGCCAGAAGAGAGGTTATTGATTCTCTCATAAAGGCGCCTCATTCATCATGCAATGTGCGAAAAATCATTGCACAGGTATGCAAAAAGTACCATCTTTCATCGATTCCCAAGCAGTCAGAGATCCTGAGAGCGGCATCAGCGGCTGAGCGGGAACTGATCAGAGAAAAACTGAAAGTAAAACCCGGCCGGACCCTCTCAGGAGTTGCCCCGGTTGCTGTTATGACCTCCCCCCATCCCTGTCCGCATGGCATCTGCCTGCCCTGTCCGGGAGGGCCGGATCACCTTTTTCATTCCCCGCAGAGTTACACCGGGGAAGAACCGGCAGCACTCCGGGCTGCCCGCCATAACTATGATCCATACCGGCAGGTCTCGGCCCGTCTTATGCAGTTTGAGGAACTGGGGCACCTGGTAGACAAGGCTGAACTCATCGTCATGGGAGGAACGATAACCGCACGTGATCCCGGGTACCAGGAATGGTTTGTCAGGGAATGCGTATCGGCCATGAACGCATACCGCAATCCGGAATCTGTACCTGATGATAAGACCGAGGCTGTATTTGCCGCAAATGAGACCGCTTCGGTCAGGTGTGTAGCAGTTACCTTTGAGACACGTCCTGACTGGTGCAGGACGCAGGAGATAGAGACGATGCTTGCACTCGGGGTAACCAAGGTTGAGATAGGAGTGCAGCATACCAGTGATCAAATCCTTCTCTGCAACCGGAGGGGATGCACTGTTGCCGATACCGTCAGAGCGAATACCCTTCTTCGTGATGCAGGTTTAAAAGTCGGGTTTCATGTCATGCCAAACCTCCCCGGAAGTACTCTTGCAGCAGATCGAAAGATGTTTCAGACACTATTTTCTGACTCACGGTTCAGACCGGATTTCCTGAAAATATATCCCACGCTTGTCACGCAGGGTTCAGGAGTAGAGGAACTATGGAAAGACGGAGCATACCAGACCTATGACGAGGATGAATTAATTGACCTTGTCGCTGATGCAAAAGCCCTTATCCCTGAATACTGCAGACTGCAGCGGATCCAGCGTGATATCCCTGCAAAGATGATACTTTCTGGATCCCGTCACAGTAACTTCCGCCAGCTTGCAGAAAACCGGTTACGATCCCGGGGAGGGCAGTGCCGGTGTATCAGGTGCCGCGAGATAGGGCGCCGGTTCGCACAAGGAGAGAGCAGGATACAGACCGAGTCCTACACCTGCTGCGAGGGAGAGGAACGGTTTATATCCTCAGTAACGGGGGACTCGTTAATCGGGTTTGCACGGCTCAGGCTCTCGGAACATGCCTGGCCTTCCTGGGTTTTGGGTGCGGCATTTGTCAGGGAACTCCATGTGTACGGTACAATCGTTCCTATCGGAAAGACGGGTTGCAATGCAGGTTTTGAGATGCAGCACAAAGGACACGGAGAGGCAGTTCTTGGAGAAGCACAGATACAGGCACGGGATGCCGGGTATGACAGGCTGGCAATCATGGCTGGTATCGGAACCCGGCCCTATTACCGCCGGCTTGGGTATGAGCGGGCAGGCCCATATATGGTAAGGAATCTAAAGGATATCTGAATCGATGATGCCGGCAACCCGTTCTTTTATCATGCGCAGGTTCTCTGACTACTATGAAAAAGGAATACTAGAGGCCCCTTCATCCCTCGATCAGCGGGAGTTTGGCTTTATCCACTTCTCTGATTCATATCCTGATGAGATCTTCATGAAACGGCATATCGGATTTATCTCGGCAGATGAGATGGAGATCTATGTCAGGAACATGGTACCTGCGCATGCATACTATTCAACAGCATATTACGAGAATCCTGCTGCTCCCACGATGCAGCAGAAAGGATGGTCAGGGGCAGATCTTATCTTTGATCTCGATGCTGATCATATCATGCGGGGATCGTACGAGGCGATGCTGGATCGGATAAAGCAGGAGGCCGTACGATTGCTGGATCTTCTTACCGATGAACTCGGTATTGATACAAAGACGATAGGTGTTGTATTCTCAGGGGGAAGAGGATATCATATTCATGTTACTGATACCGCATTTCGCAAATGGACCGGGCCTGAGCGTCGTGAGATCATCGATTATGTGTGCGGGATTGGTATCTCTCCAAAGGCAATGCTCTCCCGGTTCCGGCCTGAAACAGTCGGCTGGCCGTTGCGGTTTCGTGATACGCTTTATGCGTATCTCTCGGATCTCTGTTCCCGGGATGGAACTGACAATATCACCGAGCTGACATCATACGACGGGATCGGAGAGGTACGTGCTGCCCGGTTTGCATCATTAATGCCTGATATCTGTTCCCGGTTACAGACGAATCCCGATTCCATCAATACTGAGGATCAGACGATAGCAGCCGTACTTCATGCCTTGTGTTCGGATCAGAAGGGTCGTTTCTATACCCTCTGCCGGGAAGCGGGGATTCAGGCTGATGAGCCGGTAACCACCGATATCAAACGTCTCATCCGTCTTCCCGGGAGTCTTCATGCAAAATCAGGGTTTCGCGTGGTTTCACTTTCTATCCGGGAATTGCATGACTTTAATCCCCTCGTTGATGCAGTAGTATGGAAAGACCGCGATCTCGGGATAGAATCAAAA
This sequence comes from Methanospirillaceae archaeon, assembly GCA_016926505.1. GTDB lineage: Archaea > Halobacteriota > Methanomicrobia > Methanomicrobiales > Methanospirillaceae > JAFGOM01. The sequence continues at coordinate 9,266 of JAFGOM010000083.1, forward strand.
GCCTCGTATGATATCACGCTGCTTGAAAACCGGTATCATATATCCAAAGGGGTTTCTACGGTACCGGAAGCCCTGGGATTGTTCCTCTGTTGCAGGGGAATGGCAGAGGTTGCAGGAGGGAGATGATGCACCTCGAAGATCTCAGAAAAATTCTGCTTTCTGAACGCGAATCAGGGAAACTCGTTTCTATACCTCAGAATACGTATATATCGGTCCAGGAAGAGATTCGGGCAATCCAGAAGGAGGTTTATGCGAAAGAAGACCCCTTCTCAGAAGAGTCACGAATCCTTATTGAGAGAGAAGCGAGCATCAGGGAGACGAGCGAGGAGATATTCTCTCTACGTTCCGGCAAGATTGTAGCGATTGCTCAATCTGCAGCGACGGGGGCATACATACGAAAAAGTGATCTGATGTACCTCCTGCCCCCGGAACGGGAGATGTTTGATAAGATCTCTGCTGCAATACGTGATGCACGGAACTGGCTGCTTAAAAAGGACACCAAAACATATTCTGTATCGCCCCCGGGCGATTCTTCTTCTTCCCCGATAACAGGGATCCAGTCTCCCGAAATGCCTGATGTCATTCCCGTACCCGTTCCTGTAAATGCCGGGGATGACGGGTCAGAGGATCTTCCTGACAGGGAATTATATCCTGTGCAGGTTGTGGGAGAGGAAGATCAGGAAGAAGAAGATACCATCCATAAATACGCGCTTGTCCGGGTTCTTAAAGATGTAGAACGTTTCACCGGTGTAGATACGTTTCCGTACGATATTTTTGCAGGCGATATTATCACATTACCTGCGAGAAATGCAGAGATCCTGCAGGATCTCAAAGTAGTCTTAAATATAAATCGTGGCTAATAATATAGGTATTCGTTACAGAGCATGTGAGGCCTGTTTTATGAAGATGCCAGCAAAATTTAATACATACTGCCCTTATTGCCGGAAACATGAACTCCATGAGGTGGAAAAAGTAAAAAAAGGGAAAACCACCGGACTTCATTGGATTAACAGGCAGAAGAGCAGAAGAGGTAAGATTGGAAACATGGGGAAGTTCTCGAAAGTCCCTGGTGGTGACAAGCCGACCAAAAAGATAAATGTGCGGTACCGGTGTACAGCCTGTAAAAAAGCGCATTTAAGAGCAGGGTACCGGCTTTCCAAGTATGAGTTAACGGAGTGATGATACAATGGTTCAGATGAAACGGGAAAACAGGAGCAGATTCCTGAATGTAAAGTGTCCGGATTGTGAACATGAACAGCTGATCTTTGACAAGGCAAGTTCAACGGTTGACTGTATAATCTGTGGACACATTCTTGCACGACCAACCGGTGGAAAGGCACGTATCGAGGCAGAAGTAGTCTCTGTTGAGCAGTGAGATTCTGATGCAGGAGAGACAATGGCCCGAGGCCGGGGAACTGGTCGTCTGCACGGTTGAGAACGTAAAAGACTTTGTTGCGTTTGTGCATCTCGATGAATATAACGGCAGGGAAGGATTAATCCCGATATCCGAAGTTGCCCGTGGATGGATAAAATATATCAGGGATCATATCAGGGAAGGGCAGAAAGTTGTCTGTAAAGTTCTCAATGTCGATACCAGGAAAGGTCACATTGATCTCTCGCTTAAGGATGTAAACGAACATCAGCGCCGTGAAAAGATACGGGAATGGAAGAACGAGTCAAAGGCGTTGAAATGGATAGGTTTCGCAGCAGAAGCCGCGGGAAAGCCGCAGGAGACGGAATCAGTGGTATCTGCTATCTACCGGGAGTACGGGGATCTCTACAGTGCGTTTGAGGAGATCGTACAGAACGGAATGGATGCTTTGAAGGACTGCGAGATAACCGATGATATTGCACAGGCTCTTATCACCGTTGCAAAGGACAATGTCCGGATTCCGACCGTTACCATCAGCGGAGATCTGTTTCTGAGAACATCAAATCCCGAGGGTGTGAATATTATCAGAAGGGCATTGCGGAGTGCCCAGCCGAAGGTTGATGATGCAGTGATAGAGATAACCTACCTCGGAGCGCCAAATTATCGCTTAAAAGTCACCGCAGGGGATTATAAAACCGCTGAAGTTGCACTGGAAAAGGCGGCAAATGCTGCAACCGGTGTTTTGAAACGGGCTGATGGTGAAGGAAAATTCACCCGCCGGTCACGATCAGGCAAGGTTGCATGAAAGGGCGGATTCGTCGGTGCAACAGAGACAATATCTACACCCTTTTAGAGAAATGTCCCATCTGTGATATGCCGACGGTTACTCCCCATCCGTTCCGGTTCTCGCCTGCAGATACCTATCATACATACCGGAGGAGGGTTCGGTGAAAGAAAATATCTCAGTCCGTTTTATTGAAGAAAAAGACGAAGAAGAATTTTTTGCACCGTTATTAATAGAAGGTCTCCCGGGAATCGGTCATGTCGGAAAACTGGTTGCAGAGCACCTGATCCAGGAGCTTGGGGCAGAAAAGATTGCAGAGATAACCTCTCTCTATTTTCCTCCCCAGGTTATTCTCGGAGTTGACGGGGTAACACGTCTCTGCAATAACGAGCTATACCATTATCAGGGTGACAACCTCACCTGTCTTTTCCTGGTAGGCGATTTTCAGAGCACCTCGAATGAAGGACATTACCATCTCTCATCCCTGTATGTTGATATTGCACACCGGTTTGGCGTGAAGCGCATTTACACACTTGGTGGATACGGGGTAGGTCATTTTGTCGAGACACCACGAATTCTTGGTGCCGTCAATCAAATCTCCTTAAAAGAGGAGATTGAAAAAACCGGGGTAATCTTCGGTGAAGGTGAACCGGGGGGAGGGATTATTGGTGCTGCAGGCCTGATGCTCGGTTTTGCTCAACCATTTGGAATAGAGGGGGTATGTCTGATGGGAGAGACCTCCGGATATCTGGTGGATCCAAAGAGTGCAACGCTGCTGCTTGAAATTCTCTGCAAACTGATAGGAATTGAGGTAGATACCAGCAATCTGCATGAACGGGCAGCCGAGATGGAAGATGCCCTTTCTAAAATAGCAGAACAGGAGAAAGGGCAGGAAGAAGAACTCTCGTATATCGGGTAGCATGGATCTCCCTGCAGACCTGCATATTCATTCACTCTTTTCCATGGCATCTTCAAAAAAGATGCTTCCTGATGATATCCTTGCTGCATGCGCTCTGAAAGGAATAATGGGTATCGGAACCGGAGACGCGCTCCATCCGCAATGGCGTAAATACTGGGAAGATACATCCTGCAATGAGGTAATTGTTGTTCCGACAACTGAAGTAGAGGATGAGAACCGGGTTCATCATCTCATTCTCATGCCTGATATGGATTCATGCGAGACCCTTGCCGGATTATATGCACCGTTTTCTAAGAACCTGAATACGAACGGTCGTCCCCATATCCGGCTTTCCGGTGAGCGTATCGCAGAAGCGGTTCACGAAACCGGGGGAATGATTGGGCCGGCACATGCATTTACCCCTTGGACCTCCCTGTATGCCTCCCATGATTGCTTACATGCCTGTTACCAAGAAGAAACGGTCGATCTTCTTGAACTGGGTCTTTCTGCTGACAGCGGATATGGATCAGGTATCAGTGAATTGCATAAGATTCCTTTTCTCTCAAACTCCGATGCTCACAGTCCCCATCCGGCAAAGATTGGAAGGGAGTTTAGTGTGCTCACGGTTGCAAATCGTTCGGTATCAGCGGTGCTTGATGCGATACGAGGGGGGGCGGTTTCCTGGAATGCCGGATTTTTTCCAGAGGAAGGGAAATATAATAAAACGGCGTGTATCCGTTGTTTTCAGATCTACACCCTTGCAGAATCGCAAAAAGCCGGCTGGCGCTGCAGGGCCTGTGGTGGACGGTTAAAGAAAGGCGTCTCTGACCGGGCGCTTGAACTTTCTGATGTTCCTAAAATCCCGCGTCCCCCGTACCTCCATATCATCCCCTTATACGATATCACGAGAAGGGTACTGCATGCCTGCTCACCGCAGACAAAGAAATGTACCCTTCTGTATAATACGCTTATTGATACTCTGGAAGACGAGATCGCGATACTCATAAAAGTCCCGGTCGATGAGATCCGGGAGGTCCATACCGGGGTCGGTGATGCGATAGATGCGCTCCGTTCCGGGAGAGTTGTCCTTCATCCCGGTGGAGGAGGGAAGTATGGTTCGTTTGATCTTCCTCTCTGATATCCCGGTTTGTCAAAACAATTCATATTTCTTTATTTCCGGAAATACGTAACAGGAATAGCCGGTTTTGCACCGAACGAAAAAAACCGATTATCCGGCATCCGCACCCCTTTCTGGTTAAAAATATCCATCTCCTGTCAGAACAGAAGTATCGGAGTGAGGAACGGAGCAGGCACAAACCCTGGTCTGTATCACATAGCTTAACTGTCATGATGGTGATGTATTAAGGAATGATTACAGTTCGTCGGGATATCTGTGCATACTGTGGCTGTTGCATCTCGGTCTGCCCGCAAGGTGCTTTGGAACTTATCGATGCCTATCTCTTTGTTGATACAGAAGAATGTACCGATTGTGGTATTTGTGTGCGTGTCTGTCCGCTTGGTGCACTGGAGGTTACCCCATGAAGACAAGCTATGATATGCTGGTCATTGGTGGCGGACCTGCCGGTGCAATGGCAGCGAAATGTGCTGCAGAGAAGGGACATTCTGTTCTTCTGGTTGAAAAACGACCTGCAATTGGTGTGCCGGTCCGGTGTGCCGAGGGGGTAGGAAAAGAGCTGCTTCACCAGTTTTTAAAGCCTGATGACTCCTGGGTTGCAAGTGAGATAGACCAGGCACAGATCGTGGCTCCTGACGGTTTTGTCATGAATCTAAAACCGGAGCATGCCGGATCTGAGGTAGGTTATGTCCTTGACCGGAAGGTCTTTGACCGGGAACTGGTCTGGCAGGCAGCGAATGCGGGTGCAGATATCATGGTAAAGACACGGGCTGTATGTCCTCTCACCTCTGATGGTCGCATAACCGGTGCTACCATTGAACATAACGGGCTTAAAACCGATATCAGTGCCGGTATCGTGGTCGCTGCTGATGGTGTAGAGTCTAAATTTGCACGATGGTGCGGGGTTAACACAACCGTCCCTCTTCGTGAGATGGAGACCTGTGCCCAGTACCTGATGACAGATATCGATATTGATCCCCATACAACGGTTTTTTATACCGGAAATTCAATTTCCCCTGCAGGGTACGTCTGGATATTTCCCAAAGGAGAGAGAACCGCAAACGTAGGGATCGGAATAGCGGGTGACAAGAGCAGGTCAGGCAGCCGGGCAAAAGATTACCTGGATCGGTTCGTATCTATGAATCTTCCCAAGGGAAAAGCGATTGAACTCATCGCAGGGGGAGTCTCTATCTGTCGTCCGCTGGAAAAGACGGTTTTTGACGGGATGATAATTGCCGGTGATGCAGCGCGGGTCTCGGATCCCCTTACCGGAGGAGGTATCTACAATGCTCTCTATACCGGTTCCCTTGCCGCTGAGGTCGGAACAACCGCCCTCTCAAACGGGGATGTGAGTGCAAAGGCACTATCGGTGTATGATACCACCTGGCGTTCCTCTCCCATGGGAATAGCTCTTGAGAGAAATTACCAGATAAAAGAGATATTTGTGAAACTGACCGATGATGATCTCAACGCCATCATACACTCGGTATCTGATATGAATATGAGTGAATTTAACACGCTGAATCTTATCAGGAATATCGTGACCGCAAACCCGAGACTGGCAATGAAGCTCGGAAAAGCGGGACTGAAACAGTTATTTGATTCGATCTCGTAAATGTTCCCTGATTCTCACCCCTTATTTTTCCCGGATTTTAAAATCCTTATATGCCGTATATCCGGATATAAGGTAATATCTGTCGTATAATCCCTGATTGATGAGAACAGTTCAGATTTTATTACTTCTTACCCTTTAATTTTTCATTCAGGATCTTTAAGCACTCTTTCTCGGAATCCTTCTTGGTAAATACGGTAATCACATCGCCTGGTCTGAATTTAACCGTCCCGCTTGGAATAATGAGCTCTCCTCCCCTTCTCTGGATTGCGATAAAGACATAATCCCGAACTTTCATATCCTTTATCTCATGGTCGATCATGGGAGCATTTTCATCGACTATGAATTCAAAGATGGTCCCTCCCGGCAGGGATGCCAGTTGCTGGAGCTGGGGACTTTCAACCCAGTAATATAAACGCGTTGCAACCAGCTCGTCAGGATTCTGACTTATCGTGACGCCGACTTCTGAAAACATTGCCGCATGTTCTTTCTGGTTTACAATCGAGACAACGTTTCCAACATTCATTCGTTTTGCAATCCAGCAGGTCATGAGATTTACAGAATCATCACTGGTCGTTGCAACAAGAGCATGGGCCCGGTCAATTCCGGCATCTTCAAGCACCGTGGTAGTTGTTGCGTTCCCGGTGATGGCAACCAGATCAAACTGTTCCAGCATCTCACTGCACCGGTCTTCGTCACGATCAATAACCACCACCATGTCTCCCCGCTCAACTGCAAGAGCTGCGAGTGTCTTACCGATTCCACCAAGACCCACAATGATGATGTACATACTGTACGGTCTTGCTCTCTCTTCTTATAGGTTGCGACATAATACCTTGGAGGACACAAAAATCTATGATCTGTGGAATCGATGAAGCAGGAAAGGGATCCGTGCTTGGTCCCATGGTTATCGGAGCTGTAGGATGCGATTCACAGGACGAGATCCAAAGGACCGGTGTCCGTGACTCAAAAGTCCTTTCCCGGAAGATGAGGGAGAAGGTATACGAGACGATTACCGGGAAGTTTCCCTCTTTTGTTGTCATTCTTACTGCACGCGATATTGATACCCGGCGGGAAACCATGACCATGAACCATATCGTTGCATCTGCCCATGCAGAGGCGATACTCGCGATAGGAGCAGATATCGGGTTCGTGGATGCCTGCGATGTCAATGAAGAGCGATATGAAAAAACCCTCGCAGGTCTTGTCGGTGAGGGGTGCCGGATCATCGCAAAACACCGGGCAGATAGCCTTTTTCCGGTTGTATCAGCGGCATCCGTCGTGGCCAAGGTTACCCGTGACCGGATAATCGAATCATTATGGGAAGAATGGGGAGATTTCGGGAGTGGTTACCCGTCAGATAAAAAGACCGTGGATTTTCTCCTGAATTATATCCGGTCCCATGGCACCCCTCCCCCGATTGCCCGCATCTCATGGGCAACAACGAGAGAGCTTTGTGCATCATGCAGCCAGAAAAGCCTCTTTGATTTTTAAAGATTCCGATAACGGTTCCGGTAAGAAACGACAGCAATCCTATCTTTTAGTCTGCAGACATGCTAGTATAAATAGTCCTTCTGTACTACATAATACCGGAAATGAACTGGATAATTGTAATTCTCGCGATTATTGCGATTTATGCTCTCATTGCAGGATATTTATACCGCAGTAAGAAATGGGAAGAACATATCACATTTTATGGTCCTATCCTCGGTATCAAGAGTGAGAAAACCGACTTTTTTGACTGGTTTGTAAAACAATCCCGGTTCTGGAGGATTTACGGGACAATAGGTGTACTGCTCGTCATTGTCGTTTCTGTCGGGATGGCCATTCTGCTTATCTTTGCACTTCATGCCACCGTGCTGTTGCAACCGGAACCTACCGGTATTTATGAACCCAGGAATTTTATTGCCCTGCCCTATATCAATGAATTTATCCCGCCGACGATTGCGTTCTGGATAGCTCTTATTATCACCCTCATTGTTCATGAATTCGGTCATGGAATCCTCTGCAGGGTAGAAAATATACGGGTAAAATCAATCGGAGTTCTTGTAGCCGTCCTGCCGGTAGGGGCGTTTGTCGAACCTGATGAGAAAGAGGTTGAAGAAGCTCCTTCCCATGGCAGAATGCGGATGTACGGTGCAGGGATCATGAATAATGTCGTCATCGGGCTCATCTGTTTTGTTCTTTTGGCAGGTCTGCTCGGGTATGCAGGACCGACGGCGCAACCGGCAATCCTTGGGTTATACGAGGGATATCCTGCGTATAATGCAAGTGTTCCCTCAGTATCGCTGATTTATGCCATCAATGACGTTTCTGTCTCTTCGCGGGAAGATGTATCGACACTGCTCAACACCACCCGACCGGGAGAGAACATACGGCTGACGGTTCAACATGGTGGCGAGTTATCATCGCACGATCTGGAGCTCTCGTCGTGGCCGCAGGAGCTACAGGCATCTGATTCCGGTTTTATGGGAGTGTATTACTATGATAACCAGATGCTCTCACAAGAGATCCCGAAGCTCCTGACACCGCTCGGTCTCCTGTATATGACCGCTCTCCCGGCAATCGCCTACTACTCAGAAGGGATGCATCCGCTTCAGATACTTATCAGTGAGACCCCGCTCACCGATTTTTACACGATCCCGTTCCCCGGGTTCTGGTTTGTGATAAACATCCTTTTCTGGTGCGGATGGTTCAATATCGTCGTCGGGACATTCAACGCTCTCCCCATGGTTCCGCTTGACGGGGGACTGATAGTAAAGGAAGGAATGGAGCGGTTTTTAAACCGGTTCGGGTATGCACGATATAACCCGTATGTTATCGGTTTTGTGAGCTGGATCATCCTTGTGATGCTCCTCTCAATTATCCTGCTCCCATACTTCTTCTCGATATTCTGATTCCCTGTTTTTCCCGCCCAGTGTTTTCGTTGTATGAGTAATGCAGGGAAAGGCGAATATCGTGTAAAATAGCCTTTCATACCTTTCTTCGGTAAATAAGCCAGGTTGCATACAGGAAAAAGAGCATCGAGAAAAAAGTCAGAATCTGCGAGAGATCACTGCTGATAGGTGGAAAAAACCGGTATAATAGATTCAGGAAGAGTAGGAGAAGAGAACCCAGTGCGAGATACAGGCCGTACTGCCTGTTCTTCCGGTACATGAGAAGACCGAAAATGACGATCAGAACCTGGGCAATAATGATTCCGTCGGTAAGAAGCGAGGTAAGATTCATGTATCGTTTTTCTCATGCCAGATGGTAAAGGATTCTCTCAAGGAGAGAAACGATGGTTTTATTCATGTTTTATTCATTATTGTCTGGTACACGACGCAAAAATCCCGGTTCCGGGGTTTAGAATGCGCCGTTATGTGTTATTTTGACGAAACGTTTTTACAACTGCAGGGTCTGTTGTTTTCCGGAACCGTGATCGGTAACCGGAGCAATAAGAGAAGGACCTGTATTTTTTGGGTTGTTGACTGCCGGGGAGACCCTGTATGCAATAAGAGATGATGGATCTGCCGGCAGATGAGAGAGGTGAATCTGAGAACATGTCTTCGTACCTCTCCCTGATAGAAATGGTATCTCTAATTGACGGCTCACGATAACCGGCATCCTATCGTGGATGCTCCTGACCGGTTCTTCTGCCGGACAGGTCAGGATAACGTAACAAAGACCGGTACGGTTTTTATCGTTTCCATCCTGTGCAACGATTCCTGCCATGGCAAAGAGATCACCGTCTTTTCGTGTGATATAGTACGGCACTTTGCGGTTCTGTACCTGTTTCCACTCAAAAAACCCGGAAGCAGGGATAAGGCAGGGAAGAGGTTCTTCCTCTGAAAAAAGGTTGATCGTCTTTTTTAGGTTCTCGGCGCGAAGGTTGTGAATGGTAGGGATATTCCTGCTTTTTTTCGGGTGATATCCCCAGGTTGCGCTTATAAGAGAGATCTCTGTTTCTTCTTTCTTTATGATGACAGGGGTGGATTGCAGAATACTGATGTTATATGCAGGAAGAGTTACTTCCGGAATCGATGATAGAAAGAACCGTTCCTGTATCTCACCGATAGTTGCAGCAATACAGAATCTGCCACACATAATACCATCATGGGTTTTTTGATATTTTGGTTTTTGTGCAGATGAATGAGAATGATCCAATCCGGAAATCAGGTTGTTATTCTCTTGTTTTCTGTGAATCCGGCTGATTTATCATCCTCGCAAGTGATGGCGGGGTATAACGCAGGAGCATCAGTGAGAAGGATATCACCGTTACCGAGGAGAATGCCATCGCAAGCGCACCATATTCAGGTCTGAACAAAATACCAAAGGCCGGATAGAGAATGCCTGCAGCGAAAGGAATCAGGACGGTATTGTAGGCAAACGCCCAGAACAGATTGAGTTTAATCTGTCTCATAACGGTCTTAGCAAGTTCTATCGCTGCAACGACATGCACAAGACTGTCATTGAGAAGGACGATATCTGCACTCTCCATTGCAATATCTGTACCGCTCGCAAGAGCAATCCCGATATCTGCTTTGGCAAGAGCAGGAGAATCATTGATGCCGTCTCCGACAAAAACGACAACATCCCCGGATTCCTGTAACCGGCTTACTTCGCTTTCTTTCTGTTCCGGTCTTACTCCTGCAATGAACCGGTTTACCCCCGTCATCTCTGCTATTGTTCCGGCTACCGTTTCTGAATCACCTGTTACCATTCCGGTATCATAACCCATTCCTGAAAGATATGATATGACCTCTTTTGAACCCGGTTTCATTGTGTCCTGGATCGCCAGAAACCCGACAAGAGACGAGTTTTGTGTAACCAGAACCGTTGTGCTCCCTTTTGATTCACAGGAAGCGATACGGTCTGCCATAGCGGGAGGAATAAAGATTCCTGCATCTTTGATCATCGCAAGATTGCCGGCAGAAGCAGGCGATCCGAAAACCTCTCCGGTTACACCTTTTCCCGGTATCGCGGTAAAATTGGTGACCGGAGAAGGAAACAGATGGCATTCATCTGCTTTTCTTAGGATCGCTGCTCCGAGTGGATGTTCTGAATAATGTTCGAGTGATGCGGTCAGGGTGAGGAGATCCTCTTTCCTGCCGGTGACTGCGTGGATAACGATTACCTCCGGTTTTCCCTGTGTGAGCGTTCCGGTCTTATCAAAAAGAATGGTGGAAATACGGTCTGATATCTCAAGAACTTCTCCGTTTCGTATGAGAATTCCAAGCGTTGCTCCCCGTCCGATACCAACGGTTATTGCTGTTGGAGTGGCAAGGCCGAGAGCGCAGGGGCATGCAACCACGAGGACTGCAATAAAGACTGAGAGTGAGAATCCGGCACTCTCCCCTAACAGCAGATACCAGGTAAGTGACGCGAGTATCGCGATAGTGAGCACTACCGGAATAAACCATCTGACAGCGGTATCTGCGATACGCTCGACAGAAGGCCTGGAACTTTCTGCATCCCTGACAAGGTGAATAATGCGGGAGAGGAGCATCTCATCTCCGACGAACCTGACGGTGCAGGTTAAAAGACCGGATCCGTTGATGGTCCCCCCGATTACCTCATCATTCTTTTGTTTTTTTGCCGGTACTGACTCTCCGGTAACCATCGATTCATCAACATAACTGGTTCCTGACTGGATAACCGAATCGACCGGGATACGTTCACCCGGCCTTATGACTATCTGATCCCCGGGCTGTAACGAGCCCGCCGGCACTCTCTCTTCTTTTCCATCCCTGACAACAGAAGCTTCAGCCGGTGTCAGATCCATCAGGTGTCTTATCGCACTGGTTGTGCGGTGCTTTGCCCGGCTCTCGAGATACCGTCCGAGGGTGAGAAACGAGGTGAGCATGATGGCGGTATCGTACATGATAAAATCAAAACCTGGAACGATCATGAATGTCGAGAGCATGCTTGCGATATATGCAACCGAGATGCCAATGGCATACATGACATCCATGTTCAGACTGGCATATAAAAGGGCATGGATTGCAGACCTGACAATCGGATAGGCGAGATAGACAAAGAAAGGAGTTGCAATAATGAAACTGACAAGCCCCATGGTGTGATGGTTCAGACCACTCAGCCACATAAAAAGTAAAAGAAAGCCTGATACTGCCAAACCAAGAACTGTCCTTGTGAATAACCCGATGCGTTCTTTTTTCGCATCCGTATCCTCTGAATATACGGTCTGCAGATAAGATTCCTTGATTGAAAATCCTGTGCTGTTGATAACGGTTTGTATCTGCTTCATACTGACCGCATGAGGGATAACCGTTATCATGGCCTCCCCTAAAACCACATTGACCTCGGCAGAGAGGATACCGGTTAAATCCAAAAGGGCTTTTTGTACGGTTTTTGCACATGCTGCACAGTGCATGCCGGAAATTCCAATGACGACCGGTTCTGATGCAACAAAATATCCTGCCCCGGTGATGGCATATCCAAGTTCTGCGGTTGTGATGATACGAGAATCAAACACAACCGAGGCGATGCCGGTAGCCAGTGAAACATGAGCTCGTGATACCCCAAAAAGACCTGCCAGTTTTCTCTCGATAATCCCTGCACACGCTGCACAGTGCATGCCGGTAACCGGTATCTCTATCGTTGCGAGACTCATGTATGTGCCTGTTGGATAACGGGAAATATAATGGTTGTTCAAAAGAATTTACCCTGAAATTCCGTGTTCAGCAGGTTAAAACCAAACGGTTTATGTAGGTCTCATCCCAACGCTATGCATGGAGAAAAATGAGTTAGTAATTGATAATAAAGTGGCAACCGGCTACGTAATTCCGATAGGTCCGGTGAATCTTGTTTTTGCAACCGGAGAGAAAGGACTCCTCGGTTGTGGTGCTATCGATGTAGCGGCACTGGCAAACTTTTCGTATCCTGCTGCACGGGTAAGGCCCGGAACCGGATCTTCAATCGGATCCCTCGACGATCTGCTCTCCGGTGTGGTAAAAGAAGCAAACGGACCTGCAGAGAAACTGGGTTTATCAGTCGGGATGACGGGAAGAGAAGCCCTCTCTTTCCTGGTTTAAGATAAACAGGCAAGGTTTGTACACCCGAGCAGGTGGTATCATGGCAGACCCGGTATGGTACAGAAGTGCGTGGATAATGGAAGAGAAGATGAAGAGCTGGTTTGTGTGAGAATCGCTGCAGCACAGATGCAGCCCTGCTGGGAGGATCCAAAAGCAGGTCTCGAAAAAGCAGAAGAATGCATCAGAATTGCAGCTCGAGAGGGTGCATCATTCATTATCTTTCCTGAGCAGTTTGCAACCGGATGGGATCCCGAATCACACCGGCATATCCAGGCTCTTGACGGGGAAATAATTACTGCATTGCAGGGCTTTGCCAGGAAATATGCGATTGCGATTCTGGGATCGGTTCGTGAGATTCATGATCCGCTCCCCAGAAATACCGCTGTCGCAATAGATAATACGGGAGCGATTCTTGCATCATATGCCAAGATTCACCTCTTCTCCCCTGCCGGGGAAGATAAATGGTACAATCCAGGAGATGCCCTTGGCATCTTTTCACTGAATGATTTTCGGATTGGCATTGCTGTCTGTTATGATCTGAGGTTTGCAGATCTCTTCTCATTATATCGCGATGCAGGGGTTACCCTTCTCGTTGTACCTTCGTCATGGCCTGCAGAACGACAGGATCATTTCCTGCTTTTATCCAAAACCCGGGCTGTAGAGTTTCAGATGTACATTGCTGCAGTAAATATCACCGGCACAACCCCGCAGGATCGGTATTGCGGGGGGTCACAGGTGATAAACCCTCTTGGAGAGTGTATTGCATCTGCAGATGACAGGGAAATGATTCTTCTCGCAGATCTCTTTCCTGAACCGGTTGCAGATCTACGAAAAAAGTTTCCAATAGCTGCCGATAGAAGAACTGATCTCTACGGATGTCTCGGAATGGCAGAACGAAACGATACGGTCTGAAATTCCCTCACGCTATCCGGGGATGTAAGAGAAGACACCATGAGTTTGATAACCCCTGATTCCCGCCTGAAATCTGCTTCATTGGCATTGATAATCCCGGGACAGTATACTGATTTATCTTTGTGTTATAGTGGTTTTCAGGTATTCCTGTCGTCTGCTCTCTCTTTTTATGTCTGCAATCACGAACCTGCTCTCACTATAAGTATTTGCAGGATCAACAAGCTGCAGCATGTTTGATCTCAGATGCATCAGTTGTGGTGCAGGATACCAGTCAGATGAGGTGATCTATACCTGCAGGAGATGCGGACACCTGCTTGAGGTCCGGTATGATCCCGATACCATTCATATCTCCCGGGATGCGTGGAAGAGCAGGCCGCTTTCGGTGTGGCGATACCGCGAACTCCTGCCTGTATCAGGAGACCCGGTCACGCTGCAGGAAGGGGGGACTCCGCTCTATCATTTAAAACGAATCGGAGCAGAACTCGGGATAAAAAACCTTTATGCAAAGCATGAAGGGATGAATCCTTCCGGTTCATTTAAGGATCGCGGGATGACAGTAGGGGTATCGATGGCACTGCAGCTGGGAATGAAATCAGTAGCCTGTGCAAGTACCGGGAATACCTCAGCGAGCCTTGCGGCCTATGGAGCACGGGGTGGTATCCCCTCAATAGTGCTCCTGCCGGCAGGAAAGGTGGCCCTCGGGAAGATTGCCCAGGCATTGATGCATGGTGCGCGTGTCATCTCGATCAGGGGTAACTTTGATCAGGCTCTTGAGATCGTCAGGGATTTGTGCGAGAAGAAGGGGATGTACCTCCTGAACTCAGTCAATCCATACCGGCTTGAGGGTCAGAAGACTATCGGGTTTGAGGTCGTGGATCAGCTCGGCGGTGTTGTTCCTGACCGGATGGTTCTTCCGGTTGGAAATGCCGGGAACATATCTGCAGTACACAAGGGAATGCTTGAGCTGCAGGAATTCGGGCTCGCAGACGGGATGCCGATGATGACCGGGATACAGGCAGCAGGTTCCGCTCCGGTTGTGCGTGCCATCCGGGAAAATCTCCCTGTTGTGATACCGGAAAAAAATCCTGAGACGATTGCGACTGCTATCCGGATCGGTGCTCCGGTGAATGCAGAGAAGGTACTGCGTGCCATCAGGGAGACCGGCGGTCTTGCACGATCAGTTACCGATAGTGAGATTCTCGCGATGCAGCGTGATCTTGCAAGAATGGAAGGGATAGGAGTTGAACCTGCATCTGCCGCATCAGTGGCCGGTGTACGGAAACTGGTCGATGAAGGCGCCATTGATACTGATGAGACAATAGTCTGTGTTGTCACCGGACACCTCTTAAAGGATCCGGAGACGGTTATATCACAATGTGATCCCCCGGAAGAATGCGACGCAACCATAGAATCTTTACTACAGGCCTTACATCTGTAATTATTATTGCATGCCTGGCAGGTCCGGTTTTTGCTCTTACCGCCGGGTATCACGTGTCAGAGGATGGAACCCGGTACCAGGCCCTGATCGAGATCACCGATAAAGACACCTATTCCTTTTTTGATACCGGAATGCTCGGGGAAAGAGTTCCATTTGAGGTCTCAAATCTCTCTCTTCTGTACAACGGCGAGGAGGCACCTTTTGAGAAAACACGTGACGGAATACGCTTTGCACGAGGGGATTATATCCTCTCATTTGACAGGACAGTCCCGGCAAACCAGGTCCAGGGTCATTACGACGAGTCCTATACCAGTATGGTAACTCTTCCCTCGCAGTTTAGAATCGATAACCCCCTTCTTACCGTTATAAGCCCCTCGTCGTACTCGATTGAGCATCATCCCAATAACACGACCACGATCTCATGGACAGACAGCAGGTTTTTCGAGGTGAAGTACTATTCAGAAGAACAACTCCAGGCACTCTATGCATTTGCCCAGTTCTGGCTGATTATTGCGATAGTACTCCTGCTGCCCTATTACCTGTATGGCCGCGTGGGATCTCCTGACCCGCCGGAAAAAGAATAATTGGTTTATGCTGCGATTGCTGCAAATAAACCGATAATTGTCATCATCAGCATTGAGGCAATCAACACCATTCCAATGATAAGGATGGTCGGTACCAGGATAATCAGGATAGCTGATACGAGGCTTACTTTCTGCATCTCACGCATTCCGATAATAAACAGAACAATTGACCAGATTGCCCCGATAATACCTATCATGGGGATCCATCCGATAAGGAGTGCCGGTGTGTTGGCATACATCACGGTCTTAAAGGTCTGGACAAGACCTTCTTCTCCTCCGAGAAGGGTAACAAAGACGTGGTAGTACAGGCCTGAGATAAAGATGCTGAAGAGTCCGATAAAGAAGATTACATAGATTGCAAGGATACTCAGTTGTGCAAGTATCGCATTGACGATTCCTCCGAGATCAGCCATTCCGGGAATTGCTGTCAGAATCGGGATTATCGGGTTTAACTCCAGGTACATGACAACGCCAAAGAGGATCGAGAAGAAGAGAAGCAGGATGACATAGTACTGGTATGCTTCTGCAAGTGTTGTTTCGCGTGCTTTTCGAAATGACTCAACAGGATTGAACAGAAATCCTTTGATTAACTCTACCATCTGAACTGGCATAGCTGAGAATGTATCTTCGATAACTTATGCATTACGATCGCATGACCGGAGAATTTTCTTTTGTTTTTCCCGGGAAAAAGCAATGCAGGAACGGGAAACGTAATACCCTCTTATTCATACCCTTTACTGATATTATCCCCGTGATACACGAAACATCCTGTTTTGTTATCCTGATTCTCATTCTCTTGTCTGGTTGTGCTGCTTCTGTCGGTGCAGGAGATACGGGAAAATCTGTCGATCCCTATACTGTGTCCGGAGTGCTCCCGGTATACAGGAGTGACAACTGCAGGGAATCTGTGGGAACGACAATCTGTAACCCGGACTCTGAATCCTTAAATGCTCCAATCATGCAGAATGAGGATACTGGAATCGTTATCATCGATATCCGCACCCCTGAAGAGGATGTGATATATCATATCCCCGGTGTAGGAAACTACGATTACACAGATCCTTTCTTCTTGAGAACCTGGCACAACGAAACAGGACGGGACCTGTTCTCAGATACTGCAGAACCGGTGTGAAATCCGGAAAAATAGGTACAATCATGCAGGAACCCGTGTTTTCATATATTTGTAACATGGAGTGCAGGATCGAGGAATAGATTAAGGACGGATTCCCGGTTGTGGGATGATCTCCTGATTATTGTATTCTCTTCATTACAAGAAGAAATCCGGTTTTTAATTTGTGCAAAAAGGGGAAAAAAATATCAGGTCTCGTACGCAGCCAGGGTTCCCGGGCTGCTCATGTATAACCAGTATCCCCTGCCCGGGGTAAGCGTTTGTGAAGTTCCGGGATGAATAATCGTATCCTCGTACCGCTGAAGGGCAGAATCAAACCCGATACAGTAAACCCATTCATTATCAACAGACAGGAGAGCTATCCCTGCAGAGACCGGAGTTTTACCTGCATATCCGATAGACGTCCACCCGGTGGCAAGGGAACGCTGTGGTGGTACCGAGACCGGATCTTTAAAAAAGACAAGCCCGATTGAATCTGATCTCGTTGAGTATACCCAGTATCCATAAAGAGGTTGTACAGGGGTCTCCTTTCTGATAATTTCCCATCCTGCTCCCGGACAATACGTAAAGATGGAATGACCCCCGGCGTCAATGGAAGAAAAAATCGAACCGGTATTATATCCCTCTGCAAGGCGAACCGGAGTCGAGATAAGGTTCCAACCCGGTGAGAGGTACAGGATGAGATCCGGTTCCGGTCCAAAGCCTACCGTGATATACTCTTTTTCAGTCCTGGTATCGCTTCCCTGTGCACCCCGGACCGTCAGTGAGACATCGTACCTGCCGTCAGTATGGTAGGTATGCGCCGGATCTTTCTCTGCAGATGTCTGCCCGTCACCGAAGGTCCAGTACCGGCTGGTTATCGCTCCGAGAGAACTGTCGGTAAACCTGACGGTAAGTGGAGAGATTCCGGTTCTTGGTTCAGCGTAAAATGCTGCAGTGACCGGTTTTGACGCCCCGCAGAGGGGGAGTTCATCTACAGCATTCTGTTCAAAGGAGTATGCTTCATCACAGAATCCGTCCCCGGTCGTATCGGTATGGGTCTGCGAAAAACCATTCCCGGCAGGAGTTGCCCAGTAATTACCCCCGATATAAGGACCTTCTATGATATTCGGGCCTGCCTGTTTCCCGGTATTCCATCTGATCCGTTCACAGGTCTCTTTCTGCCAGGCGTTGTTATCATTCTCAAAGTAATTATCGTATATCAGGAGATCTGAACAGGTATCCAGAGCCATAGCAAAATTGGTATTTTCAGTCAGCCGGTTACGGGTAATTTTCTGATCACTGCAGTATCTGAGTCCTACTGCAGCATTGATCGTGGTATCTGATATGCTGTTATCAGTTATCTCTCCCAAACTGCACTGATCAAGAAGAATGGCGGTTGTATCTGATCCTGATATGGCATTTGAGAGTAATAAGAGGCGGTTTGCTTCATCTGCCCTGATACCGCAGTAATTCTCATAAATCTCGTTGTTTTTGATGGTGACATCGTCGGCCCCTATCACCGCTACACCGGCCTGGAAATTATCTTCATCATACGCTCCGGTCAGTGCCATATTCTCAATGGTTACTTTGTCAGATGTGATGGTAACCGGGTTGCCGCTCTTCTTTGCATCAATGACGGGAAGTCTGTCGGCGTCCGGTATCCCGGTAAGGGTGAGCGGCGTATTGATGGTAACCTTCTCTTCGTATCTTCCGTATCGCACATACACGGTAGAGCCCTTACCTGCAGCTTCGACAGCCGCCTGAATGGTAGCGTAATTGTCAGGAACGGTAAGGGAAGTCGTCGGTTCAACGATGATATAATCTGTCACCGTTGCCGTGTCCTGTCCGTATGCATTCGTAACGGTCAGGGTAACTGAATACCTGCCGTTACTGTCATACTGGTGACGTGGGTTCTTCTCGGTAGATATCTTCGAGTCACCAAACTGCCATCTCCAGCTCACCGGGTTTCCCAGTGATGTGTCATAAAACTGCACGTTGAGCGGTGCCGCTCCTTTTCGGGGCTGGTCGGCCATAAATGAAGCAACCGGTTTCTGTTTTTGGATGGCATAGGCCTTGATACAGATGGTGCCATTGGGGACCGATGTGGTAAAATCAGTCCAGGTGGTTCCGTCAGGACTGACAAAGCTCTGTCCGGGAAGGGAACGGGCTTTACTTGAGTAGTTCTCCTTCGGGTACTCTACCGCAATCGGGTATCCGTATCCTTTTGTGTAATACCTGATAACGATAGAGAATTTCTGACCTTTTGAGACCACAACCGGGGTAGAGAGGGGAATGGTGTGGTACCCGGGAACAATAATCGTCTCGGAAACACTACTAACCGGCCCTTTCCCTGATAATGGTCCGTTATCCGGTGAAAGATAGACCTGTATCGTGTAATCTGCCCTGACAAGGGGATTGTAAAAGCCGACGGCAGATATTGTCTCATCAGCGGTAGCAGTAAAGATATTAGCACCATACGCGGTGTCCGTCTCATACCCGTAACTGCCGACCCATCCGAAGGGATCGTAACTATAGATGGCATCATAGGTGTCTGAATCCGATGCAGTAAACCCGGTTACCCGGGATCCGATACGGGCATCATAGTATGAGACGTAAAAAAATCCGTCTTCTCCAAAGCCGGTACCCCAGCTGTTGGCACAGATAAATGCACCATCTCCGGGTGCAGTAGTTGCAAATCTGGCTTTGCTATAGGTATCATCCCATCCGACAATCGTGACAGCATGATTGGAACCTGAGCTCTGTGGACAGTAATACGCTGCATTCTGCTGGTTGTAGTATGTTTCATCGAAATACAGGGTGGAGTAAAGAGCTCCGTATTCCTGAAGAGCCCACTTGATATCATCATTCCCGAGTGATTCTGTCCTTCCCGGAATCATCGGGACATCAAGAACATGCATGCTGACCGGGAGATCCGGAGGGGATTCGTGGGAATACGGGTTATAGGGATCAAGATTCCCGTCGACCGGCCCGCTCCACCGTGTGAAGTACGCGGCCGCCATCAGATCGTTTCCCCCTTTTTTAAAATCAAAACCCTCTGCATTATAGACAGAGACCCCGTTTTTTAAATTATTCTCAGAAAATTTTTTGGCAATAGATGGAAGAAGAGAAGATTCAAGGGAGTATATACAGGAAAAATCCCAGCAGCTTCCGGTCTGGCCCTGGTTCGGTACAGCAGGTGTTTTTCCCATCGTCCGCAGGTCATATACCGCAGGAAAACCTGCGGCAACTTCTCCCGGAAGTGCCTCGGTTATCTTGCACCTGTCAAGCATTGCCTGATGGAGGGGTGCTCCCCTCAACGGTCCACTGTCATAATCCGGGGTAGTCTGGGCAGAAGCGATCATGGACTCGATCAGCATCGGTTTTTCTTCTTTAAATTCCGGGTTGTCAGGTGCGAGTGATCCAGTCAGATCCGCAGTGCCCCATGCTGATAATAAGAGACATATAAGCAGTATCAGCAGAGAATACAGGTGGTAACGGGTAAATTTTCTCATATCTCCTCACCAGGTTTCCTGGCATGTGTAAGAAATCAAATCATTCTTTTTATTGCCATTATTCTGATATAATCTACTATTCATTTTTTAATAGATAAGGTTTACAGATTTTTGGATTTTTTCGGTTTTCCTGCAATCGGATATGAAATATTGTATTTCCTGGGTTTTATACAACCGGATGGCAGGGATTTTTTGCGAAAAAAGCATCCGGTCAGGCAAAGCAGATGTTCTCTCTTTCTCTCTCCCACTAAATCATTGCTGCAGCGGTTCTTCCCCCGACAGCAAGATGAAATACAACGGTGAGAAACCGGTCAAGAAGAGCAATCGCCATCCCGGTAGCAACCGGAACCCCGAAAAGACTCAGCATAGCAGCATATCCCCCTTCAACCAGTCCCAGGCCTGCGATGGATACGGGAACAAGAGAGAGAGCACTGATGAGCGGCTGCACAACTATCAGTTCACCAAGAGGAACCGGATAACCGGTTGCAAAGCAGATAACCATAATCCGTGCGGCCTGCAGGACCCACGAGATGATTGTGAGGAGTATTCCTGTTCCCAGAAGGGTGGGAAGATGGTGAGTATGGGAAATTATCTCATCAAGGGATCTGACCAGATCATTGAGCCGTGCAGAACCAAGAAAGCCTGCAATGCGCACAACATGTTTTCGGTCTATAGACAGGAGTATAACAGGGGTTGCCAGAAGCAGGATAAGGATGAGAAGGACCGGAAACAGGGGTATGTCACAGGCTTTCGAGATAAAGAGCAGACCGATTGAACCAAGAACGAATATGACGAGGATATCTAAGTACCTGTCAGCAAGAACCGAGATCATACCTGCCTGGACCGGAACCTGATTGCGTATTGCCAGTGGACGGGATAATTCCCCGATCCGTGCAGGGGTGAGATCAGATACCAGCACTCCTGCTGCAAATGCCCGATAGGCAGTCTTCCAGGATATGGCATATCCCATCCGTCTGAGGATAAACCGCCAGCGGAACGAGAGGATAAGAAACGTAACGGCATACAGGAGAAGAGCAAAAACAAGGAATAACGGGTTTATTGATAGTATTACCGCCGCAACAGATGCAGGATCAACCGAGTACAGCAGAAAAATGAGAATAATAATTCCAAAAATAAAACGGGCAAGAAACCGAATTTTTTTTGTATGGGCAGTTAAAATATTTTTTATCATCCTCATGCAAGACCACAGGATATCAGAGAATACCGGCGAGGATCGCAAGAATTCCGATAATAATACAGAAGAGTGAGAATTGAACCGATCGTGCTACCTTAAGGAGGATCTCCATGGCAAAGTACCCTACGATCGCTGCGGTAACGGCCATAAAAAACCCGGTTTCATAACTGATCGGTGTCGTTCCCCAGTCAAGGATAATGACGCCGATAACCGGGGGAACACTTACCAGGAACGAGACCGTAAGGGCAACATCTGATGAAAACCCCCGCATCAGGAGAGTAGAGATGGTTACTGCCGACCGGGAGATCCCGGGCAGCACAGAAAATCCCTGGATACAACCGAGCAGAGCCATGTCTCTGATTTTCATGGCAGAGATATCTTTAAACCCACTCCGTTTTGCCCTGAGCATGATACCGGTTATGATAAGCAGTACCCCGATGATGACGGTAACCGCGATACCGCTCTCAAACGTCTGCCGAAGGAGGAAGTAGAGGGGAACAGCGGTTATACCGGTGCAGATCGAGGTAACAAAAAGAATACGCAGCAGACCAATGTCCCGAAGGGTAAGTATCTCAAACCAGGTATGTCTGAATACGATAAGCACTGCAATCATGGTTCCAAGGTGAAGAAAGATGGCATAACTGAGTGCATCGGATGCAGTAATCCCAAGCAGACCGGTTGCAAACATGATGGTCTGCCCTTCACTGGATATGGGAAGCCATTCGGTGATCCCCTGGATTACCCCGAGGATGATGGATTGTATTGTATTCATGTCTTTAGTCATGCACCCGCAGAAGGGATGAGTATTTGGGTTTTGTATCGTGATACCGGTAATATAGTTTGATTCGTTTCATTTCCTCTCTTTTTCTCTGCGATTTTAGTGTTTCTCCCACCTGAGCAGATGCATCACATCCCCGAGGGTCTTTCCCTCAGCTATCTCTTCTCTGATACGACTCTCTGTCTTTTTCACTTCAATTGCACGCCTGGCTATCTCATAGGCATCTTTTTTTGGAATAACAACAACTCCGCTGTCGTCTGCAACGATCCAGTCACCGGTTCTGACCGTTCTGCCTCCACACAAAATCTCGGTCCCGATCTCACCCATCCCTTTTGGTTCACCTGCATTCGGAACGGTTGCCCTGACAAAAACAGGATAGTTCAGAGATCGTATCTCGGTGACATCCCGTACTGCACCATCGATAATGACTCCTGCGATCTTTTTGTTGATGCAGCTGAGAACGGCAAGTTCGCCAAAAGGGGCCACATGAATACCCTGGTCGTTATTAATGACGAGAACATCTCCTTCTTCTGCGGTATCAATGGCTTCAACCGGTTTTGCCCAGTCCCCTGCGAAGGTCTGAACCGTGATTGCCGGACCTACTGCACGCGTTTTTTGATTAAGCGCCCAGATGCCTTTCATGGCTCCTTTCCTGTGCATGGCATCAGAAACATGCGAGGATGTCACCTGTAAGAGCAGGGACAAAATATCCTCTTTTGGTGACGCGGTGACAGTGGGTGTTATCGAAGGATCATCGATTGCAGCCTTTATCTGTCGTGTCAGACCCACAACATCAGCAGACCTGACAATTGATCCGCCTACGATAATCACGGACGATCCTGCCCGTACCGCCTCGGCAGCTAACGATACATCCAGTCCTCCTGCAACTGCTACCGGGATGGTAACTAAGCCACAGAGATCCCGCACCAGGGACAGGGGATCGATACCGGTCATCTGCTGGTCGATGCCGGTATGGGCATTGATGATATGAACTCCCATCTCCTGCAGTTGTACGGCACGGGAAAGAGGATCCTGAGTATTGATGAGATCTGCCATGATACGGGCCCCGTACTTCTCTGCAGCCCGTACCGATTCACGGATCACTGCATCATCGGCATCACCGAGAACACAGACGATCGCTGCGCCTGCTTTTGCTGCCATCTCTACTTCGATAGTCCCGGTATCTGCAACTTTCATGTCAGCCACGATTGGATGGGAAGGGAACTGCTTTGCCAGTGCAGTTACTGCACGAATACCTTCACTCTTGATAAGCGGTGTTCCTGCCTCGATCCAGTCTGCTCCACCTGCAACCGCCAATTCTGCTATCCCGAGAGCCCGGTCCAGATCAACGAGATCAAGGGCGACCTGGAGTACTGGTTTCATGCCTGTGTACTGGGTGGACGGTATCAATCAATCTTTTGTCTGGCAGTCTTTTTTTGCTCATATTCGTCTCATAAAAGAAGAGATCCAAAGGAAAGTTTATGAGAGAATATCACTCCATACCTTATCAAGGGATTTATAGATATTCCGGTGATTGCAGAGGTTGCAGTAATGAATAATACAGACAGTAGTCTTTTGATTGGTATTGCCCTCCTTCTTTTCATCTTCCTGATACCGGTGGTATCAGGCCAGGTAGGCTCTTATACTGAACATTTTACGGCATCGGACCTGATGAATAAGACCCATTATACTCCTGATTCAGATACAGAAGAACTATTGCAGGAGGCAGCAACGCAACGTTCTGAACTGATACGAAACTCCACAGAAAAGGCAGTATCAGCGCTGGGAGACAAGAGTGAGGATAAGGGCAGTAAAAAAAAGTTTGACGCACTTTATGTTCCCGGTGAAGTCATTATCATGTACAAACCTGCAGCATCGGTAAGTTCGAGACAGATGGCATCGTATGCAGTCAGTGCGGTCCCTGATGCTGAAGTTGCACAGGATTTTTCCATAACCGGCCTCCCCGGCATCGTCTCGGTAGAACTGGCTGAAGGGACGGATGTGGCTGAAGCCGTTGATACTTACTCCGAATCCCCGTATGTCGCCTATGCAGAGCCGAATTATATCATCTCCCTGTACCTTCCGACTGATCCAACCGAAGCACACGAGGAGGAGGGATCAGGAAATACCTCCCTTTCTGTCGCTGATATCCTTGCCTCGATGAACGATCCTCTCTTCCCCAACCTCTGGGGGCTGCATAATGACGGCAGTTTAGGTGGAACAGCCGATGCAGACATCGATGCTCCGGAAGCATGGGCACATACGACCGGGTCGTCTTCAGTGGTGGTGGCAGTCATTGATACCGGTATAGATTATACCCATCCTGATCTGGCAGCAAATATCTGGAGAAATCCTGGTGAGATCCCGGGTAACGGGATTGACGATGATAATAACGGGTATATTGACGATATAAACGGCTGGGATTTCGTTACCAATGATAATGATCCCATGGATGACCAGGGTCACGGAACCCATTGTGCAGGCACCATTGCTGCAGTCGGCAACAATGGAATCGGGGTTGCAGGGGTAACGTGGAAGACGAAACTGATGCCTCTGAAATTTCTTGATGCAAACGGTCAGGGTGATACACTCGGAGCCCTGAATGCCATTAATTATGCACGAATGATGGGTGCAGATATCCTCTCCTGTTCCTGGGGGAGCACTGCACAGAGCCAGGCGATGTACGATACATTCTCTGAAGTTCCCGGGCTTATCGTCTGTGCCGCAGGAAACCAGGGATCAGATAATGACCAGATCGGCCATTACCCGTCAAACTTTGATCTCTCCTGGATAATTGCAGTGGCAGCAACCACAAAGACCGACAGCCTGGCAGGATTCTCAAACTATGGAAAGACTATGGTTGATGTCGCTGCTCCCGGAGACTCGATTGCCAGTTGCGGACCGGGTTCTAAATATGTGTATATGTCAGGTACATCCATGGCGACTCCGCATGTTTCCGGGCTCGCAGCACTCCTCAAGGCAGTAAAACCTGGTTTGTCAGCGGTACAGATGAAAAATCTGATCATTCAGGGTGTGGATCCTCTCTCATCACTCTCTGCAAAGACCGTATCCGGAGGAAGAATTAACGCATATAATAGTATACAGGCAGCCTCCGGAGGAAGCACCCCGGTGACAACAACCTATACGATTACGGCAACAGCCGGAAGTGGCGGTTCTGTTGCACCGGCAGGAGCAACACCGGTCACATCAGGAAAGGATCTGACGGTAACCATCACTCCCCGGAGTGGATATGCCATCGCAGGTCTGTTTATTGACGGATATTCCGTTGCGGTTGCATCATCCTACACCTTTACGGCGGTATCAACCGATCATACCTTATCTGCGACGTTTTCCCCGGTACCGACATCGACAACCATAACCGCAAGTGCTTCGGGAGGAGGAACGATCACTCCTTCAGGTCCGGTTTCTGTCTCAAACGGGGGAACACAGTCATTTCAGATAGCGCCTCTGGCCGGGTACCAGATACGGGATGTTCTTGTTGATAGTGTATCGGCAGGACCGGTGAGTTCGTATACATTCAGATCAGTCACCACTCCCCATACCATCAGTGCATTGTTTGAGATAATACCCGCAGGGACCGGTGTTGTTCCTCTCCCTGGTCAGCAGTTAAAACCGACCAGTCCGGATAATGATAACCTGTACCGGGATCTGAACGGGAACGGCAGAAAAGATTTCCAGGATGTTGTTCTCTATTTCACGTATCTCGAATGGATAGCTGCAAATGAACCGGTATCAGCATTTGATTATTCCGGAAACGGCAGAATAGACTTTACCGATGTTATCCAGCTCTTCCAGACAATCAGCTGAGATCATCCCGGTATCCATGATACCGGTATCGATTACCACAAGACCTTTAAGAATGGCAGGATGAGAACTGAGTAATGGAATTACGGTTCATACCTGCCCTCATCATCTTTATCTGTTGTATTATCGCTTCATCAGTCATCTTTTCTGTTTCTGCAGGAGAGGTTGCTGATATCAAAGACGAGAGCGATTTTCCTGACTCACGTTCCCTGTCAGGAGAACTTCCCTGGAGTGAGATCACGCTCTCTGATGCACGAACCGGCGAGGAGTTTACCTTAAATTCACTGGTAGAGAAGGGTCAGCCGGTCATCATGCACACCTTTGCCATCTGGTGTAGTGCCTGCTCGATGCAGCTTAAAGAGACTTCCCTCCTTGACAGGGAGAACGAAGGGCTGTATCCGGTCGTATGTGTGGATATCGATCCCAATGAAAAACCTGAGGATATTCTTGCCCATGTAAAGAAGAATGATTTTTCCGGGTATTATGCCGCAGCTCCCCGGGAGTTTTCTGTTGGTCTTGCGCAGGATGCAGGGATTGATGTCCTTATGCAGATCCCTCATACTTTTATCCTCTATAAAACCGATGCATACAAACTCCCGGCAGGGGTATACCCTGCAGCAGCCCTGTCAGATATCATCAACTCGATCGTCGGGGATGAAATCTGATACCTCTTCCCGTAACTCGTCATCTCTTTTTTGAGTCTTTTTTGAGTCTTTTTTGAGTCCCTCTGCAATCGAACTTATATCATACCTTCAATAAAAGAAAAACAGGTGTTTGTGAAAAAAGACTGATTTTTCGATAGTAATAGGATCTGAAATGAAGAGGGGAGTCAGTAATCCTGCTCTTTTTTTAAGATCAGGAACCGGTTACTTCAGATTCATTCCATCAGTCAGGCCTGAAAAAATTACCGGTTTATCTCTATTTACTGCGAAATCCCGCCAACTGTGCTGTTACCGGTTGTTACAGGTAGATAGATTCAGGTGCTTTTAGTCCGAGCGGTGTCGGTTGTACGGTCGGGGTTATCTGATCCTGCAGGGCAGGCAGAGTAGTGATATCAGGAGTTACTGTTATCTCTGCTATCTCTGTTACTTCCGGAATCGCTGATACATCTCCGGCGTTTTTCATCAGTGTCTCTATCTTCACGAGGGTGGCAGCGATCTCAGTATTGTCCGGTTCCAGTCTCGTTGCTTCCTTTATCTTTTCGATACCCTCCCCGAACCTGCCGGTATTTGCCAGGGCAACACCAAGGTTCACCTTGGTCATCGGGTTTTGTGGCATCAGTTCTTCTGCTTTCATAAAGCAGGTAAGTGCTTCAGAAAATCGTTGTGCCTGTGAGAGGGTAAGTCCGGCGTTATACCACATGGAACCATCCCCGGGTGCTACCTCTGTTGCAGCCAGGTACACGTCTGCTGCTTCCTCTGATGAACCAAGACTCCCGAGCAGGTATCCAAGGTCTTCATATGCTGCAAGGAATGAGGGATCCTGCCTGATTACCTCCTGTAACGTGGATATCGCTGTAGCGGTCTCACCCATGGCGCTTTCGAGCTGTGATCGCTGGTACAACAACGGGATACCAGATCCGGGAGAGAGTCCGATCATGGTATCAATTGTTTGTAATGCCCCGTTATAATCCCCGGTCTGAATCTGTGCCTGAAGAAGGAAAGAGAGGAGCGAGAGGTTGGTACTGTTTATCTCAAGCGCAGTTGTCAAAGCCGGGATTGCTTCCTCCGGGGTGCTCTGTGTACTGATAAGCAGTGCCCTGCTCGTAATTGCCGCTTCGTTGCCGGGATCAAGAGAGAGGATGATATCAAGCGTTGCAAGTGTCTCATCCCATTGTTCGGTAAGTGTCAGGAGGGTTGCTTTTTGAAAGAGAAGGGAGGTACTTGCCGGGTTAAGGGAGATGCCCCGGTCATAGGCAGCAATAGCTTCATCAGTCCGGGAGAGTGCCTCTAACACGCTCCCCCGCATTCCCCAGACATTCTCATCTGAAGGCATCTGAAGAATCAGGTCATCAATCATTTTTAAGGCCTTTTCATACTCTTCTTCTGCCATAAGGCTGCTTATGAGCTGATAGGAAAGAACAGTACTGTCTGGATCATACGAGAGACCGGTAGTGTACGCAAGAGACGCTCCGGAGAAGTCTCTTTTCTGCTGGAGAATATCCCCTTTTACCAGCCAGAACCGGGGATTATCATTCTCGAGTCCGAGGGCAGTATCAATTGCAGAGAGAGCATTTTCATAATCCTGCATGGCTGCATAGGTCTGTGCCAGATTTTTCCATGCAGATGATAAGTCGGGATCGAGATCGATAGCATGAAGAAATGCTGCTTTTGCTTCTTCATAGTTCTCCTGGTTCTGATACACGCCCCCCAGATTACTCCAGGCAGGAGAGAACCGGGGATCCTGTTCAAGTGCAGTGTTTATCGCCTCTAATGCTGCAGGATAGTTTTTTAGCGCTGTCAGAAGAACTCCCTTATTGCTCCATGCATCGGTATACTCCGGATCCTGCTCCAGTGCCTTTTCTGCGGCAGCAAGACCTTCTTCGTACCGTTCGAGATTTAAGAGGGCAACTGCTTTATTATTCCAGGCAAGGGGAACGGCATCATCCCGTGCAAGAACCTGTTCAAAGGCAGACAGGGCATCTTCATAATCCCCTTCATCCATCGCGGTCGCACCGGTCTCAAACCATTCATCCGTAGTCTGTGAAGAGACACATGACGGGATAGCGATGAGCAGTGTGATGAGGATAAGAGATAAAAATCGTGCTATTCTTCTCATTTCATATCAGTTGGAGGTCATGCCAGATATAGATCTGGCTGATTCAGGAATCAGGTCAAAAGAATCAGGGCTTTTCTGAGTATTCTTCATAAAAGACGACATCATCAAGGATCTTTTTATGAGGGACCGTTACCTCTTTCGGGTACCCTGCAGGAAGCAGGGAGACAAGGGTGTATTTCTCTGGTACCTGCAGCAACTCGCTGATATCGTCAGCATACGCCTTTTTATCGCCGGCAACCCAGCACGAACTGACACCATATGCCTGCAGGGCGATTATTATATTCTGGGTAGCTGCACAGCAGTCTTCCAGGTAGTATTTCGCGTCCTTCTCGCCAAAAACTGCAATGCAGAGCTGTGCATCAGCGATAAATTTCCCATGATCCGTCATCTCTGCAATCTCACGCAGTCGTGTGGTATCCTGTACTACAACAAAAATCCATGGCTGGAGGTTCATTGCAGTCGGTGCCAGCCGGGCACAGTCAAGAGCGTTTTTTATGATCTCTTCGTCTATGGGAACCTCTGTGTATGCTCTCACACTGCGGCGGGATTTGATGATGGTTGTGCCAATATTCATGATACTACTTCTCTCGCGTTATGCAAAAAAGGTATTGAACAGAATTGATATAAAAAGGGCTCCGGGAAGTCTCACCTGTTTTTCCGGCCCCCGAAAGAATACAGGTACAGGGCTGCGGGAACTGCACCGATTATAAGATATGGGATCACTCCGGCAGTTGTGGCAGTCGGTGCCGGTGCCGGTCCCTGGGTAAGGGTTGCCGGCCCGGTTTCCTGAGTAACTAATACAGGGAGATCACCTCCCGGAGTGCCCGCGTCCCGGGGTTTATCAGGGAGTACTGTACTGGTGCTTCCATCCTGCTCTGTGGGTACCGGAGGAAGTATGGATGGAATTTCTGGAACAACCGGGGATGTACGAACTGGTGTCGGGGGCCGGGTATCAGGAACCGGGATGGTTTCCTCTTGCAGATCTGTCTCCTGGGGTTCGGGTTTTTC
The DNA here is from genome assembly GCA_016926505.1 of Methanospirillaceae archaeon. Taxonomy (GTDB): domain Archaea; phylum Halobacteriota; class Methanomicrobia; order Methanomicrobiales; family Methanospirillaceae; genus JAFGOM01. The sequence continues at coordinate 39,242 of JAFGOM010000083.1, forward strand.
CTCTTCTGGATTACTGAAATCCCTGATAAGAGGGTTTAGAGTCTGGATCTGGATCTGAACCGGAACAGAGAGGGCTTTTCCGGGAGTATTGGCATTTGTGTCCAGTTGATTAGCGGTACATTTTGCCTGTATCGTGTAAAATCCGGCTGATTTACCGGCAGTACTCCATACCCCGCCGGTCTTATACGGGGTTGTATCAACAGCAAAATTCCCCTCGGTATACTCGATACCATCCGGGGCCGTGATGGTGATCCCGACCGGCGCTCCGGCAACGCCCGGCCGTGCCCGCATCTCATACAGGTTTGAATCAAGGATAAACCCGATAGTATCCCCGGTTGGCACCCATTTGCCGGTGGCATCATAATCTCTTGTAGTGTCAGAGACCCGGAGCGAGATCCTGGGCTCTTTGACATAAAAAACGAGTTCCTTATCGGCAACTAAGTACCATGGTCCTGACTCTCCATCAAAGGTAACCGGGGAGATATAAAACGATGCAGGGCTACTAATTGACGTTGTATCGGTTGGTTCATCGGCAAGAGAACTCCCCGGCCCCCACCAGCCGATGATATCACCTGATTGTAATCCGCATGCGGTAACATCAAGCCCCTCTTCTCCGACAAATACTGTTTCTCCCGGCAGAATCGTGTTGATATCAGCTGATGCGGTAATTGCACTGGTGAAGATGAAGAGAGGTATCAATAGAAGAAGTTGAGATCCCAGTCTTTTCATAATGTAAGGATTTCCTGCTGAATATAAAAGGATGTTGGATTGGAATCTTCTGTCAGATAGCAGAACCATATCAGCCAATATGGCTATCCGGCAGTTCATATCACTGTCGGATCGGATCAATCACCGGTGTTTGCGAGAACTTCAGGTCAGCTAATCGCTCCTCGGTAAAAAAACCACCAGATCCTAACCAGACACTCTCCTGATGAAAAAAAGAGAAGATTGGTTCCTCTTGCAGATGAAGAACTCCCTCATGGCAATATCGGTCAGGAGATTCTCTACTCAAGGCCGACTGCTGCTTTATGGAGGAGATAGAGGGTTTTTCGAAGTGCCCTGCCTGCATCGCGGAGATGGTGGTAGATCTCACGCTTGCGCATGGCATCCATGGGATCATCTGTCGAGAAGAGGGCTGCCATGCTCTGGATGTAAATATCCTCAATCTGGTGAAGATAGTTCCTTGCCTGGGGGATGATCTCCTTGACCTCGTTTGTTTTCAGAGGAAAGACCCTGACACCCTGTGCCAGGTGGCGGGTTCCACAGAGCAGTGCTTTGGCCATAGCAAGAGTTGCTTTGTCAGGCTGGACTCCGAAGACATACATCTCACGGGCAGTCTCTTTTGAGAAGTTAAGGATATAATCCATCTGGCGGGAGAGGGCATAGAGATCCTGGCGATCAAACGGTGTCTGGAATGCATCCATGAGTTTCTCCTCGAGATCATACCGCATCTGATCTACGAGTGCTGCCTGCTGCTCAATCCCGGCAGGTTCCTGCAAGGGGACCTCCTGCATCCAGGTGTAAAAGGTGGTAATCCCCTGCAGGGTCATGGCTGCCTGCTGCTCCAGCATTCCTTCAAAATCATAGCGAACGGGAAAAATATGATAAAAGGCCTGCTTTATCTGTGATATCTTCCTGGGATCCTGACTCATGGGTTATTAATACCATATCCCTGTCAGACAGATATACATACCTGCTGCAAGGAGCATCGTAACCGGAATGGTGATAATCATCGCGAAGATGATATCAGTACCGACTGACCACTGGACTTTGCGCAGGTTCTGGGCGGCACCGACCCCGAGAATAGAGGTAGTGATGACATGCGATGAAGAGACGGGTGCACCAAGCAAGGTTGATACCAGAATCACCCCTCCGGATGAGACCTGGGAATCAAACGAATGAATCGGTTTTATATTAAATATCCGGTTTCCGAGTGTCTTCATAATCCTCCATCCCCCTCCGAACGTTCCCAGAGCTAAAAGCGCCGCACATACGATCCTGGTCCAGACCGGAATCTCTAGTGTTGCAATCTCACCGGTCGAGAAAAGAACCATCGCAATGACACCCAGCTGTTTCTGGGCATCATTCGCCCCATTGGTAAATGCCATAATGGCGGTTGTTATCCAGTTTATCCTGATTATTTTTCTGTTTATCTTCCGAGTAGCATTTGCCAGAAGAAACCGGGTTGTTTTTTTCATTGCAAAACCGCAGATGAGACCAAGGAGTACAGATACGATGAGAAAGAAACAGATCTTGGTCATCCCTGCCAGATGAACCGGAGAGGTTATGAGTTCTGCGAGTCCCCAGTTTATTCCGCTCACCCCGAAAGCTGCAATGCCGGCTCCCACCATCCCGCCGATGAGGGCATGGGTTGAAGAGGAGGGGATCCCAAACCACCAGGTGAGGAGGTTCCAGAAGATGGCTGCCAGCAGAGCAGTAAAGAGAACACAAACCATGGCAGCGTTTAGGGGAACGGTAAAGATACTGGATATTGTAAAGGCAACGGCACTGCCCCCCAGCAGTGCGCCAAGAAAGTCCATGATTCCAACCATCAGTATTCCCTGTGCCGGAGTGGCAGACCGGGATGCAATAAAGCTCGCCGCAACGGAACTGGCATCCTGAAACCCGTTGGTAAAGGTGAAGAAAAATGCAAGAATTAGTGAAGCAATGACGATTTCCGGCATGATAATTTTATCCTGCTCTTCTTAATCAGGCTCTGTTCTGTATTCGTCACCTCATCCGGATTTTAAAGACGATACAATGCAACGGGATCGTTTGTATCATATCTGATAATAATTTCCCCCCTCTCTTATTCCCCACGAATTCCCTTACGATGTACTTCAATTATCAGGAATTGTATAGATACATGAGTGAGAAATTCCTATTCCCATCTCTTTGGTCCGGTGCTATCGAGAAGACTGGGCAGATCCCTTGGTGTAAACCTGGTTCCTAAAAAGACCTGCAATTATGACTGTGTCTATTGTGAATGCGGTCCGACAACATGCCTGACTGCCATAAGAAGAGAATATGTTCCTGTACACGCGGTCATCAGTGAACTGAATCGGTTTTTAGAGCAAAACCCCATCCTTGATCATATTACATTCGGCGGATATGGTGAACCTACTCTGAATGAAGGGATTGGCCGTATCGCCGAACACCTTGCAGTAGAATATCCCCGCTACCGGACAGCCCTTCTCACAAACGGCGCTCTTTTCTCTGATGCAACGGTTCGGAACGATGTTTGTGAAATCGATATTCTTCTCCCGTCTCTTGATACCGTGACAGATGAAGTTTTTTCGGTTATCAACAAACCCGTCCCGCCCATTACCGCTGATACGGTGATAACGGGTCTTGAAGCCTTACGCGATGAGTATAATGGAGAGATATGGCTTGAGATCTTCATCATACCCGGACTGAATGATACTGCAGAAGAGATAGAAGGTCTGCATGAGGCACTTGCCCGGATCCGGCCTGATCGTGTCCAGTTAAATACTTTGGACCGTCCCGGGGTGGCAGGATGGGTTGTACCGGCAGCTCAGTCACATCTGGAACTGATTGCAGAAGAACTCGATTATCCTGGTGTTGAGGTGATTTTGTTTCTGAAATAGGTATCATAGATTGTATTCTTTTTTTTCGATTGAAGAGCAGTGCGTAAACATTGTCCTGATAAAGCCAGAAACAATTGCGTAAACCGCAGAAAACCTCATATTTTCTCTATTAAAGAACAGGATACATTCAGATCCCCTGCGCATGGTTATCAAGGATCTCATTACAGAGAGCATCGGCAAGCCTGATGTGTGGATTTTCGCGGGAAGAATGACAGACTGCATAGGAGGGAAACGAATCAAGAATTGAGATCACTTCACCGTACAGTTTCGAAAGGACGGCATTCCGAACGCGGTAGATGCCCTGCAGTTGACGTACCACAAGTTCACTGTCAGAGATGACCGCGACGCTGTTGGGATGGAACTGCTGTACTTCCAAAAGTCCCTCCAACACTGCGGTATACTCTGCAACATTGTTTGTGGTCTCTCCAAGATATCTGCCTTCTCTTTTTTTGATAATTCCATTCTCATATATGAGATATGCCCGTGCAGCCGGACCCGGGTTGCCCCGGGATGCACCATCGGTTACGAGAATGATATCAGTGTGTGAATTGTCTGCCACCTGGATCTGGTTGGAACAGACTGATATAAATAGAGGAGGTTGTATCCCATCCTGAGATTGAGAGGAATTTACTATTTATGGGAGAGAGCATACTGGTACTTCATGGCTCTTGCAACAGTTGCCGGTGGATGTTTCTGGGGTATTGAAGCGGCTTATGCAGAAATTCCCGGGGTCATACAGACCCGGGTCGGGTATAGCGGCGGAACGACGGTTCATCCCACATACCAGGATGTATGCAGGGGAGATACCGGACATGTCGAAGCAGTAGAGATTACCTTTGATCCGGAGAAGGTTTCATACAAAAAGATTCTTGAGATCTTCTTTGCAGTCCATGATCCGACAACTGCTGACCGACAGGGGAATGACGTTGGTCCCCAGTACCGGTCAGTGATATTTTACCATGACGAAGAACAGCAAAAAACAGCCACTGCATTTATTAAAAATTGTAATGAGAGTGGCCTTTATCTCTCCCCGGTAATCACGGAGGTAAGAAGAGCAGGCAACTTTTACGACGCTGAGGAGTACCACCAGCAGTTCTTTGCAAAGATGAGGAACCGGTACGAACATATCCAGTGGGGATGAAACAGAGGGGTTATCCGCGAATCACGATTCTTTCATCTGGTTCTCATGTACAGCATGATACAGATCTGGTACACAATTAACGTTATTTTACGGATTAACCGGTAGATCTGAGATAATCGCTCATCTGTCTCCTGCAGTGATCGGACAATTAATTATCATCAAAATATCATCATACTCTTCATCTGCGTATGGTCCTCTCCCTCCAGACCGGTTTCAGATATCAAAGTTGAGGGTGAGTATAAAAAAAAGTTATTTCTTTCTGAACTGCGGCATCATACTCCGGATCTCGGATCCCACCTCTTCAATTAAGTGTTCCTCGTCTGCCCGGGTAAGAGCATTAAAGACCGGTCTGTTCACGATATTTTCTAAAATCCACTCTCTTGCAAACTCACCGGTCTGGATCTCCTCAAGTATCTCTTCCATGGCAAGGCAGCTCTCGGGCCCGATAACCCGGGGACCCCTGGTCAGGTCTCCATACTGTGCGGTATTTGATATGGAATCGCGCATCTTGGTAAATCCGCCTTCATAGATGAGATCAACGATGAGTTTTGTCTCATGCAGTACCTCCAGATATGCCATCTCAGGAGCATACCCTGCATTAACCAGTGTCTCAAATCCGGCCTTGATAAGTGAAGTTATGCCTCCGCACAGCACTGCCTGCTCACCAAAGAGGTCGGTCTCGGTCTCTTCCCGAAACGTGGTCTCAAGAACCACTGCTCTTGTGGCACCGATACCCCGTGCATATGCCAGTGCAATCTTCTTTGCATTGCCTGAATTATCCTGGTGAATCGCTATCAGGGCAGGAACTCCCATCCCTTCCTCGTAGGTTCTCCTGACCATGTGACCGGGTCCTTTCGGGGCTACCATTGCCACATCCACTCCTGTTGGAGCGACAATCTGCCCGTAATGGATATTAAATCCGTGAGAGAACATGAGACAGTTACCTTCCACAAGATTGCTCTTTATCTCCTGATTGTATACTGCAGCCTGTGTTTCGTCAGGCAGGAGGATCATCACGACGTCTCCGCGCCGGGCAGCCTCGGCGACATCAAATACCGAAAGACCGTCCTTTACTGCCTGTTCTCTGCTTTTTCCAGGTCTTATCCCGATAATAACAGAAAGCCCGCTGTCAGAAAGGTTTAATGCCTGACCCCTGCCTTGGGACCCGTATCCGATGACTGCAATCGTTTTATTCTGTAAGACGCTCATATCTGCGTCCTGTTCATAATATCTCTGAATCATGTCTCTCTCCTTGGTTATTCCCGGATAAGCGCGGTACATATCCCGGGATAGTTATTCCTTTCCTGAATCATCGGGTATCAGTCTTCCGTACGCCATGCAGTTATATATCCTGCAGTCGGGACGAAACCCTAGTTTCCTCCCTGATATTCAGGCGGAACTGGTACCGGTCACCAGATAGATGGAGGTTGTAAGATATTAATGCTATGTTTGCCGGTTCACTTTGTGTTACATGTGGTGCAATCAAATCAAATATTTTGATGCGTGTGGTTCAGTATCAGAATCAGATAAACGATAAGTTAAACAAGTTGGTGCACCACTTTGTACATGCCCTTCTTTTTTAGGGACGGAGGAGTAATGATTCGATTATTTGATACCACGCTTCGTGACGGCGAACAGACGCCTGGTGTATCACTGTCACCTGATGAGAAACTCGAGATAGCTTCAGCATTGTCAGATATCGGGATTGACGTTATCGAGGCGGGATCAGTCATTGCTTCTCCCGGAGAACGCACTGCAGTTCGCATGATAGCAGATGCAGGCCTGCGTGCGGAATGTTGCAGTTATGTCCGTGCATTGCCTGTTGATATTGATTATGCCATCGAATGTGGTGTTGATTCTGTTCACCTGGTAGTACCGGTGTCTGATCTTCATATCGAGAAGAAGATGCAAAAGACCAGGGAAGAGGTCTTTTCCATGGCGATGGACGCAGTCATGTATGCGAAGGATCACGGGCTGACGGTTGAACTGTCAGGCGAGGATGCTTCACGGGCAGATCTGCAGTTCCTAAAAACCATGTATACCGAGGGAGTAGATTATGGTGCAGACCGTCTCTGTTTCTGTGATACGGTCGGACTGATGACTCCGGAGAGGGTAGGAAAAGAGATACCTCCTCTCTGCATTGCTCCCCTGTCGATTCATTGTCATAATGACCTCGGGTTTGCACTGGCAAATACGATAGCCGCCCTGCATGCCGGTGCATCCTGTGCCCATGTCTGTGTTAACGGTCTGGGAGAGCGGGCAGGGAATACACCTCTTGAAGAGGTTGTGATGGCTCTGCAGGTACTATACAACGAAAAGACCAATATAAAGACAGAGCATATATATCATCTCTCAACACTGGTTTCGCGGCATACCGGTATTGCACGTGCCACCAACAAGGCCATCGTCGGTGAGATGGCATTTACCCATGAGAGTGGCATCCATGCCCATGGTCTGTTACGGGATACAAGAACCTATGAGCCTATCTCTCCTGATATGGTCGGGAGGAGCAGACGTATTGTTCTTGGGAAACACTCAGGAAAAGCATCAGTTGAGACCGCACTTGCGGATCTGGAATACCATCCGAACGAGAGACAGTTACAGGCAATCGTTGAACGGGTCAAGGAACTGGGAGACCAGGGAAAACGGATCACCGATGTTGAACTGATGACGATCGCTGACTCGGTAATGATGCTTGAGTGCTCCCCCATCATCACACTCAGGCAGTTTACCATCGTATCAGGGAGTAATGCGTTACCGACTGCATCGGTTACCCTGCTCGTGAACGGCGAGGAGATAACCAGTGCAGCAGTCGGAGCAGGTCCTGTGGATGCTGCAATCATCGCACTGCAACGGTCGGTGTCGGCTACCGGCGACATCATGCTTGAGGAGTACCATGTCGATGCCATTCACGGAGGAACGAATGCCATGGTGGATGTCATGGTACGACTCAGAAAAGATGACCAGGTTCTGACATCGAGAGGGGCCAGGACCGATATTGTTGAGGCAAGTGTAGAGGCAGTGATTGCCGGAATGAACAGACTTCTCAGAGGAAAATATGACGAACGGAGCACAGATACTAGTTAGAACCCTCCTGTCTGAGGGTGTCGGAACCATCTTTGGTTATCCGGGAGGTGTTGTCCTCCCCCTGTATGATGAATTATATGATGCACCTATTCGGCATATCCTCGTACGACATGAACAGGCAGCCATTCATGCAGCAGACGGATATGCCCGGGCCAGCGGGAAGGTAGGGGTATGTCTTGCAACATCAGGCCCCGGAGCCTGTAATCTTGTGTCAGGTCTTGCAACTGCCTACATGGACTCAGTCCCGGTGGTCGCATTAACCGGGCAGGTTCCAACCGCCCTCCTCGGTAACGACGCATTCCAGGAGTCTGACATTACCGGTATCACGTTGCCGATAACAAAGCATAACTACCTGGTTCAGGATGTATCAGAATTACAGCGGGTCATCAAGGAAGCGTTTTACATTGCAGGAACCGGGAGAAAAGGGCCGGTTCTCATTGACCTGCCAAAAGATATCCTTACTACCGAGGTTACGTCAGATGAACCCATAACAGAGATTAACCTTCGGGGATACCGGCCCTGTTATGAGGGCCATAAACGCCAGATTGACCGTGCAGCAGATCTGATAGCAGCATCCCGCCGTCCGGTTATCTATGCAGGGGGAGGGGTTATCTCATCTGATGCATCTGAACAGTTATGTGAATTTGTCGAGAAGACACAGATTCCGGTGACCGCCACGTTAATGGGCCTTGGTGCAATTCCTTCGAAAAATCCGCTGTTTCTGGGAATGCTCGGGATGCACGGAACACGAACGGCGAATTATGCGATTACCGAGTCAGATCTGCTGATAGCAATCGGAGTCAGGTTCGATGACCGGGTTACCGGGAAGATATCTGAGTTTGCCCCGAAGGCAAAAATTATTCACATCGATATCGATCCTGCAGAGATAGGCAAGAATAAACTGGTTGATCTCCCGATTGTCGGAGATGCAGGTAGTGTTCTGTCAGGTCTTATCGAGAAGGTAACCGGGGTTATCGGTGAAGAGGGATGGAGGAATCAGATTCAGGAATGGAAGACCCGGTATCCTCTTACCATACCGGATGACGGAAAACTGCATCCCCAGTTTGTGATTAAGACTCTCTCAACCATCCTCAACGGAGGGGGCATCATTGTTACCGAGGTCGGACAGAACCAGATGTGGGCTGCACAGCACTACGAGTTCACCCGCCCGCGGCAGTGGATCAGTTCAGGAGGTCTTGGAACCATGGGATATGGATTCCCTGCAGGTATGGGTGCCCATGTTGCATGCCCAAATGAGCCGGTTTTTGTTATTGCCGGTGACGGAAGTTTCCAGATGAATATTCAGGAGTTGGGAACCGTGGCCCAGTACCATATCCCGGTCAAGATTGCGATCATCAACAACCAGTACCTTGGCATGGTCAGGCAATGGCAGGAGTTGTTTTATGAGAAACGGTACTCCTATACCGAACTGCCTGACGTTGATTTTGTCGGGATCGCGAAGGCATACGGCATCCCGGGGATGAGGGTAACAGAACCGGCCGGGGTCAGACCTGCACTGGAGGAAGCTCTCGCAACGGAAGGCCCGTATCTTATCGATTTTCGCGTGGAACGGGAAGAAAATGTGTTTCCGATGGTTCCTGCAGGGTGCGCCATATGTGAGATGATAGGAGAGCGGCATCCGCACGATGAGGAGGGATCATGAGGTCACATATCTTAAGCGTTCTTGTCGAGAACCGTTCCGGTGTGTTATCCCGGGTATCAGGGCTCTTCTCGCGGAGAGGATTTAATATCGAAAGCCTTGCTGTCGGGCCCTGTGAAGAGGATGATCTCTCCCGGATTACCATCGTTGTGAAGGGTGATGATGCACACATTGAGCAGGTAAAGAAGCAGCTCAATAAACTCATCGATGTGGTCACCGTCAGGGATATTACGTACCAGAATTATGTTGAACGCGAACTGGCGCTTATCAAGGTCCAGGCAGAACCGGGAGAACCCCGTTCCGGAGTTATCCAGATAGCGGATCTCTTCCGGGCAAAGATCATCGATGTCGGGCGGAACAGCGTTATTCTTGAGGTAACCGGTGATTCTGAAAAGATAGATGCAATCGAGAACCTTCTGTATGAATTCGGAATATCTGAACTGGTACGGACCGGAAGAATAGCACTTCAACGCTGTGAAAAGAGCGGAAACGGGAAATAAGACTCATATTTTTCCTTTTTCCCTCTTCATCTGCCTTTTTTGCATTCATGACTGGTATCTGGTCCGGACGGATTGATATCGACAGATGACGAATGCGCCATCGCTAATTATATATCCTCTCCCGACTCATACTCTGTATCCACCCGGGTGTCATGATTCATGACACCGAGGCGGGATAATTCGGATCTGACCCCTACGTTCAGACCGTAAATCAGAAAAATACTTCATCCTCCTATGAAACAGGTATTTTTTTCCCTGATACTCTCAAATACTCTTTTTCATCATCACAAAGGACAGGGTAATAGGGCAGATGAATGGTAACACCTCTGCGGATCTGCACTGATGTCCGGGCATCTGACATTGATTCAATGAAGGTTTCTCTGCACCGGTATCGGTTATTTCTGTACTGCATCTTCGTGGTTTTTAAGATACATACATAGGTTCTGCCTGCAAACGATGATATACGATGCCGGGAGAAGGCAGTGATAATACCGATCATCTGATCGTCCTCGTCTCTCTCACTGACGAGTCCGGATATGTCAAGGGAAACCCGTACCGGGAACTGGGACTGTCTGCTGATACCCCTCTGTCAGAGGTTGCCGGGATTATTCTTGACTCATTCGGGTTTGATTCCGGCAGACCATTCGGATTTTTCAGTATTATTCATGGAGATTACAGTAGTTCCCCCTGGCAGGTTGATTCTTTCTCCCCGGAAATCGCGAGTCATCCCATCTCAGTAATTCGGGATTTGCCACAATCCCAGATTCTTTTTGTGTATGATTTTGAGGAACAATGGCGTTTTCTTGTTAAATACATCGGCAAAATGGATCCTCCACAGAATAACCCCTCTCCGGTAATTCTCTCCAGTGAGGGTATGGCCCCGGACCAGTATGGTCCTGCTGCCTGGGATAATCCGGAAAAACCGGATCCCGATCTATCCTCTGGTCATAATCGGGAACGGTTCTATTATCAGAAACGACTCTTTGAAGAGTGGGATTGAGGTCCTATCTCTGAAAGTAAGTATCCCGGTTATTATCATGGATTATTTTCAAAAGAAAAGAAAAAGGGATAAAAACGGGTTATCCCTACAAAAATTCCTGCTGCCTGACGAGGTTAAAACCGGCATTTAAAATATGTTCTATCGCTTCCTCTACGTGATCGACCCGAAGGATAAGGACTGCCTTGTCTTTTCCGCTATATGCATAACTGTACTCGATGTTTATCGATGCATTGGCAAGCGTCTGGGCAATCTCATACAGGCCCCCTGGTTCATCACGCATGATGACCGCGATAACATCGGTATATGCAACATTGAACCCCAATTCTGCCAGTTTATCATAGGCTTCCCTGGTTTTGTCAACAAGAACCCGAATCACTCCAAACCCGTCTGCCTCGGCAATTGAGAACGCTTTTATGTTAATACCTTCGTCAAGAAACGCTTTTGCCATCGTTGCAAGTCTTCCCGGCTTATTCTCTGAGAATAAGGAGACCTGCTTTATCAGATACGACTCTTTTTCCATCTACATACTCCTTTTGTCAATTACCCGTTTCGCTTTCCCTTCAAACCGGGGAAGGGATCCCGGTTCTGCAAGTTCAACCCGCACAGACACATTTAACTGGTTTTTCAACTGGTTCTCAATATTCTTCCTGATATGAATCAGATCCGGTATCTTGTCAGAGAATGCAAGGGGTGTAATCTCAACCCTGACAAGCATGTCATCAAGAGAGTTGACCCGGTCAATCTCTATCATGAAATGCTCGCCTACTTCCTTTATCCCGAGAAGGGTATGCTCAATCTGGCTTGGAAAAACATTAATTCCCCTGATAATGAGCATATCATCGACCCGTCCTGAGAGTCGCTGTAACCGGGGATGTGTCCGGCCGCAGGAACAGATACCGGCCTCCATTGCAGTGATGTCACCGGTGCGGTACCTGATGATGGGCAGTCCTTCTTTCTGCAGCATCGTCACCACGAGTTCACCTTTGACCCCGGGAAGAACCGGTTCATCGGTATCAGGATCCAGGATCTCGGTAAACATAAAGTCTGACCATACATGAAAACCAGCCTGTGCTTCGCATTCTGAGAAGAGCGGCCCGGACAATTCACTGGTTCCATAGATGTCATACGCCTTTATCCCGAGCCAGGACTCAATCCGCTCACGCATCTTCTCACTCCAGGGTTCTGCACCGACAATCGCCTTCCGAAGAAGGGTATCATCCTTAATTGAGATCCCCATCCGTTCTGCAACTTCCCCGATATGAAGGAGGTACGAAGGGGTGCAGGCGATTGCCGTAACCCGGAGATCCTGCATCAGCTCAATCTGCCGCTCGGTGTTACCGACACTGGTAGGCACTACAATGGCTCCAATCCGTTCTGCACCATAATGCAGTCCAAGCCCCCCGGTAAAGAGGCCATACCCGTAGCTGACCTGGATAACGTCTCCGCGGGAGAGTCCAGTCGAGGATAATGCCCGTGCCAGGGATATGGTCCAGTTATCGATATCACGGGCGGTATAGGCAACAACGGTCGGTTTTCCGGTAGTCCCTGATGAAACATGATACCTCACCAGTTCCTCGTGGTCATAGAAGATGAGACCATCTGGATAATTATCACGGAGATCCTGTTTTCTCATGAAAGGCAGTTTTTTCATGTCAGACAGGGAGCAGATATCATCAGGATGAACTCCGTGCTCCTTCATCCGCTGCTGATAAAAGGGAGAAAAACTGTAGAGCCGGTATACAAGGTTTTTCAAGAGCCGGTACTGCATTTCATGGAGTTTCTCCTGAGGCATTGTCTCGATTCTGGGATCCCAGTACTGCATGGTTACATCTTCTCCCTGCGATCTATTACGCGTTTTGCCTTTCCTTCAAACCTCGGGAGAGAACCGGGTTCGACCAGACGAACATTTGTCCGCAGCTCCAGTACATCCCGTAATGCCCTCTGTATCCGTTCCCGTATTGTTTTGAGATCGGCAAGTTCACCGCTGAAGAACTGCCGGTTTATCTCTACCTCGATGATCATCTCGTCCATGTGATTGACCCGGTCAACATAGACCATGTAACTGCCTGCGACCTCGGGGATGGAGAGGAGAACGTGCTCGATCTGGCTTGGGAATACGTTGATGCCCCGGATAACAAGCATATCATCACTCCTTCCGGTAAACCGTGCAATCTTCCTGCCCCTTCCACAGGGACAGACATCGTCAAGCAGCATCGTGATATCACCGGTCCGGTATCGTAAGAGCGGCATCGCTTCCTTTGTCAGGGGTGTAATGACGAGCTCCCCGCGTTCGTTTGGACCAAGAGGTTCACCGGTGGCAGGATCAATGATCTCGACAAGGAAACTGTCATGCCAGATATGAAGGCCGTTGTGCTCGGGGCATTCAAAGGCAACGCCAGGTCCGTAAAGTTCACTCATCCCGTAACTGTCAAATGCAGTAACCCTGAGTTTCTCCTCGAGCTCGGTGCGCATCTGGTCAGACCACGGTTCAGCCCCGAATATTCCGGTTTTCAGTGAGTCAAGCGGGATCTGTAGTTCCTCTGCCACTTCGGCAAGATGCAGGGCATAACTGGGTGTACAATGAATCGCAGTGACGCAGAAATCATGGATCATCTCAATCTGCCGTTTGGTGTTGCCCGTTGCACTGGGAATCGTTGTCAGACCTGCTTTCTCTGCCCCGTAATGAAACCCGAGACCACCGGTAAACATGCCGTAATTCACCATATTCTGGAAGATATCATCATCAGAAAGTCCAATCATGGTCAGATTCCGGGCTATGAGATCTGACCAGTTATCAAGATCTCCTTTTGTATATCCAACCACGGTGGGTTTCCCGGTCGTTCCTGATGTGGTATGAATCCGTACGATCTCTTTGAGGGGGACTGCAAAGAACCCGAATGGATATCCTTCCCGTAAATCCTGTTTTTTTGTAAAAGGCAGGTTTTTTATATCACTCGTTTTTGTAATGTCATCAGCCGATATCCCTGCTTCCTGTAGCCGGTGCTGATAAAATGGGACATGACAGGCTCTTTTTATCGTCTCCTGTAACCGTTTCACCTGGAGTTTTTCCAGTTCCTCTGGTTGTATCGTCTCGATTGCTTTGTCCCAGTATCTCATGTAATCATTCCTATGACTCCTGTTATCCCGAACTCTCAAATCTTTTGTGAAATCCGGGGGTTATCCGGATTTTTCAGTTCTGCAAAATGCAATACCCATAAAAACCTGTTATCAGAAAGATCCGGCATCTCTCTCTAGTATCTTTCCTATTATCATGCGTGAGCGGATAAGAAAAACCCTGCTACCTTGTAACACGGTGGGGGTATCGTGTCCGGAGGTTTGATGCAGACCTGTACCGCTGCTCTTTATTTCTTTCTCGGTGCCGGTCTTTCCCGGCGTTACAGGTACCTGATACCGGTTCCCTGCCATATCAAATAATTAACTCAAAATCAACTTTTTTTTCCTATTAAAGAAAAAATTGATGTTTTTTTTATCCCGCATCCTCTCATTTGATGCCAACTAATTAATAGGGGAAAGGATATATTAGCAGTAGTGAGTTATCATGGTAGGAAATGATGTTACCACGTACGTGATGCAGCCGATTAATGACTCCATCATGGTTATTATGGATCTGATTCCAAAGATTATCGGCGCAGTAATTATCCTCCTTATCGGGTGGATAGTCGGCAGGGTCCTTGGAAAGGTAGTGAAACTCTTTATTGAAAAGGTCGGTGTTGAAGCAGCCTTGTCAAAAACAATCGTCGGGAAGACTTTTTTAAATAGCGGGATGTCTGTGGGAACTGCTGCAGACTACCTGGTTCGCATCGTTGTCTATCTGCTTGCCATCATGTCGGCAGCCGAGATTCTCAACATCTATAACCTCTCTGAGATTATGCAGGGAATCGTATCATACATCCCCAACATTGTCGGATTTATCCTCATCATCGTGATAGGTCTGATTCTTGTGGATTACTTTGCTGATTTCATCGAGACTTATGGGAAAACGGCAAGTATCGCCCTTATCTCTCCGGTTGTTATCATCCTGCGACTCCTCTTCTATCTTGTCGTTCTCATCATGGCACTGACCACCTTACGCCTTGATGTAACTATCATCTATGTCTTTATTCAGCCACTGGCATGGGGAATCGGTCTCGGAGTAGGTGTTGCAATCGCCCTCTTCTTCGGACTCGGTCTCAAAGATCGTGCCCCTGAAATGGTCGATTCGTTCCTTGATTCGATGGACCGCAAATAATCAACCCTTTTTTTCCCATATTCACTTGTAGTAGTACTGCATAGATCAGTATATGCAGATAATTGCGCTCAATGGAAGTCCCCGGAAAGAGAACAGCACCACAAAAAAACTGGTGGATGAGGTACTCTTCGGTGTCAGAACTGCCGGTGCAGAGACATCCTACATTGATCTCTGCCAGTATACGATAGGATACTGTACCGGCTGCGGGAGCTGTTATATAAGCGGGAATTGTGTCATTGATGATGATTACCCGGAAATTCTAAAGAGAATTCTTTCTGCTGACGGCATTGTTTTTGCAAGTCCGAATTATATCAACCAGGTCACGGCACAGGTAAAGACGTTCCTTGACCGGAGTGCTGATGCCATACACTGCCAGCGGTTCTCTGGTATGTATGGATGTTCTGTCTCAACAGCCGGCGGTTCGGGTGCTCTTGAGGTGGCAGCATACCTGAACCGGACTCTTGGTATCCTTGGAGCAGATACGGTCGGCGGGGTAGGAGTTGTGATGGCTGAAGGAGAGGAAGCATGGAACAGAGCAGTACAGGAAGCACGGAAACTCGGAAAGGATCTTGTTGATGCCATCCAGGTCAGAAGAAAGTTTCCTGAACAGGAAGCGGTTCATCACGAGATGCATGAGCGTATGAAGGCTTTAATACTCTCAAACAAGGATGTATGGAAGCATGAATACCGGTACTGGCAGGATAAAGGCTGGCTGTGAACGGTATCAGATCCGGATATAATCAAAAAAACTGGTGAGATAAAAGATATCCGGATTTTCGGTCTTATTTTTTGAAAAAAAAGATCTGCATTGATTACCAGCCATCCCGGGTTCTATTTTTTGGTATAATTTTTTAAAATAATCAGGCGGTCTTTACGTTTGATGCTTCCTGCAGTCCCAGTTCGATGATAGCCTGGTCACGCATCTTGTATTTCTGAATCTTTCCTGATATACTCATGGGGAAGTCCTCAACAAAAGCAACGTACCGCGGGACTTTATATCTCGCTATTTTACCGGTGCAGTACTGCATAACCTCCTCTTCTGTCATGGTCTCTCCGGGTTGCAGCTTTATGCGTACCATCAGCTCCTCACCATATACGAGATCCGGCACACCGATGACGTATACATCGGCAATCTTGGGATGGAGATGAAAGAATTCCTCAATCTCACGGGGATAGACATTCTCCCCGCCCCTGATTACCATATCTTTTAACCGTCCCTCGATATGGACAAAACCATCGGCATCAAATGACCCGAGATCCCCGGTATGGATCCATCCGTTCTCGTCAAGTGTCTGGCGGGTAGCGGTAGGATTGTTGTAATAACACCGCATCGTCATGTATCCGCGGGCACAGATCTCTCCTATCTCTCCCTGGGGAAGGATCTTTTGTGTGACCGGATCGATTATCATCAGTTCTGTATGAGGAAATACCCGCCCGACTGTTGAGACACGTTTTTCAAGGGGATCGTTGGTTGTGGTCATGGTAACACCGGGCGATAACTCGGTCTGACCATACACGATAACAACTTCTGACATGTACATCCGGGACGCAACCTCACGCATCTTGTCTATCGGACACGGCGATCCTGCCATGATGCCGGTTCGCAGGGATGTCAGATTATACCGCGGGAAGTCGGGATGATTCAACTCGGCAATAAACATGGTAGGGACACCATGCAGAGCAGTGCAGCGTTCAGCCTCAACGGTCTTTAAAACTTCTTCAGCATCAAAAGCGGGTCCCGGAAGCACCATAGTGGATCCATGGGTTACACAGGCAAGATTCGAGAGAACCATCCCAAAGCAGTGGTAAAACGGAACAGGGATACAGAGCCGGTCCTTCTCGGTAAAATTCATTCCGTTCCCGATTATATACCCGTTATTGAGGATGTTATGATGGGTGAGAACGACCCCCTTTGGGTACCCTGTAGTCCCGCTTGTATACTGGATATTGATGGGATCATCAAAGGCGAGTGATAGAGCCCGCTCCTGTAATTCATCAGGGCTGATGACTTTACCTTTCTCGAGCATATCGTTCCAGGTATACATGCCGTTATACTGGATATCGCCGATGAAAACAACCGTTTTCAGGAACGGGTAGGTATCAGACATGATCTTCCCGGGTCGGGATTCACGTGCCTCCGGGCAAGCCTCGTAAAACATTCCAACATAATCCGAGGTCTTAAATCTCCCCTGAACCAATAAAATTTTAATCTCTGACTGTTTTAAGGTATATTCCAGTTCAAAAGCACGATATGCAGGGTTGACATTGACCATGATGGCGCCGATCTTTGCGGTTGCAAACTGGACAAGGATCCATTCAGCCGAGTTCATTGCCCAGATACCAACCCTATCTCCTTTCAGAACACCAAGAGCGAGTAACCCCCGTGCGACTGCACGTACAGCCTCTCCAAATTCACGGTATGTCATCCGTATGTTCTGAAAATTCGAGACAATTGCTTCATTATCCGGGTACCGGTTGATAATTTCGTCGAGATGTGTTCCAATGGTGACACCAAGAAGGGGGATATCTGATACACCACAGGCATAACTGTCCCGCGGTATCTCTATTTCTGCCATCCGTATATGGTTATCATTGAGGAAATAAAAGAGGAACGAATTGATAAGAGAAACTCTTATCAGTCCGAATGGTGATTTCTTATGGCATAGATGGGGTCGTGGCCTAGTCCGGAATGGCGACGGGCTCCAGCGGTTTTTGCACCGGTGCAGATGATGAACAACAGGTCTTCTGATTCAATGATGATCCGTTGGAGCACTGATGCATCTCGGAGAGACCCGTCGATCGTGAGTTCAAATCTCACCGACCCCACATCTGTTCTCTTTTCTGCACGCGATCCGGTATCATTCCTTTTGGTCTTCTGAGTCAGATACCGCCTTTCTGACAGGGTTTCCTATATACTTGTATCGCGAACAGATACGGGAAGGAATAGTTATGTATCTTATTGGTGAAGCACTCATGGGAGATGGTCCGGAACTGGCACACATTGATCTGATTGTTGGTGAAAAATCAGGTCCGGTTGGTCAGGCTTTTGCCGGATCCTTCTCCTCTTTATCGACCGGCCACACCCCGCTCCTTGCAGTAATAAGGCCGAATCTTTTAACCAAACCTGCAACGCTTATCATCCCGAAGGTTACCTTAAAAAAAGAAGAGAAGGTTAACCAGATGTTTGGTCCTGTCCAGGCGGCAGTTGCCAAGGCTGTTGCAGATTCACTTGAGGAGGGGGTATTTGAAGGATATGATATCGATGATCTGGTCATCCTTGCCAGTGCTTTTCTCCATCCCGATGCCGGGGATTATAACCGGATTTACCGCTATAACTATGGAGCAACAAAACTTGCGCTCAGCCGGGCTTTCGAACGGTTCCCTGACGAGAAAACCATACTCACTGAGAAGGACCGGGCAGCGCACGCGGTCATGGGCTTTAAAGTTCCCCGTCTCTGGGATCCGCCCTATCTGCAGGTTGCCTGTGATATCGTAGACATGGGTAAGTTACGATCCGTACTTTCAGAACTTCCCTTCCATGATCACCTCATTATTGAAGCAGGAACCCCGCTCGTGAAGAAGTTCGGACTCGAGATAATATCTGAGATCAGAAAGATACGGCCACAGGCCTTCATTGTTGCCGACTTAAAGATCCTTGATACCGGGAACCTGGAAGCCCGGATGGCTGCAGACGCATCTGCAGATGCAGTAGTGGTATCCGGTCTTGCCCCGGCATCGACGATTGAAAAAGCTATTATTGAGGCAAAAAAGACAGGTATCTACTCGGTCATCGATATGCTCAACGTGACCGATCCGGTTGCCCTGGTTCGCAGTCTTCCGGTAAAGCCTGACGTGGTTGAGCTTCACCGGGCTATCGATGCCGATGACACCGCCTATGCCTGGGGTAATATTGCCGATATAAAGGCAGCAGCCGGGGGAAAACTCCTCGTTGCAACTGCAGGCGGGGTTCGTACCCACGTGGTCCCCGATGCCCTCGCTGCCGGGGCAGATATTCTCGTTGTCGGCCGTGCAATAACGGCCAGTAAAGATGTCAGGCATGCAGCCGAAGAATTTTTAGAAGCGATGAATAAGGAAGAGATTGATCAGTTCCGTATCATGACCGATTTCTAGGACAAGAGTTTCCACATTCTTACAAGAAACTTCTTTTTTATATCCGGGTAATGCATACAATCAAATATGTCTCCCCCGGCATCCAATAGCGAGAGATTTCATGGAAATTCCGCTCATACACCGGACCTCATCGCAATATCTATTGTTATCGTGACTCCTCTGTTCCTTTATCCTCTCGTTTTCAAACCTGCGATATGCAGGAGAGATATCACGGATTGATCCGGTCCTAACTTGGGTATGGCCTTTTTACAGTAATTCCTTGCTTGTATTCATTTCTCTGCTTCGTTCTGCGAAATTCTCACTGGGGAGAGAGTACCCGGTTCGGGTGGTTGGTTCTGCCAGTCTTTACCGGGGTAAGTATCGCGTTCACTGTTGCGGTACGTTTTGATACCTGGATAAGCCAAGTTGCTCATGGTATACCTCCAGTAACGATTATGGTGTCAGTCGAGATCCTGATCTTCATTGTTCGATTTGATCTCTCATCTATTCTCTGTGTTCCTGAAGAAAGACGGAAGAATGAATCAGACATCCAGCCTGTTGCATTCCCTGTTATCATGTTACGCCGGATGTTACTACCATACAGATGTTACCGTTTCCCCGGGATAACTCATCTGCTAATTACAATTACTGCATTATATCTGAACATTACCCGGCAGACCGTTTACCGGCATGTTATACGATTTCTGGAGAACGAGTAACGATAGAGGGAAGGTGATCGGTTTATTTTTCCTGATACTGATACCCGCGAGTTCGCTTATATTTCGGTGAAAAACTGAACACGATAATAATCTACACCTTGGAGAACTGCCCAAACTGTGAAAACTGAAAGAGACATTGAATGGTCTTTTTATCGAGTACGAAGAACAGAACATAGAGACAAAGAGGCGATCATCGATCTCCGGTGATCTTCGGTAAGAATGGGGGGTAAAGGGCATCTTATTTGCCTGATATCCGGGAAAGTGATATGATACTGGCTGTTGGGATGTCCGGCAAACGGGGATCCTTTTCAGGTTTAAAGTGATATCCATGAAGGATTGTTTTCTATTACGGTTCCATTGTATGGTACTCTCAAGGCTGGATCCCTCACCATTGTTGTCAAAATATTACGGAAAGACCGTCCTGGCTGAATGATATCATGAAAAATTGTCACAGCTTTTACTGGATTGAATTAATCCGGAAATCCAGATGGATGAGAGGAATACATTGATGCTTTCTTAATGCATAATAATGTTAGATCACAGAGCATTCGAAATTTCACATATCAGGAGAATAAAAAATGGCAGAACCTTCCAATACATCAATAATTCTCACCAAGGATGATGCCCGGCGTTTTCATGAATACGATAGTGATCCGTTGAAATACGAAAATGACCGGGGTAAAGCCGCAGCTAGCCGTGCCCGGCAAATCGCTCAAAATCTCAAATTCTAATACATGGATTTTGATTCTGCTGGTATCGCCTTAGTGCATTTATCCCATTCTATTCTTATCAATGAATTTTGCTGCGCTAACAAAGAGGGGAGTCTTCCCCTACAGAATTTCCTCAAACGTCATGCATATGATAATCAGAAAAGGAAGTTATCAATAACCTGGATTCTTGTTCAGAAATCAGATCCGCTTATTCCTCTTGGGTAATTTTCTCTTGCATGTGCGAGCGTTGACGTTGAGGATCTAAATGCCGGTGATACAACAGGTTGTCCTCAATACGAACGGTTTCCTGCGCTATTAATCGGGAAATTTGCCATCGATGACCGGTATCATGGAAAGGGACTTGGCACTCGACTCATGGATTATGTCTATGCTCTTACCATGAAACTATCGGAAAATACCGGGTGTCGCTACCTGATTGTAGAATCAAAGCCTAGCTCTGCCTGGTTCTATGAAGAAAAATGTAATTTCATCAGGGTACGGGAACTCGACGGAGGAAATATCCTTTTTTATAAGGATGTGATTACTCTGCTTTCTGAATGAAACATGTAATTCACTAGAATGCTGGCTGAATTTACTACTAGCCACGCATATCTGCCCTCGATTTCCTTAACGGGTCATTTTTTTCGCGGCTCATTAAATCGTTTTGATGTGGAGCCGGTTTTCGTAATCCGCGATCAATCTCACGTTCAGATAAAAAACAAAAGTGCTATGACGTGCAGGCGCACAAATTACCTAAGGAGACTGTACCGGGATGCGGGTATCCCCCTTCCGTTCTCTCTCATAAAAGCCCCTGCACATGTCCTGATACCGTGGAGTAACACCGATGAATCACCTCGAATCCGCTGTTTTCAATAAGGCAGATTATATCATTGAGAATAATCCTGCTGCAATTCTCTTTCTGGATAAAAAACTCAATATTGTAAGTGCAAACCTGGCATTTCTCTCGTTGAGTGGCTACAGGAGGGAAACGCTCGAAACGATGAATGTCCGATCCTTTCAGGTACTCTCCCGTGATAATGGTTCATTTGAAGATGTTATCAGAGATAAAAAGACCGTCTGCGGATCTTGTATCGTCCAGTTTCCTTCCGGGAAACGGTATCTAAACTATCAGTACCTGCCGGTTCCTGATTCCCGGGGGGAGATTGAAGAAATTGTCGCCGTTTTCATCGATAAAACAAGAGAACAACATGATATAGAACGGGCTGTTTCTATTATCGGGAAAAGTCCTGTGGCAACCTGTATATTTAACCGCGAATTGCAGATAACATCAGTGAATGAAGCTTTTTTACAGTTATCAGGGTATAAAAGGGAAGATCTCATCAGAAAACCACTCTCCCTCTTTCAGGTCATCGAGAGGAGCGGTGCACGGCCTGTTGATGCGATAGAGAAAAAGACAGAGTTCACGACTGAGTTAGTTATCTCATTCCCGTCTGGCATGCGATATCTCTCTGGGATCTTTACTCCGATATGTGATGAAAGGGGAGAGGTATCAGAGGTTATTGAGTTCTTTACCGATTGCACACAAGAGAAGGAGATGGCACGAAAGATCCTTGCGGTTGCCGGGAATGCACGCCGGGGAGACTTCTCCGGACGCATTGCATTAGATGAATTAACGGGCACTTTTGCTGATATTGCCTCTGAAATGAACAGCATGCTGGATTCTGTTGCCGATCCCCTGCAGGAGATTGTGCGGGTCTCTGGTGAGTATGCCAAAGGAGAGTTTACAGCCCGGTTTTCTGATACAATCGGGGTGGACGGATATTTTGTACCGGTACATGATGCGCTCAACAATATTGGTTCATCTGTGCATACTTCTCTCAAAGAACTCTCAAATGCCTGTGATTCCTATGCAATGGGTGATTTCACCTATGAGTTTCCTGATACGATAACAAAGGCTTCCGGTTTTACCTCGATCCGTAAGTCCCTGTTACAGGTCGGCACCTCGATGCGTTCAGCCCTCTCGCTTATCAGTAAACAGACCACAATTCTTGCCGATATTGCAGAGAACGCAGGAAAAAATGTTATACATGTATCAGAAGGGGCAGGTATGGTCGCAAAGAGTGCAGACGAGGTTAAGAATAATACCGAACGATGTCAACTCGGGATAAAACAGATCCTCTCTGCGATGGAAGATCTCTCTATTGCCGTTGACGGAGTTGCCCAGAAAGTTGAAAAAGCAGCAAATTTCACTGCTGATACCAACCATCTCTGTAAAAAGGGTGAAGATCTGACAAGAACCGCTGAGGCCGGAATTGCCGGGATAACTCACTCTACCAGCGAAGTGGATGCAATGATCCAGGAGATAAAGAACCAGATGGCAAAGATCGATACCATTGTCCTCCTGATAACCGAGATATCGAATCAGACCAATCTTTTAGCACTCAATGCAGCAATCGAGGCAGCCCGTGCAGGGGATGCAGGTCGTGGTTTTGCCGTTGTTGCAACAGAAGTCAAGTCACTTGCCCAGGAATCGAAGTCCTCGGCAGAGGAGATTACCGATCTCATCAGATCCCTTCAGAGCACCTCGGAACGTGCAGAGCTGGTTATGAAGGATGCCCTCACAGAGGTTGAGAAGGGAGGTGGAGCAGTCAATGAATCGATGCAGGTCTTCTCTAAAGTCATTTTTTCGGTTAACGAGATCTCAAATATCATGGAAGAGATTGCGGTTGCAAGTGAGGAGCAGGCAGCCGGTGTTGAAGAGATAACGGCAAGCGTCTCTGAGGTCAAGCATTATGTTGAGGAGACTACCCTGGAGTCAGACCGGACTGCTGCAGCCAGCAGGGAGAGTTCACAGGCCACCGACTCGATAGCAGATACCATCCAGGATATAGAGCAGGCGATATCGGCAGTTACAACGAAGATACAGGAATTCAAATACTCCTGATCTTTTTCTCCTGATTTCTGCTCTCTCTTCTATCGGACGAGGCTTTGCGAAACGATTTCCTACAGAAAAAATAATGGGAAGGTGATTCTTAATCCTATACCGGTGGATTTCCTTAAAAACACTCGCATGATCCGATGGATCCCGGTTTACAGATACAGCCGTCAACCCAGGTGGCATAATCCAGTTTTGCTTCGTTGAACCGTGCCCCGGTGATCCTGGCATCACGCAACGTGGCCCGCCGCAGGTCTGCCTGTGTCAGGGTGGCGTTTGAGAGGTCTGCCCCTGCAAGATTTGCACCATACAGATCAGCGCCGAGCATCATGGCATTGGAGAGATCTGCATCCTTGAAATTTACCATGCGGAGGTTTGTTCCGGTCATCATTGCATGGGGAAGGGATGCTCCTGCTGCAGTTACCATCTCAAGGTTCGCTCCTGCGAGATTAAGAGCATATCCCTGGATTCGCTGAAGATTCATTCCTTTTCCCTTGATATTAATCATGAGTGCGTTTTTCAGGACTGCGTCTGACAGGGAGGCAGACATCAGATCAGCGCCAAGGAAAAGCGCGTTTGAGAGGATAGTATTCTGCAGGTTGGCGCCCCGGAGGGAAGTATCAAGAAAGTTGGCCCTGGTAAGGTTCGATCCACGAAATGTTGCTCCTGAGCAGTCTGATCCCATGAATGACACCCCGACAAGATCCTGGTCTGCAAAGTTCTGTCCGGCAAGGTCCTGGTTTGCATGCATTACCGACCCAAAAGCAGGCTGAACTGAGCAGATGAGCAGGAATAACAGAACAGACATCAGAGTGAAAGTGACGTTCTCTCTCTTCATTGTGGGATGATCTTGTCTGGCAAACGAAAAATACATTATTGTCATCTCCCCGGGGACCGGATCAGGTTCGTGGCGGATTGATCTCGGTGGATTCACCCGGCTGCAAGGGTAAGACACGCATATCTGTTGTTTTTTCGATTGCGGTGATAAATGATCCCAGGTCCTGCCGGATTGATGGAAATGTGTTATAATGCATGGGAATGATGAGGGGAGATCCGATGTACTCAGCTGCTATCATTGCTTCTCTGGGTCCCATGGTGTATCGCCCCCCGACCGGGATGAGTGCCACGTCCGGATGATAGAGTTGTCCGATGAGTTTCATATCAGAAAACAGTCCGGTATCTCCTGCATGGTAAATACAGACTCCATCCATGCTGATGATAAATCCGGCAGCCGTTCCGCCATACATTCCCATACCTGCCTCTTCTATCCATGATGAATGCAATGCCGGTGTCATGGTGAATGTTACACCGGAAACCTGTATGGTTCCCCCAATATTCATTGGTTCCACCGCGATACCCTGAGATGCGAGATATTTTGCGATCTCATTTGATGTGACCGTCCTGATGCCAGGTTCCCTGACCGGACCCATATGATCGGCATGCCCATGGGTGATGGCGATAATAGTGGGGTTATAATCCTCCTTTCTATACCCGGGACAGGGATCGATTAAAACACACTGAGTACCTTTCAGGAGAAAACAGGAGTGGCCGATATATGTCAGGTTCATCCTCAGATGATTATCATAAAAAGATTAAAATTCTGATCCAGGATCTGATTGCGGATCTGATTCCGGTGGCACAATCTCATCATCATCAGGATCGGGTTTCGGATGAAACATGGATCCCGGTGGCACAAGGATACCGTCATTCTGCATGTATATCCAGTAGCCCCGGTGCGGCTCAGTGAGGAAGGAGTCTGAAAAAAATCCGTCACCTCCGTTTACGATGGCAGTATCGAAATACCCTGAACTGACATTAAGAGCCAGCAGGGTTACCCAGTTATCTTTTACTGATAAAAACGCTTCCCTGACGGGTGTGGGTTCATATGCCGGGGTCCCGACAGTATTCCAGCCGGAATACAGTTCTCTCTCCGGGATGCTTGTTTGGGGGACAGAATAGGTCAGGTTTTTTCTGGATGCAGAGTAGACAAAAATACCTTCGAGAGGTTTTATGAGGCTGCTTTTGGTAATGGAGTGCCATCCCGCGTCTTCGGGTCCGGTTTCATATCTCCATATCGTATGGCCATCGGTATGAACCGTTGAGAAGAGATCAAAGGCGGTTTCATTCCCGGATGGTGTAGCTGGAAATGAGATACAGTTCCAGCCGTTCTCAAGAATTATTGTTTGATTCCCTGCCGGTTTTATCGTGTCGGGTTTCGTTTTATTGGGAACGTTGTGGGTCTGAACCGAAAATGTTTGATTCTCCTGAACAGAATTTTTCTCTTCCTCGTTACCGATCCACTGGTATGCTGCAAGCGCATCAATGAGACCATAGCCATAGTAGATCGTTCTCTCTGAGTCATCCTTTTTCCCTGCCGTGGCATCAAGTGATGATCTGAGGACATCTGCAGAGATGTCCGGAAACCGGCTGTAGAGAAGTGCTGCAATACCGGCGGTGACCGCAGCAGCCTGGCTGGTTCCACTCTGGTACGCATACCGGTTACCCGGATGCATTGAGATGATCTCTTCCCCGGGAGCCATGATCTCAAGATAAATACCGTAATTTGAGAAACTACTCCGCTCACCATTCCGGGATGAGGATCCGACTGATATCACCGGTTGCAGATCAGAGGGGTAATGCGGCATATTTGTGTTGGAATTCCCGGCTGGAGCTATGATTACGCATCCTTTCTGTGCAGCATACCCAATCGCCTTTGATTCTGCACGTGATTCCGTCTCACCCCCGTAGCCGAGGAGGATGATATCAGCACCGGCATCAGCAGCGTGAACAACCGCACATGCTGCAAGGGAAGCATAGGTTGTGTAAGAATCGCTGTATATCCGTTCTGACATGAGCGAGATGTTTGCAATTCCACTCATCCCAATCCGGTTATCAGTTGTTGCAGAGACTATCCCGGCAAGATGGGTACCATGCCCGTCCCAGTCATACGGATCGGTATCCCCTCCGAACCAGTCATATCCTCCGGGAGTGTACTGACCGGTAATATCAGCGTTGCGATAATCAATCCCGGAATCAATGATAGATACAACGACATCGCTTTTTTCCCGGTAGTTCCAGATGCCTGGAACATTGGTGGCCGGAATACTCCACTGGTTCGGATACCTGGGGTCATCTGGTCTGCCGGGAAGAGAGATCATTTTTGTTTCTTCTGCTTGCGGTGCAGTATCATTACAGGCATATCGCTTGGGGTCTGGTTCAATGTCAGTGATAAAAGGGAGGGTAGAGAGCATCTCATACACAGAACCGGTATTGTTTCCTGAGAGGCCCACAACAGCGAAAGACAATGGTTCACAGGTGCTGATGAGGTGAAGAGACGGATGAAGAGATTCGGTATCGATACCTGATATATTGGGAAGGACAGGGTATGACGGATTATAGTGAATGACCAGCCGTTCTTCTGAGAATGTGCCGGAAAGTGTATCAGCGCAACCCGGAAGAAATAAAATCATGGTGCCGGTGAGAACGAGGACCAGAAACCGTATCAAAAGATTATTTCCTTGCATTGCATCCTTTTCCTTGTCGTACTATTCCGGTATCGTCTCACAAATGCAGTTTACCAAAAACCCTATATCTATTCAATAAAACACCAGAACCCTTCCCCGGGATACAGAAGTCTGCTGTCAGAGAACAAATCCTCTCTTCCCTGTATGATCGGGCGTTTATACTCCTGTCTTTGGGAATCATACACACAGAGATGGGACCAGTCCGGAGTTCGGGAATCCATGTAAAAACGGGCAGGTACCGGATCGGTTCCGGTAATTCCCATGGTATGCCAGCCCCGTGTGTCAGAACTCTCCCTCTCTCCCTCTCCCCGGCTGGTGTCAGAAGAGAGATCCGGTTTAAGCGGGATTGTAACCGGTTCTGTACTATAAATCCAGTATGCTTCTCCTGGTATCAGCAGATCCGTTCCCTGCACCGGAACCCATCCCGTTTCCTGGTTACGAAACATCCAGATGGTATGATCTGCGGTAGGGACAGCAGAAAAAATTTCTGCAGTATTATTCCCTTCCGTCAGTGTATATGGAATAGATATGCAGTTCCAGCCTGCAAAGAGATTGATCGCATCCTGAAACGGCTGCGTGCCGGCAGACAGGGACAGGTTGATATCTGACTGCTTCTGCGTTTCATATGCTTTGGATGTATCCGGAGGAGCCGGCGGGATCATCTGTGCCATCCTGACTGCATCCGGCAATCCGTATCCTGATGTCTGATCCCATCCCATAAATCCTGTATCTGTTGCAGATGCAAGTAATGCTGCCCGTATTGCGCTACTGTCAGCATATGGAAAAGCAGAGAGAACATCTGCACAGATACCTGCGACATGGGGTGCAGCAGCACTCGTACCGGTGAAGGCTTTTCCAATGGCTGCAACAGCAGAGACCTGCACACGATTTATCGCTACGATATCTGGTTTTTTCCGAATCTCTTCCTTTGGAAACAAGATGGTAACCGGACCCTGTGATGAGAACGGTTCGATGATAACAGAATCATTTCCCCCCACGCTTGCCGCCCCGACACAGATAACCTCTGAAACTGCCTGCTGGGCATAAATAGAGTCAGCCGGGGTATATGGATCGGTACGAATCATCTCCTCGTACAGGGGGAGGACATAGATCTCTATCTCTCTCTCCTCACCTCCTGCCCTGACCACCCGGACCTGTACTTCCTCTGGTTTTACTCTGCTGTTGATAAACCGGCACCACTCGATGGGGTCATCATCTCCATCCTGAACATTGACACTCCGTGCAATCTCAAATCCTTCACTGTCAAAAAGGAAGAGGTCATAATTATTCCCCGATCCCAGGAAAGGATCGTCCCATTGGAGAACAACATGGCCGGCACCATGGGGAGGGATCGTGAAATACAGGCTGTGTAAATCTTTTTCTTCCGGGGTATCATTCCGCTCCCCGAGGAATGAGTGCCAGTCATATCCATCCATTTTTGTCCCGTTAAACCGGGCCTGGTAATGACTGAGAGCTGCATTGCCTGCAGCGGAGATGTAGATGATATCATGGGTCAGAATGCGATCCCTGATGTTCTCTGCAATGTACCCATCCTCAAAGAACGGTTCTACATAGATGATATCGTCACAGATGATCCGGCATCCTGACTGGATCAACCGGTCAACAGCCTGAATAAAGGCAATAGGACTTGCACCCCTGTCATGGAAGTACAGCTCGGCATCAGGAGCAATATCATGGATAATCTCAAGCATTGCAGTCCCTTCATCCCCGCCGATCGTGTCACTGAGAACCATTATTGAATCCGGCAGTTCACCGGCAAAAATAGCATCATCAAGGTGTGTAACTCCATCTGATATGACTCCCACCCTGACACCGGATCCACGAAACCCTGAGATATTCCGAATTTCATCCGTCCGGTGGATGGTATCGCCTTCTGTGATGATAGTAGATGTTTTCGGAGGAAGGATGGTTTTTATGTGTGAAACGGTTTGCTTCTCTGCAAGAGATTGTAATAATGAGAGATGTACCCATCCTTCGACTTTCCGGTACCGGGAATCAGCATAATAGTCAGTAAAAACAGATGTGACCGGCAAAATGGCATCAGTATCAAAAACCCGTGCAGAGACAAGGACTTCCGGTTCCCCCTCTGTTATGTTTCGAAGCTGACCAGTAACTTTCATGAGTTTTTGCACATCCTCTGGTGCCTGGTTTGGAGAGCAATGCCGTATATCGATTACCTGTTGCAGATCGGTTGATAATTTCTCTTCCCAGGGAAGAATCATCGACAGATAGATATCGTTTATCTCATCAGGGACAGATGCCGTATCCACGGTACTGTTCCTAAGGCCGGAACCGGTGAACTCTTTTTCAGAAAAAGACTCGTCTGCTTTAGGTAATGGTGCCATCCCTCCTCCTGATACCGGTGGAAGCACCGGTCGTATCCCGATCACTCCGGGGAGACATGCAAGGCGTCTTACGTCAGAAAGATAGACCCATCCTGATATGATGCTATACCCGGAATCAGAGAGAGCATCATGGAGCAGATCTCTGATCTCATCCCCGCTATATTCAGGACTGACTGATACCTGGACATGAACAAGCGGATGGGAACCTGCGTCAAACCGTATCTGTGAAAAGACCCGCATCTGGCTAAGGGTTTCCCTGGCAGACGAAGATGAACTATTCTCTGAATCACTGACAAAGGGGAGGAGATCTGATGCAAGCCGTTGTGTAAGCAACGTTGCATTACAGCCCGGGCAATCATCGCCGGCACAGAATCCTGCAGATATAACCGGGCAGAGAATACCTAGCAGTATTCCCCCGATAACCGTGAGATATGCGTAGTATCCGCTCGTATGATCTGGAATTTGTGGATGTGTCCGGGGAACCATGTTTGTGAACGCGAATCTGTTTCTGCAGAGGTATTTTGTGGAGAATCCCACAAAGGTCTGCAGATTGTGACTACTTCATACTATAGGATCTTCTCTCTAAAAAGGTAGCTCTGTATTCTCTCCAAACGCTTCTGTTTGAACAGATAGAGGATGATTATGGTTCAATAGGAACATCATTCATTCTGCAGGATGAGAGAAGCGCAAATCTTTTTGTGTAACGTATTTCTGATTCTTTCTTTATTCTGAAGAAGAAATAGAATCTGGCAATCGTAATGCATGGGTGTTATTATGATCGCCGTACATATCATTCTGCATGGATCTCGAAGGATATGTGCACCGATCAGTCAGATCGCACAAGAGCAGGGAGGAGATTATTGCGGGACTGATCCAGTCGATACGTTCCATCAAGAGAGAGGATCCCACGTACATCCGGGAATTAGCAGAAGCCGTCTATGAAGAGGCGGTCCTGACAGGAAACCTCGAGGATCCAATCTTTCGGTATCAGCCGGCAGGTGTGTCCATGGGGGATTTCGGGGTCGGTTCCCGTGGAACCGGAGATTTTTACGCTCATAAAAAGATAGCAGAGATTATCGGGAAGACCGGGGCCTGTGTCGGGGTTGATCAGATGGATGACGGGGGTGTTGTCGAGGAACATGGGAATTATATCGTCTGTACGGTAGATGGTATGCATTCCCGTCTGTCTGACTTCCCGTTTCTCGCGGCATTTCATGTGACACGGGCTACCCTGCGTGACTGTTATGTCATGGGGGCAAGACCGGTAATGCTCTTTTCAGATATCCATGCTGCTGATGATGCTGATGTTGCAAAAATTTTTGATTATACTGCGGGAATCGTTGCAATAAGTGAAGTGACGGGCGTTCCCCTCGTGAGCGGATCAACCCTGCGGATCGGAGGTGACATGGTCATAGGGGATCGAATGACCGGTTGTGTCGGGTGTGTCGGAGTTGCGGAACATCTTACCTCGAGAAAACAGGCCAGGCCAGGAGATCTCATCCTCATGACCGAGGGATCCGGTGGAGGAACAATTGCAACCACTGCAATCTATTCCGGTTCTCCTGAAGTGGTACAGGCAACACTGAACATCCGTTTTCTGACCGCCTGCAAAACGCTTCTTGAGAATCCGCAAATCCTGCAGGAGATACATGCCATGACCGATGTGACCAACGGAGGACTGCGGGGTGATATTTATGAGATGGCCCGGACTGCACAGTGTCGCATGATAATCAGGGAGGATACCGTGCATGATCTCATCGATCCTGCGGTATCAGCAATGCTGAACCGGTTACAGATTGATCCTCTCGGGGTCTCACTTGATGCCCTTCTGATCGTGGTTCCCGGAAAAGCAGCGGAATCAGTCATGAGCTGTATACAAAAGACCGGTATTACCATCAGAGAGATTGGGTATGTCGAAGAAGGAGAGAGCGAGGCCCTGCTTGAGAAGGACAAGAAGCGCAGGCCGTTTATTCCTGAGTTCAGGGAGTCTGCATACACTCCGGTAAAACGGGTAGTCGATCAGTACAGAAAGGATTTTTCAGTTATGCAGAAGGGGATAGATAGTGCAGCTCTCAGTGCAATTGAAAAGAAAAACCAGATGATCAGGCACCTCAGTAATTCATCCGCCGGGTCGTTTGCCTGATAATCCCTGATTTTAATCGTATTTTTTGACCCTCTTTTGCGGTTTTTAGGATACAAAAGAAGAGATCACAACCGGGCATCAGGGTTTTTTTCCGGATGCAACAACGTTATACGCAAGTTGTGGAATCCGCTGTTCAATAAACGGCTCAACCATTCTTGCAAAGGAGAATATGGGATTTACCAGGTTGAGATGGGCAAATGAACATTTCTTTGTTTTGATGCTTAAAAACCCTGTTTTTGAGAAGAGTTCTTTTAGTTCATCCTCGGTGTAATAATGCTCATTAAATCTGCCTACACCGACCCGTTTTAATTTTAATTGTTCTCCTACCCGGTACACCGCAGGAACTCCTGATGTAAGGAGGTTTTTGCCGAGAGTACACAAAGCAACCGATCCACCCGGCCTGAGAACCCGGTATACATCAGCAAGCATCTTCTCCGGATTCTGCAGGTAACTAAACGCCAGAAGACTTGCAACGGCTCCGAACGATTCATCTGAAAAAGGAAGGTGTTCAGCATTTCCGATAACAAAGAAAGCATACGGGTGGTTTGCGACGGCCCGCCGTATCATCCCGGAACTGATATCGATACCGGTAACTCTTCCCCCTGACTGGAAATACCTGCCGGCAAAGAGCCCGGTTCCACAACCGATATCAAGGAGATCCTCTTTATCAGGAATCTCTGTTTTTATCTGCTCACAGATATGATCATAATACAACCTGCCACGGTCCCGGTGATCGTATCGTTGATCATACTGATCAGCCACGTCATCATAATGGGCAATAACCCTGCTTGCATGCTTTGTCGTTTTCATCGCGCAAAGACCCCGGTAATTATCCGTGAAACAAGAGCGTTGATATGAACATACGGATCCTGTGCATCGAGCAGCATGAAATCAGTATCTGCCAGGTACGATGCCAGTACCGGATGATTGTATTCACGCTTTATTACCCCTCGCAGTTCCTCTAACAGTTCGGTACTGCTGATCCCGTTCTGTATCATGGCAGTCTCAATTAATTCCCTGGCAGATGCGCTGTTTTCTTCTTCCATAGCCAGGAACGCTTCACGTACCTGGATGCCTGATTTTGATTCATTCAGTATACTGATATCACAGGTGTTGTGCGTTGCAGAGAGAACCTGGGTATACATGATTGCTTTTCGTAAATCCCCCTGTGCGGTAACAGATACGAGGGATATGTCATCAGGGGAGAGCGGATCCGGAGTAATCCCTTCTGCAATACATATCTGCCTAATTTTTTCTGTAATGATATCAGTGGTAATGGGAGAGAAGTACAGGGGAAGGCACCGGGAACAGATGGGGGGAATAAGAGCAGACGCATGTGGTGTGATAAAGATAAACCGGCAGGTCTCACTGTATCGCTCCATTATCCTCCTCAATGCCTGCTGTGCATCGTGGGACAATGCACAGGCATCTTCAAAGATGATTACCCGGAATGATTCATCAAATGGTTTTATTGCTGCATACCAGTTCACCGCACTCTTTAAATTGGCGATAAAAGACTGGTCTTTCCTGAAGATGTGGCTGAAACGCTCATCTTCCATAAGAAATTTTTTCCCATGTAAAAAAAGATCGGCTGTGGGAAATATTGTTGTATATTCCTGCCATCGCTCCTGATACATCTCTCTGATTGTAGCAAGGATTGCAGAACTCTTCCCCGTTCCATGGGGTCCGGTGATCAGGAGATGGGGAAGGGTCCTCTTCTGTACGCATCCTGCTAAAACATCCCGTACAGCGTCCTGTCCCCGTATATCGTCAAGTTTTTCAGGCCGGTATTTCTCAATCCAGAACATGGAATCTCCGTAGTATCTCATTTCGTGCTTCCTGAATATACCATTCACCGTTCTTCCGGGTCGCGGCGATCTGTTCTGCTTCTTTTTCTGACAATGAATCGGCATATGAGCAGATGCAGGGTAGTGCCCGTGTTAATTCATCAATAACCGGAAGGGTTGCATATTGAACCGTTCGTGAGAGTGGATTTACATCAATGGTGATGACAATTTTCCCCATATTTTTCAGTACTTCTGCCCGGTCTCCGTCCTCCAGCGGGACAAAGACAAGATCTGCAGAGAAAATTCCCTCTTCATGGCAGATCCCCCGGTCATGAGAGAGGGGAAGAAGACGAGAAACCGGTCCTGAGAGGACTTCTGTTCCGTATTGTTTCAGAAGTTCGGTTATACGCATAATCCGTTCATCAGACCGGTGAAATAAATTGACCTCAACTGACGCACCCGTGCTCTTCTGGAGTTGTGCAATCAGGGGAGCGGCAAGTGCTGCAGTATTGCCGTTAACAGAGATTACCGGGTTTTTTGCGGTACGCATGAGAGCGGCAGCAACCTGCCCGGCCTCACGTGCCGAGGGAATCGTGCATTCCCCAAGCAGATAATCAAATGCTTCACCTCTCCCGTGGGCAGTCAGTCCTTCTAAGGTTACAATCCCCTCACGGGCTGCACATGCAATTTTTTCGCGTGCAATAAGGGAGTGATACCGGGGATGGTTTCTCGGTATCATGTTGTTTTTACCCCGTTATTCATGATAACCGGACCGGTCTCTGAGATATGCATCACTTCTGTGTCACCAAACCGGGAGAGAAGAGCAGCTGCCCGTTCTCCATAGGCAAAAACACCCTCACCAAGCATCGTCATACTGGATTCGATTCCTTCTCTCGTGCATGCCTGTATGATATCTTTGAGTCGATCCGTCAAAAAACCACTTTTTAGAGCAAACTGTCTTGAGAACCGGAAGAATTCCTGGCATGTTCCGGGACAGGATGTGGGAAAAGCGCGTTTTAACTGACGTAATCCAATTTTATTTTCAAGTATCTCTGTTGTTGGTATCGGTCCAAGTGTCAGAACTGCAATCTCCCCTGTATCCCGGATTCGGATACTGTCTGAGTGTATACCTGGTTTTTTTCTGCAGACAAGCCCCCCTCCCATGCATGCGGCGACATCTCCAAGACCGGTTTTGTGATCTATCTCGACACGATGGGCATATCGTGCACAATCCTCATCAGAGAGTCCCAGCTGAAACCGCATATTAATTCCATGTGCCGTTGCAAGGAGCGCTGCTGCTGATAATCCGTATCCTGACTGGAGAGGGAGATCGGTTACTGAGAGGACCGACACCGGAATACCCAGTCTTTCTACAAGATCCCTGATTATATCAGAAGAATCAAAGCTGAATGAGACATCTCTGTCCGGGTGATGTTGTATCCCGAAAAAAGAGTACGTATCAGCAGGGCTGACCGTGATTGTTACTCCCCTGTCTATCACCATTCCTGCACCACAACTGCCTGATACGTCCGGATCATCTGAATAGAAGGGGAGGAAATATCCTGTTATATGTCCGGGACAAAAGACAGAGACCTTCATACAAGTATCCTCATCGGAATTTCATTACCTCATTTAGAAGAACAGGGAGTCTGCCCATGTCTTTTCCGTCTCCTGTCTGAAACCGGAGTCTTTCTCATCTATCTCTTCCCGGATCCCGTCTTTGTGAGGATAAGGTCAAATATCTCTGCAGCAATCTCCTCTTTTGTCCCTGAAACCGGGTAATGTCCCTCCTTTGTGATGAGATGATATGAACCGGTTTTTCCACCCATTGATTCTTTGGTATTTGCAGCAACGATGGACACCCCGATTGAAATCAGGGAGTTTGCTGCATCGATTGCATCTTCTCCGAGTTTAAATGCCACTATCATCCCAACTCCTGCATGAATGGCATCAGGGAGAATTTTTTGCCGGGGAATAAGGGTGATCTCCCGCTTCTCTCCACTGGGAATTTTTCCCGGGATGCAGACCGGTGCAAAGTCTGAGATTGCAGCAGCACTGATATAAATTGAGATCTCTTCTGTTGCAAGGATGGATCTGATAATATCCTGCATGGACTCTGCAGTAGCGGCATACCGGTTCTCAACACAGGGGATATGATTTGCATGAACGATAGTCACATCTGCTCCGAGACGATATGCCTGGTATGCGATCTCTTCTCCCATCCTGCCTGACGACCGGGTTGTAAGAATACGGATATCATCAAGAGGTTCTTCACATCTGCCGCTGGTGATAAGGACCTTTCTGCCTGATAGTGGAGATCCCAATAAAATACGTTCAATTTTAAGGATAATCTCTTCATTGGGTGCTATTTTTGCTTTTCCTTCTTCGATCCTGGGATCAATGATAAAAATCCCCATATCCTTTACACAGGCAAGGTTCTTTCCGATTCCCTGATGGCGATACATTGCATGGTGCATTGCAGGGACAAGAACAACCGGCATTGGCCGGCCCAGTGCCGTCGAAGCAAAGGTTGTAGGGGTTGTATCATCAATACCACACGCAATTTTACTGATCGTATTGGCGGTACAGGGAGCAATTAAAAGAAGATCTGCAATGCCCTGATCACCACAGTAAAGGACATGTTCAACCATCCCTGAGAGGTTCGTTATGGTCTGCCTTCCGGTAGCATAGGTCAGTGCATCAGGATGAATGATCCGGCATGCTGCCTCACTCATCACTGCCTGTACAACTGCTCCCTTACGTCTGAGTGCATGTGCCAGAGCGATGGTGTTTACTGCTGCAATACTGCCACAAACCGCAAGAACAATGGTTTTATGCTCGAGTGAATTCATATATGGATCAATCTGGTTACATCCGGAGTAACCCGGGAGTATCTGTACTGAAGTACTATGTCAGATCCATGAATAATACTGTTCCTGGCACCCGGGTTTTTCGGTGATTGGGTATTCCCGATTCGGGACGGGATCGGTACCGGGAAAAATTTCCCTTTTCTTATCATTCCCTTCAGCAGATCGGGATTATGCAGCAAGAACATTATCGTCCGGTTTTTTTCTGCCTGAGAGGAAAGATACCCTTTTTTTATACGATGCCGGTTGAAGATCTGTACATGAAGGTTGTCGCTTTTAACGGAAGCCCCAGAAAAGAAGGGAACACCGGTCTTCTTATTGCAGAGGTATTATCAGTCTTACAGGATCATGGCATCCGGACAGAACTGATCCAGATCGGAGGGGAACGAATCCGCGGATGTACCGCATGCGGAAAATGCCGGGATCGACAGGACAGGCGATGCATCATCACCGATGACAGTATGAATGAGTACATAGCAAAGATGATAGATGCAGACGGGATAATTATCGGAAGCCCGACCTATTTCAGTGATCTTTCTCCCGAGACAAAGGCACTGATTGACCGGGCAGGATATGTGTGCAGGGGGAACAACCAGGCACTGAAGCGAAAAGTAGGGGCAGCGGTGGTAGCTGTCAGACGTGCAGGTGGAATTCACGTTTTTGACAGTATTAATCACTTTTTTCTCATTTCTGATATGATAGTGCCTGGTTCGAGTTACTGGAATATCGGGATTGGTCTGGAGCCCGGGGATGTATTACAGGACAAAGAAGGAGTTG
The DNA here is from genome assembly GCA_016926505.1 of Methanospirillaceae archaeon. Taxonomy (GTDB): domain Archaea; phylum Halobacteriota; class Methanomicrobia; order Methanomicrobiales; family Methanospirillaceae; genus JAFGOM01. The sequence goes on from JAFGOM010000083.1 coordinate 76,386, forward strand.
CAACCATGAGACAGCTTGGAGAGAACATGGCATGGCTCTTAAAAACAATACATGGCAGATGAAAATCCATCCCCGGAAAAGTTTTCCTGCCTGACCCGGTGGGCAGACCGGATGCATGGCTGTACTATCCTCCCTGTTTCTGCTTTTTCTCTCCCATTTAACATCTATTCTAATCTTGTTCCTGACAAAATTCCTGATAAGACTCTTCCGGTATTTGCGGTTTTATTCTCCCTGAGAATATCATCTGCTCACTGAACAGGAGAGTTAAATAGACAACCGGGAAATGATAGCTTGAAAGGACTGGTCCCTGCATGATCCGGGTTTTGTTTGTTGATGATAATATCGAGTTATGTTCAGTTTTTCAGTTATACCTCGAAGATACAAAGGAATTTATCGTAACGACCTGTTATTGTGCTGCAGATGCACTACAGAACCTCGGGAAGTATCAGTACGATGTTATCGTCTCTGATTACAATATGCCCGGGATGACCGGGATTGATCTTTTGGAACAGATCAAGAAGGATAAAAATCCCATACCCTTTATTCTTTTCACCGGAGATGACACAAAGGAGACTGCCATCGCAGCGCTCAATGCCGGTGCCGATTTTTACCAGGAGAAAGTTGATGATATTGAGATCCAGATCCTTGATCTCTCGAATAAAATCCGGATGCTGTATGCCAAAAATAAAGCAGAAGAAGCGAATCTCCGGAAAGATGCAATTCTTGAGTGTATCAGTTATGCAGCAGATCATTTTCTTCGGGGATACCTGTGGGAAGAAGAGATAGAAGAGATCCTCTCCCGGTTTGGAGAGACCCTGCAGATCCAGCGTGCGTATATCATCAGGGTTGCAGGGAGTGATACGGTGAAATACCCGGAACTCGTTGTCCAGTGTGTCTGGGAGGAGGAGAGATGTGCAGTCAGAAATCCGTTACACGAAGAACCGATTCGTTCGTATCTCCTCGAGAATGATTGGGTTTACGAAAAGCTGAAAAGAGGAGAACCGGTCATCGGAACAATGTATAGTGATGAAGATACCCGGTCGTTTCTTTATAAAACCGGTATCAGTTCACTTCTTCTTGCACCTATCATATCAGGCACTGTTTTATGGGGTTTTATCGGACTTGAGAATTATCATCATGAGCATGTCTGGAGTGACGAAGAGGTAAAAGCGATACATCTTGCAACAGGGGTATTTGGTTCAGCGAAGTACCGGATAGAGATAGAAGAGATGTTTCGAAACCCTATCCAGCATGGACTTGTGGGTATCTTTGTCACCCAGAACAACCATTTCCTCTATACAAACCCACGGATGAGCCAGATATTTGCATATGCCCGGGAAGAGATGCTCAGATCTCTCCCTTTTATGCTGTTTCACCCCGATGACCGGGATTTATTCATCAGTTCCTGTTCTACCCTGTTACTCTCAACATTCTCAACAGATCACCTTGAGTTACGCGGGATATCTGCGAACGGTTCGGTTTTGTACTGCGAATTATTCCTCTCCCAGATCATCCTTTCCGGGAGACCTGCCGTTATCTGCACTCTTCTTGATATTTCTGCAAGAAAATTTGCAGAACAGAGACTTCTCGAGAGTGAGTCCAAGTTCAGGGAGATCTTTCACAACAGCAATGACATGATCTTTCTTCACGCTATCTCAAATGATAATGAACCCGGGGCGATACTTGAGGTGAACCAGGTCGCCCTTGATACGTTGGGATATTCACGTGATCTCCTCGTGCAGATGAGATGGGATGAGATATGTCCTGATTTTGTTGATTATGTACAAAAAAAACATCTTACCGATTCCCAGGATATGTCACGCAATACTTTTGAGACCGAATTTCGAACTTCATCAGGATTAGTACCGGTTGAGGTTAATTCGCACCGGTTTACTTTTCAGGGAAACCCGGTCATGCTTTCAGTTGCAAGAAATATTACTGAACGGAAAGTGGCAGAAGTGAGGCTTCGTCAGAGTGAGGAGACGCTAAAACAGAATATCCTTACGTCTCTGTATGAGAAAGACACTCTTCTTCGTGAAATTCATCATCGTGTCAAGAATAATATGCAGATTATTACCAGTATTCTTACGCTGCAGGATTACCGGGTAAACGATGAGAAGATTCATGAGATAATTCGTGACTGTCGTAACCGGATCTCATCGATGGCAATCATCCATGAAAAATTGTACATGACCGAATCCTTTTCAGAGATACTGCTCGGTGATTACCTGCAGGAACTTACCGACCGGATTGTCCATGAATTTTACCCGGTTGGTGATGTAACCGCCTGTATCATTACCTGTGATCCCAATCTCTGTGTCGACATTGAGCGAGCGATTCCGTTGGGGCTCATTAGTAATGAACTCATTACAAACTCGATGAAATATGCTTTCCCGGATAGGGAGAGTGGTACGATCACTATTGTTGTAGAGCAGAAAGAATCTGTCATCTCTGTCAGATTCTCTGATGATGGTGTCGGTCTGCCTCCCGGATATGAATCTGATCAGAAAAAGACCCTTGGCATGCAGCTGATAGAGAACCTGGTCTTTCAGTTACAGGGAACGATCACTACCGTGTCAGATTCCGGTGGAACGAGATATTCGCTGGAATTTCCCATACCGCAAAAAAAGAGATGATTATGAAGAGAAAAAGCAGGATACTGGTTGTCGAGGATGAGATGCTCATCTCCATGGAGATCCAGGAGACACTGGCGCGACTTGGATTTGAGGTGGCAGGACAGGCGATAACCGGAGAAGCAGCAATTGATGAAGCAGTAAAAAAAAGTCCTGACCTGATACTGATGGACATCCGTCTTCAGGGAGAGATGGATGGAATAGAGGCAGCAGCATCGATTAAAGAACAGCTTGGTATTCCAATCATCTTTTTGACGGCTCATTCTGATAAAAACACGCTTGAGAGGGCTATCAGTATCAATCCATCCGGATACCTGATTAAACCATTCAATGAGAGAGAGCTCTTCTCAAATATCGAGATGGCTCTCCATAAGGCACGAATCCGTAATCTGGAGAAGCCCGGATTGTCTAGCCTGCATGACAGGATTGAAAAGACGCTCCTTTCCTCAAGAACATTATGTATCGCGGTTGATCTCCAGGGAAGGATAACGCGGATAAGCCCTGAAGTCAGACGGGTCTTCTCAATTGAACGGAGATCCCTTGTTGGTTCCCCCTTGTCTGTGATCCTGGCCGACAGGGATGAATCAGATGAACCGGTTCTCTTTCCCCGGATGGTCTCTCTTCTTTCTGATGACGGGGAGAGAATTCCTGCATTATTGCAGACCGGATTTATCCTTGATGCCGATCATGGCATCAGTGAGATTGTTTTTTTTATTCATCGTGAGGGAGATGCAGGAAAGGAAAACCCAGATGAAACGAGTATGCGATAGCCGGATGCAACAGCATGAAAGGGAAGAATCATCTCCCGGACCAGGCTGATGCATAAAGAGCACCTCTTCTCTTTTCTTTTCAGTACCGGATCCGGATTCACCAATATCCCGCTTTTCTCTCTTACCGGTGTGAGGGATGTTACAACGGCAGCACCTGCCGGATATCAGTATTTTGCATATCAATATGACCCGGATCGCGGCTGATCCGTTCCTGCAATCAATCCTTATCAGGGATGGTTTGTTTACCGTGCCGGATAGTTTCGGGACGGGAGTAAAGAGATCCCTTCTGCAGGTCTCTTTCGTCAGACTCCCGGTGATTCAGCAGAAAATTTCTGTCTTCTCATGATGGGAAATGATAATATCCGGCTCATTGAACAGAACCTGAATAAAGGTGCCTGCAGCCTGATATCCTGTCATGGAATATGTTTCTGGCAGGATGATGAGAGCCTGCTTGAGAGCGCTTTTATTGGAGGATGTCTCTTTATCGGAAACACACCTGGCAGTTCGTGGTCTTATTGATGTGTTGCAGAAACGAAGCCCGTCTGCAGTATCCGGGCCGTTAGAGGATGTTCTGGATACAATCCCGGCAGAAGGAACAATTGAGTATGCCGTGACCGGCAAAAGGGATTTTGAGGGTGTAGAATCCGAATCAGCTGCGTATCTCTATATTGATTCTTCTCATGATCCGGGTACAACCCAATGGATATTTGCGGTCTTTGTTCATGAACCGGTACACCTGACGTTAGATATGTTCCCGCTTAACAGGCATGCAATCTTTCTCATTCTTTCATGAGAACCAGTGAATCGTCTGCTTTTTTTAAAGGAACCATTCCCGGGGAAGAAAACCGGATGGTCTCCTGCCTGATTCATCATTGGATTGATGGATGAGGGAAAAGAAACAATTAATCGTCATCGGTTTACCAATACCTTTTTTGGGTGAGCAAATCGAGAGTTATACATACACATCGGGCACCACCAGAAAAAATTAAAATTGCCCGGAGTCCAGGTAATCAATTATGAATTCAAAAAAACATACGCCTGCTTTTCTCCTGATCTCCCTCATGGTCTGTGTAACAATCTTTATGTCCGGTTGTACAGATACCAGGGATCAGATAACATCACTGACCGATATTATGCAGATAACCCCGGAAAATTACTCGCTGGTTTCGTATGCAGATATCTCAACGATATCAAAGGATTCAGTCCTATCAGCAGGATTTGGTGATGATATTGTTCATTCTATCCCTGCATTGAGCCAGGTGGACATTGGGAAGATCACCACCATGGGCTGGTATGCCTCATCTGATCCTTCCCAGTACAGGATGGCAACCGTCATCGGGGGAGAGCTGGATCCCTCGGTGATACAAAAGAGCCTTACTGATGCAGGATATGTAATGGAGTCGTATCATGGGGAGAACCTGTTTTATTATCCTGATTACAACGATGCAGTTCTCATCAAAGATTCCTATATTGTTACCGGATCAAGGGAGGCGGTAGCAGAAACCATGGATGTTCTTGCAGGCAGGAAACAGAGTGCATATTCTGCAGATCCTTCCATGAATACGCTTGCAAAGAACCTTCCCGGAGGGTTTTTATCGGTAGTCATGACAGGAAATGCGGTCTCATTTCTTGAGATGGACGGCATGGCCACTGATATGAAACTCTCTCCGGATGGGACTGTTCTTGGCACGGTTATCATCATGGTCAATGATGAGACCGTTCTTTCACAGTTACATGATGATCTTACGAGCAGGTATGATTCTGTTCTCAGTTCCATGCCCCAGGTCTTTGAGGATGCAGATATCACGATCTCAGAGAATATGATAATCTTTTCCGGTATTATTCCTGCAGAATCTTTATTCTCTGATGATACCTACACCTCTCTCTTTTCCTGAAAAACCCGGATTCATTCCTTTTTTATCTCTCTTCTTCATTGATTCCCGCTTTTTTGGATGATTGATCTCAATCCAGAAGATATATCCGGTTGCTCCTGCAATCAAGTACTATGGATCCCCGTTTCTGCATGCAGTGCGGATCTAAATTACAACCCGGACAACGATTCTGCGATCAGTGTGGATTAGCCGTCCCGGATTCCCTGTCAATAGATTCAGCCCCCAATAAACTATCCCGTTCTCAGATGGAAAAAGATGGGAAGAGACAACCCCCGGATGAGAAGAGAAGAATTCCTGATACAAACAGGAAGAGTTCAGAGGAAAAACAGGGCATACCTCCTCAGGAAAAGAAATACCGGATACCCGAACGCAAACCGGGATATACTCCGCCGGTTGAGAAGAAGTACCGACTGCCCCGTGAACAGACCCCCGGCTTTCGTGAGACGGGAGCAGTTCCCAGACGGGAACGAAGAGATCTGCATCGTGCAGATCCTTCCGATAAAGAGAAATATCCTGATTCAGAAAGAGCACCAAAAAGGGACGATATTTCTCAAAAGAACCGGGATGATCCTGTAAAAGCACCGGCCCCGGATGACCGGAGAGATAGTTCCAAAAAGACAGGTGCATCTGTTACAAAAGGAATAAAACCTGCCCTGTTTACCAGACCCTCTCACCTGGATCTGGATGATCTGCGGCTTTCCCCGCATTATCGGTATTATCGTACCGGTGCTGTTATTATTGGTATTCTCTTCTTACTTTTTTTCTCTTTTCTCAGCTGGAACTGGTATCAGGAGACCATCGGGGGGACGGGATCAGACGGATCAGGATCGTCTGATATAATGATAAACCCGGACCCGGCGTTACCAGAACCAACAGAAGGAGTATCTACGGGAATTATACCCTCTTTTTCTATTGATGAGGTCATAGGTGAGTATAATGCCATCGAGAAAAATATGACTGCAATTGAGGTGAGATTACGTGTGGATCCGTCAAATTCCCCTGTTTCTCTCAACCCTGATGAGTATGTCATAACCATACAGGTAAATGAGGATGATCCGGTCCCACTCGCTACCCCGGAAAAAACAACCCTGTACCCGGGTACTTCTAAAACCCTCGGATGGGACATCAGTTCATTGCAGGTTGGCAGAAATGATCGCATCACCCTTATCATGAAACCAAAGATCGGAGAAGAGATAGAGGGAGTACGCAGTATACCGGAAGACTACAGCGGTGGTCCACTCTATCCCTCCTGATCTCTTATCTATTTCCGGCAACGGTATCCATACAGACCGTGATGAAAAGGGACCGTATACAAAACCTGGTGAGGATTGTGGGATGGTGACAGGATTTCATAATCATGATACATCATGAACTCTCTTTCCTGAAATATTCCCCTTGGTTTTTTCAGTCATTTCCGGTTCTTCCGGTATCTTTTCAACCTTTATCAGGTTCGTGGATCCTTCATTCCCTCCCGGTATTCCCGCAATAATGACGATGGTATCTCCCGGTGATACCTGTCCGGTTGCAAGAGCGATATGCGTGGCATCTGAAAACAAAGTATCTGCCGAGATGGTCGGAGTATGCAGAACCGGTAAAACACCCCACCAGAGAAGCAGTCTTTTGTAAACCCGGGGATCTGACGTAATGGCTAGAATAGGTTGCGCAGGTCTGCAGGATGACGCACGGTGTGCAGTTTTACCAGACCTGGTAAATGCAACGATGCTTCTGCAATTCAGATGCATGGCAGTATCACATGCACTGGCACTGATCACATCTCCAATGGTAACCGGTTCATCTGGCACTTCATGAGATCCTGCTCCTTCCCGGTATGAGAGATGTTTCTCTGTCTCAAGGGCAATTGAAGCCATCATCTCAATTGCCTGAACCGGATATGCTCCGATAGAGGTCTCAGCTGAGAGCATCAGAGCATCGGTCCCGTCAAGAATGGCGTTTGCCACATCGGTCACCTCGGCCCGGGTTGGCCTGCCCCGGGTGACCATGGATTCAAGCATCTCTGTTGCGGTTATAACCGGCTTCTTATGTAAGTTTGCTTCCGTGATAACCGACTTCTGAATGTGCGGGATCTGTTCTATGGGCATCTCAACCCCGAGATCACCCCGTGCTACCATGATTCCATCCGAGACTTTCAGAATGGCCCGGTAATTTTTTACCGCAGACTCCTGTTCTATCTTGGCAATGAGAGGGATGGAAGAACCGATACTTGAGAGAAAATCCCGTACTGCAAGAATATCAGCATCTTTTGAGACAAATGAGAGTGCGATATAATCAGCGCCTGCCTCTGCTGCAAAGGTAAGATCGCTCTTTAGTTTTTCTGTAATGAAGGGAACATCCGGCCTTCTTCCGGGAAAAACGACCCCGTTACCCTCATGAAGGGTTCCTCCTGCTCGCACTTCTGCAAAGATCTGATCCCCTTTCGCAGACAGAACCGTAAGCATGACTGCACCATCTGCGATCAGTATTTCGTCCCCGGGATACACGGTGGGAAGGAGTGCAGGATCAGAGACCGGGAGAACAAGAGTTTCTGAAGCTGATCCGGTTCCCGTAAGTACCACCCGCATTCCGGTGAAAAGAGGTAACGGATCTTTCAGGAGAGTACCAAGCCGCAGTTTGGGTCCGGGGATATCGATAAGCAGGGCAACGTTTCGCTTGCAGGTTATTTCTGCCTCTCGTATGGATTCTATCAGTTTCTGGTGTGATGCATGGGTTTTGTACGCCAGATTTATCCTGCAGAGATCTGCCCCGGCATGGATCATCTCCTCTATGACGGTTCTGTCAGCGGAAGCGGGACCGATAGTGGCAACGATCTTGGTATGCCTGTCCGATAGTGTCGGAATAAAAGACCTCTTCTCTCTTGTCATAATCTCTTATCTGAACTGATATCTCGGTATGGTTTCTGGCACCTTTCTCCTGAGGTGTGCGGTATCTTTTTTTTTCTCTGATATTCTTTCTCTGTAAGTTTGGGCAGGATAGTGATATACCTGCGTGTGCCTGCAGGATACCTGTACATGCAGAAGAGGGGATGCAGAAAAAAGGATGGGTAGATTTGTAAATCCTTATCATGGATGTTGCCGGTTGATTGTTCAGAGCGC
>JAFGOM010000084.1 GCA_016926505.1 Methanospirillaceae archaeon
TTTGAGGAGACCTTAAGATCGCGCCACCCGCGATCCGTTATAAATCCATAATCTCAGGTCAGGTGTCAGGGAAGATCTCCTCACAGAGGAGCGAGATCAGCTGATGATGCATATGCAAGGCTCTCCTCTTCTCTTCTTTCTTTAAAACCGGTAACAGAGGTATCCATGCAAGTTGACACTCGATATCCCAGAGCACGAGGCCGGTCGGATCAGCAGGGGGAATCCGGGCAGGACAGGTACCGGAAAGCATATTATGTACATCGTTTTTGGAAATTTTTCCCTGACTGCACCAGAGCAGTGCCGTAACGATTCCCCTGACCATATTCCACAAAAAACTCTCTGCCTGTATCTCATAATACCACCTGCCGGTTTCGGTTACCAGTGATGAGGCATAGACATGGCGAACCGGATCCCTGCCCGGCTCCATCTTTGCAAAACAGTGGAATGCATGGGAACCGATAAAAAGTGAGGCTACCTCGTTTACATACCCGGGATCCGGAATCGGCGAGAGGCTATAGTAGCGGTATGTCCGGGAAACAGGAACATAACGGGGATTAAACCGGTCATCTACCACCGCATAGGCAGAGAGATAAATATCAGGGGGCAGGAGTTTCTGAAGTACGAGGATTGCCCGTTGTGGATAGCAGGTGGTAAAGGCAAATATCTGGCGGCGTGCTGATACCCCCCTGTCGGTTCGTCCGGCCATCCTGAACCGTCCTGATCCGTCATCCTTGAAAAGATTGGTTTTATAGCAGATGCGAAGAATATCTCCTTCTACTGTCCGCACCCGGGGCTGTACCTGGGAGCCATGAAACCCGGATCCCAGGTATGAGACTAAAAATGCAATCCTTACCGGGAGATTCTTCGTTTTATCCGGTTCCATGAGTTCCTGGCAGACTGCCCGGTGTAGACCATAAGCGGTGTCTTTCTCCCGCCATATTCAGTTTTCCCATCACGGATGGCAGTCAGTATCGAGAGAAGGTCGGGTTTTGCATCGATATACGTCAGACCATACCCGACATATGATGCACGGTGAGCATCACTCCCACCTACCATGGGTTTATGATATCTTCCGGCTGCCTTTACTGCCTGCCTGTTAGCGGTTCCAATGATATACCTGCTGTTGTAGACCTCTACTGCATCAACAACGGCAATAACTTCAGGGATTATGAGCCCGGCGCCGTGACGGTACCGGTGAAACGGATGAGGAAGGACAGATATTCCTCCGCATTCCCGAATTTCTGTAACGGTAGAAAAGATATCCTGACCCGGTGCAACCGGCTCTTTTATCCCGAGAGCCAGAAGATGTCCCTGCCGGGTTGATATCTCGATCCCCGGTATAATCATGAGTGGTGTTTCGATTGCGAGCGCTTCTGTCACTCCGCTCATGGTATCATGATCGGTTATTGCAATACCAAAAAGACCTCTTCTCTCAGCTTCACGAATAATATCAGTGATACTACTCTCTCCATCCCGTGAATGAGAGGAGTGGACATGGAGATCACATGCAAGCATATCTATACCAATATTTTTCTTCTTGCCGGTACTTAATGAACCCACATGCACATTCTCCTCCCAACAGGATCCAGTACGGAACAGATCGTGGCTGATGCTGCTGCCGGCCTCGATGCAACGGTTGTGGTAACCGGGGAGATCGCTTCCTTTCTTACACCGTCTTATCTCACAAAACTCGTTTGTGAAGGGAATTACGATCTTGTCATGGTATCAGGAATGTGCACGGCATCATTTGCAGCAGTTACGAAAAAGACAGGGGTGCCGGTGATCCGGGGTCCGCGCCATGCATCTGATCTTGCTAGGATCCTTTCTTTACTCGGAACGGTTCAATTCTCAGAGACCATACCTGCCGATGATCTCCTTGCTGACAGATACCGGGAGGAGGCAAAGAACAGGGTTCTTGAAAGTGAAGAATCAGCACACGCTGCCTTTTATATCAGGGATAAAAAGATTGGCGGAGGGAGTCGGATGAAAGTGATAGCCGAGATCATGGATGCCGACCGGTGCCCGGATATTGCGTCACAGGTCAGAGATCTTTTTTCCCGTGGTGCTGACATAGTGGATCTTGGATTCGGATTTGATGCTACGCCTGACTCGGTGAGAGAGACCATGAACCGGGTTTCTGATACAAAGGGGATTATCGCTGCAGATACGCAGGATCCTGAACTGATACAGGAGGCACTCAAAAGGGCCGAAATCATCCTCTCATTGCATGATGGCAATATGGGAGAAGCAGCACCCATGGTTGCCCGTGCCGGGGCAGCGGCAGTGATTATTCCCGGACAATCGAGCCTTTTTGAGAATATCAGGGCTGCACGGGATGCCGGGATACAGAAGATCCTGGCTGATCCCCTCCTTCCACCCGTCGGATCCGGGCTTGTACAATCCCTGGGACGCTTCATTGGGATCACTGATCCGATCTTCTTTGGCGCAGGCAACGTCATCGAACTCATCGATGCAGATGCACCCGGAGTTGTGGGTCTTCTTGCCGGGATGGCCCATGAGATCGGTGCCAGTCTCTTCTTCTGCAGTGAACACAGTGACAAAACGACCGGGTGTGTCTCTCTGGCACGGCAGGCGACAGAGATGATGGTACTGTGTAAGAACCGTCCGTTCCCAAAGGATCTCGGCCTGGACCTTCTTGTGATACAGGAGAAACACCGCCGATCTGAACCACCGATCCCGTATACAAGCTCTCTTGTGGCGTCTCCCGTACCTGATTCCGTTACCTATGATCCCTGTGGAAATTTCAGGATTGGAATCAGCAATGAATGCATTATTGCGGAACACAACGGTGAGGCAATCATCGGAAAGAAATGGGATGATATCCTGTATACCATCATCTCAAACGGGCATCTCTCACGGCTTGATCATGCTGCCTACCTTGGCAAGGAACTATACAAGGCAGAACTTGCACTCAGGTTCTCGCGGAGTTTTGAACAGGACGGACCATTCTGACCGGTTCATTATGGTTTTGTATGCAATGCGTACATTGCCGGATTTTTTAAAATACCGCGACCGGGCAGAGATGACCCGGGGGATAAAAATCACAAAACCGGGAACCGGTAATAGGAGCAGATCTTTCGTTACCCTTTTTGTGATCCACTGACAACAGATAGGACAGGCATGATGAACAGGGATTTAACCATTACATGATGATAACCGGTATCAGGGAAGAGGTGATCCATCTTCTTCTCACTTTGGGAAAAGAGAATCACCCGCGGGAATTTGCAACACTCCTTGTTGAAGAAGACGGGATCATCTGTGAAGTGAACCTGCTTCCGGGGACTATCGGCGGAGAAACAAGTGCAACAATCCTCACAGACATGATACCGCTTGGTATATCCTATGCAGGGAGTGCTCACAGTCACCCAAACGGGGTGTTGAGACCTTCAAGCGCAGATATATCCTTTTTTAAACGAACCGGCAGGTGTCATCTCATCGTTGGATATCCTTATTTAGAGGACTGCTACCGTTGTTTCCGAAACGATGGAACCGAGCAGAATATCGAGGTTTTTTCATGATCCGGGTCGTTGCAACAGGGACCTTTGATATTCTGCATCCCGGACACCTGCATTATCTCTCGGAATCAGCAGCCCTTGGTGATGAACTGTATGTTATCATCGCCCGTGACAAAAATGTCAGGCATAAACCGCGTCCGGTAGTACCTGAGATGCAGCGGCTTTGTATGGTCGATGCCTTAAAGCCGGTTACAAAGGCAGTTCTTGGTGATATGGATGATATGTTTGCCCCGGTACGAATGATTAAACCTGACATTATCACTCTTGGATACAACCAGCACTTCAAAACAGAAGATCTTGCACGCCTTCTTGTACAGGAAGGGATCACTGCTGAAGTTGTACGGATCTCTGAGTACGCTACATCGCCGTTTACAAGTTCCAGCATGATAGTAAAGGAGATTTTAGCAAGAGACCGGCACAACGGTATCGAACCGGAAGACTACACCGGCAGATAAAACCCTCCTTTATCGTTTTCATTTGTATCGGGAGTTTATTACTTCTGGAACAAACGGCAGGATCAGGGCAAACCTCTTTTTCCCGGCTCACCCCATTCTATGGGAATGACTCTTCCCTCCTGGTGGCAGTCTGTCATCCTTGTTCTTCTCTTTATCCTCGTTGTCCCTCTTATCGGACAGACATGGATCGCAGGGATTCTTCTTGTCATCATCTCAATCTACCTTCTCTATATCACTCTCTCCCCTTTTCTACCGGTGGCCCTCTTTACTCTTGGTTCATTAACCTTCCTTGGGATATTACCCTGTTTCGTTCTGGTAACAACGGTAGCTCTTGTTACCACCGGTATCGTACTCTTTCAGATATACCCAAAAAAACCTCACTTTTATGGCTTATTCCTTGTTTCGGGTTTATTGGTCTCGTCTCTCATCATGTTGTACATGAATCATGTATCAATCGTGACCGTCCTGATGGGAGTGACCGTTGCAGTAATGCTTCGTTCAATACTCGGAGAATCAGCAGAAGAAACAATGATTGAGATTCTTGGTGTTGCCATGGCGATGCTTCTTATCGAGGACCTCCAGTTTCATGCAACCCTGATTATCGTCCTCTTTGCAATGGTCATATCATTTGGTTTTGGATACTTTGCATACCGGTTTAAGACTGCAGATCTTCCCGGGCTCTTCTCAGCAGCTCTTATCGGAATAATTCTCATCATCTTTGCTGATATCAGGTGGTTCATTCTTATGCTCTGCTTCTTTATGGTGGGATCACTTGCATCCCGGTACCGGATAGATTATAAGAAAACACTCCATGTAGAACAGGAGAAAGGGGGGGCGAGGGGATATCTTAATGTCTTTGCAAACGGGATCGTTGCCGCTGCAGCTGCCGTCGGGTATGGTGTTTTTGGAAGTCCGGTCTTTGTCGCGGTTTATATCGGAAGTATCGCATCAGCGACTGCCGATACCATTGCCGGTGAGATCGGTGTCTGCAGCAGTAATCCCCGCCTTATCACAAACTTAAAGCGGGTACCAAAAGGAACAAACGGAGGTATTACCCTGCTGGGTGAAGCTGCAGGGCTCGGTGGATCAGCTCTCATTGCAGGTATTGCCCTGGTTCTCGGTATTGCATCAGTTCCCCTCTGCATCGCGTGTATCATTGCCGGTTTTATCGGGACCAACGTGGACAGTCTTATCGGAGTTCTCCTCGAGAACAGGGGACTAACCAGAAATGCAGGAACAAATTACCTCTCAACCCTTATCGGCGGAGTTTCCTGTGCTGTCATCTACCTGAGCATGGGAGCGTTCTTTTCATGAGAAAATGATTCTATTCACTTAAATGCGGTATAATGGCTCATGCAGACATCCCTGCCGAAAATGACAACCAAAATTTGACATACCCACCGAAAAAATAGCGGAGAGGATTGCATTTTTTCCGGGAGTATCTGCGATATCATCCGGGACTTAATACTTATACCATCGCCCCTTCTCATCGTACTCTCCCTGCTCTGTCTTTCCAGGTATCGGTCCATTATCCGGGAACCCGGGTACTTCTCTTTCGTAACGGGAGAGTATCTGGTAGCATCGGTACCGGTAACCATACCAGAAAGTTACAAAGAGGCATGTTCCGACGGCACCGATACCGGCGGTTACCAGAAAACCATACAGCCCGAAGAATGATATCCACTCCCCTGCAGACATACCTGAAAATTGCGCCGATATCTCCTGGCTGCTCATTCCCGAATAGGGCATAAAGAGATCGGCAAGTGCAAGACTGTATATCAAAAGGCAGATTATTCCAATCAGAAATCCGGCAAGAAGGATAACAACCAGAATGCCAAGAACTGACAGGGGCCTTTTTGCAACAAGGAAAAAGCTCTCCCTGATTGAAGTAAAGATCCGGGTGTCCCGGTATACGGCGATCATGTCATAAAAAAGTGTTCCAATCACCAGAAAACAGACGATAATGCAACCGATTCCTGCAATTATGCCACTAGTGAGAGTAACTGAACCGGTAATAACAAAGGGACTCAATGCACCAAGAATCAGAACAAAACTGATAACTAGAACAAGAAATGCAGGGAGAAGGATCGGGAAGTAATACCGTTTGGCAGACACGAAAAACCCCCTTATCGTCGGAGGATTATTCCCGAGTGATGCCAGTGTTCCGGCCACGAAAAAAGGGAGAAGAACTGCAAGCAGGATTGCCACACGACTTGCGATAAAGAGGGTTGAGTAGTAGCACAAAAGGATGCTTACAAAGACTACAAAACCGGCAAAGACACCGGGTATCCAGATGACCGGGCGGAAAAGCAACGGTAAAAGGGAAGAGGGGGGGGGCGTTTCCTGCATAAATCACCGGTTCCGGGGCATCGCAACGATCTCGCGGACCTGCAGGTCAAAAAACCGCTGTGTGTGCGAAGGTTTTATGACACAGACGGTATCAGCGCCTGAAGCGGTACCACCAACGGCTATCACCTCACCATCAGGAGAGAGGACACCCTGATCGGTAGCGATAAGCACGCATTCGATTGCAACTTTTAAGCCCACTGCAACAACGCGCCTGAGTGATTCAGATACTGCTTCACTCCGTGATCCTCCTCCCACCTTGGGGGATGCAGAGAATGCCCGTTCAAGTCCTGACAAAACATGAGTTCCCGTGATGATACGGCTCCCGGAAGCACGAATCTCTTCAGCAATCCCCTGGTCAAACTCCCATATCCCGGGTTTTGAAAACCCGACCACGTGCGTGACAATAACCAGCTCTAATTCACTTTCAGCAAGTGCACGATGAAAAGAGAGCGCTGTTTTACCGGATGTACTTGCAACGACCAGAGTTTTGATGCCGGTTTCCCGGGCACGCTCAATGGCCATCCTGACACAGTCCCCGGTATTCTCCGGACCCGGGTTCTCGAAATAGTAGATTTTTTTTGTGCTGAAACTCATAATAACGATACCGACGTCTGGAACCATAAAAGGAATGTCTATGATAACACTCGCTCTTGCCGGAAAACCAAACTGTGGAAAGTCGACCTTATACCGTGCAGCAACAATGGCGCACGCAGATATCCAGAACTACCCGTTCACAACAATCGATGCAAACTTCGGGATTGCGTACGTGCGGGTGCCCTGTGCATGCCGTGATCTCGGACTCTCATGTGGCAGCTGTACTTCCGGGATCAGGTATATCCCGATAAATTTGATCGATGTTGCCGGCCTTGTTCCTGATGCCCATGCTGGTAAAGGGCTTGGAAACCAGTTCCTTGATAACTTAAGACAGGCAGATGCCATCATCAACGTCATCGATGCAAGCGGGGGTACTGATCTGGAGGGAAACCCGACTGAGATCGGGGCCAATGATCCCCTCGAAGAGATAGACCTTGTCAGGAATGAGATGGCAATGTGGCTGTTTGGTATCATTGGTAAACACTGGCCAAAGATGCAGCGTCAGGCACAACAGAGATCATATTCACTGGAGAGTGGTCTTGCAGAGATCCTTGCCGGTCTTGCCATCTCAGAGCAGGACATCCTGGATGCAGAGCATTCCTCAAAAGTCAGCCTGAAGGGTGCCGGAGAAGAAGAACTCCTGATTTTTAGCCGGGAACTGCTTCGCATCTCAAAACCGATAATCGTTGCAGGAAACAAGACTGATATTGCTTCCAAAGACTCGGTAACCCGGCTGTCACAGAACAATGTGCGTCTTGTCAGCGGAGCTGCAGAGCTGGCACTGAGGCAGGCGGCATCTGCAGAATTTATCAGTTATAACCCGGGAGACACGGCTTTTCTGATACCAGAACCTGATAAACTCTCTTTAGCCCAGAAGAAGGGCCTCGATGCCATTGCTACCTACATGAAGGAGCACGAAGGAACAGGGGTTCAGGCGGTCCTGAACCATGCGGTCTTTGATCTTCTCCAGATGATCGTGGTATACCCGGTCGAGGATGAGAACCAGTATATGGATAAACGGGGAAGAATCCTGCCTGATGCATTTCTGATAAAAAAGGGATCAAATCCTCACGATCTCGCTTTTATGGTACATTCTGATATCGGGGCCGGATTTTTATATGCAGTGAATGCAAGGACAAAGATGCGTATCAAGGAGAGTTATGAACTTCAGAATGGTGATATCATCAGAATTGTCAGTACTGCCAAATAGAGGCTGATATTTTAGGTGAAACAGAAAAAACAATGCGTATTTTTAAATAGAAAGGAAACAACTTTTTATTATGGGAGGTGAGGTGTATCAGGCGCAGGTTATCAGGAATTTTTTTGATACGATTACCGGAACGGACAGAAACCTCACCCGGATTTACATGTGTGTGATAAGCCTTGCAAAGCTGAGACACGAAGATCCCGACCGGGTCTCTGCACTGGTTGAACAGATACAGAGAAGCAAGGTAAAGAAAGAGTTATCTATTGATATTCTTGAATATGTCTGCGATATCGCCTCAGAACTTGAGATGAATGCTGTCCGGACAGCGTTTGGGGTAAAGGAGATCCGGGACATGGTCGAGGACTTTCGGGGAATCAGTATCGATTCGCTCTGATTCTCTGCAGACCATTCCTTTCCTGTTTTTCCCACTGAATCACCCGTCAAAAAAAAAGGGACTAATACTGCCCTATTATTCTGTATGACCATCCTGTATCCTCTTTAGGTCTTTTATCCCTGTCAGGGGGGATTTGAGGAGGAACCGGTATCGTTTTTCAGTCACCGTTTATCTCTTATATCTATATCGTTTAACGAACCATAGTAGGGTGATGAAAGTCTGTATCATGTGCGGGGGTGAAGGAACCCGGTTACGCCCGCTTACATTTGACCGGCCAAAACCATGTATCCCGATTGGTAACATTCCTTCATTATGTCACCTGGTATCACACCTTGCCAATCTCGGGTTCTCTGAAGTAATCATTACAACCGGATACAAGGGTGATGCCATCGGGAAGATCCTGGGAGATGGATCCCTGTTTGGTGTGACGATAACCTACGTGTATGAAGAGACAAAACTCGGCACTGCAGGAAGCGTCAGGAATGCCATGGAGTACCTGAAAGGCAGTACTTTTCTCGTCGTTGGCGGGGACCACCTGACTGATCTCAACCTTATCGAGTTTTACCGCGAACACCTCTCTCATGATGCCATGATAACCGTGGGACTCATCTCGATTGATGAGCCAAAAGACTATGGTATAGCCGAGATCGATATCAGGAACCGTATCTTACGGTTTGCAGAAAAGCCGGGTCCGGGGGAGATATTCTCAAATCTCGCAAGTACCGGCATGTATGTTTGTAACCCCGAGATCTTTGATTATATACCGGCAGGCCAAAAGTTCGACTTTGCCAAGGATCTCTTCCCGCTCCTCTTACAAGAAGGAAAAAAAATAAACGGCTGGCTTGCCAGCGGGAACTGGTCAGATGTCGGAAGTCCGCTCTCTCTCCGTGCAGCAGAGAAATGGCTGCTTCATAAGATCCCGTATACCGATATCACCGGAGACCTTGATGTGAAGAACGCAACGATTCAGGGACCGGTACGGTTCGGGGGATCCATCTCACTCGGACAGCATGCACGAATCATCGGACCGGTTTCAATCGGACACGGAACAAAGATAGGTGACGGCGTTCTTATCGGACCCTACACAAGCATCGGGAACCAGTGTGTTATCAGGGATAATGCAAAGATATTCTCATCATCCCTCTATAATCAGGTAATAATCGGGAGTAATACCACAATTTCGGGAAGTATCATTGATAACGATACCACGATAGGAGAAGAATGTACCATCGAGCACGACACGGTCATCGGCCCGCGGGTTGTTATCAGGAACGGGTGCATTGTTCATACCAGGATTCGGATCTGGCCTGAGGTTGTCATAAAGGAGAATAGTATCGTAAAGGCTCACGTGATGAATGAGAAGTACGACACAAAATTTGAGGGATCGTAAAAGACCTAATAATACCGGGATATCCTGCTTGTACCCGCGACAAGGGGATGGCGGGCGTAATCAAGGATCTCAATATCATCGAGATTTCGGAGATGCATCGCATGGGCGGTTCGTTCAAGACCAAGTTCCATATCAGAATTGATCGTGATGATGTATGCCTCTAAAATCTTGATCCCAAGTTTTTTTGCTGCTACTGCACGATGGTGGCCATCCACGAGCAGTGTCTTTCTGGGTTTTTTAATTACAATAACCGGTTCAGCAAGACCTTTCTGAATCTCATATATCCTTCCTTCAAGTTCATCCATGTAAATCTTGGACTGGGTGGGAAGAAGTTCGGTAATCCTGACCGGTCCCCGTGAGAGGGCTGGTTTTAATCCATGAAGACGCTCAAGGGTATCGATAAATTTATGCACCTTCTCCGGGGAGACGTGCTCTATCTGGGATCGGACCACGTCGGTGTTTGATATGATACCTAAAAGCCGGTTATCCTCATCCACAACCGGGAGTTTTTGTATCCCTGACCTGATGATAACCCGTGCAACATCACTGATAACCATATCCGGTTCAGCGACAATGAGACGATGACTCATAACATCCTTTACTGAAGATTCAGGGGTAACAAAGAGGAGATCACGTGCCGAGATGTATCCTACCACCTCGTTATCATCAACAACAGGAAATCCGTCATGCGTACTTCGTTTTATTGCATCAATCACATCCTGTACCGTCCCCCTTACATCGATGGTATCGACATCATAGGTCATGTAATCCCTGACCCTTTTTTTATCCATAAAAGAGAATGGTACGCCTCTGCTTCATTAAAAGTGATCGACAATACAGGGTTTGAGATCGGTTTCGCCCGGGCATACCAGCTCAGTCACATGAGATGGGAAAGACCGGGAGTGCCATGTTTATCTCTCTGGAAGATGATCATATAGGGAATGAAAGGATACCGTCATAAGTCAGAAGAGGAAAAAAAACCAGTGAATTGGAAACAGATTGGGATTATTATCGCCTGTGTACTCTTTGCAGTGGTCATGATCGTTGCCGGGATGGGAAGCAGCTGGTTAAACGTATTAAAAGATGCAAAACCGGGAAATACTGCCAATATTGACTTTACATTCAGGGATGCCATGAACAGGCCAATCATTACCACCAGCTCCAATATCATGGAAAAAGGGCTAAAAGACGGCAATATCGTTTTCAAGGCATACCAGATGATAGTCCCGGTCAATATATCAGCAAATACAGACCTTGAGACCGTGCCGGTTGCACATCCCAATATTCCGAATCTGGTCTACTTTGGCCTGACAGGAGATGAGATCGATGCTATCCGGTTCGGCGTGACCGGAATGAAGGTCAACGAGGATCGTGTCATCAGGCTCCCTGAAAACCAGGGTATGATCGGTCTTATTGAAATAAAGACAATGAATGAACAGTTCCAGACACAGATAAACATGGCAAAACCGGGAGACCAGGTACTCATGCCATTTATCTACAACCAGGACGAGTCTGCCGGCAATACTTCTGAGGAGGCATATTACCGGACGGGAACGCTCATCTCAAAGAACGATGATGAGGCCGTTATCAATTACCAGTACCCCACCATCGAGATCAGGCTTACCCAGTTAAACAACTGATTTTTCTTTTTTTAGTGAATTCCCATGAAGAATACGATATTACTCATCACAGCAGTTCTTGTGACGGTTCTTGTTTTTCTCTTCATCTCTGCAGGATGTATCCAACCCGATACCCGGTCAGGTGCAGAGGTATCAGGATTGGATAATGCGGGTGTGATCCCGGGGATGAACGCTACGGTCGGGTTTACTTTCTTTGATGAGACCGGCAGACCGGTAGTAACGACTGACAAATTAGTCTTCTCATCTGCATATCAGGCCGGAGGACTTGTCTTCTTCTCTGATCGTATCAAAATCCCAGGCAATACCTCATCAGGAGTTGACAGAATAAGTCTCCCTGTCAGTCATCCGGGTATGAATGAAAGCATGAGTTATACGCTCTTTGGCCCGGAGCTTGATACCATCAGTTATGGAATCATCGGCCTTAAACCCGGTGAAAAAAAGACACTGTCAAACCCGATGCAGGATTTAGTAAAAACGATAGCCATCGATAAATTTGCAGGCATCGTCGGGGAGGATTTTGCAGAGGCTGGTCCGGGAGAACAGGTTCTCATCGGCTTTTCAGAGACCCCTCTCATAGCGGTGGACGATACCCGGATAAAAGTCCCGATACGGGTAGCTGATGTTCTGGGAAGGGATGAGAAAGGAGTGACCATATCATATGGTTCTCCACGAATAGAGGTATATCTCGTAGATACAGAGCAGTAACCGGTCAGACACGAAACCCGTATATCCGTTTTATCTTACTTGCCGGTTCATACTTCCCCTCTCTTTTTCGTATGGAACCATCCCTGTTCTTGATATGGGTAATCCGGTATCTGATTGTTTTGTGTGTTCCTGCTTTGTATAATTCACCAACAACAAACTGCTCATCACCGGTACAGGTCACATACAGGGGTATGGTGGTTTTGCCGTCATGGACCGATATCCGGACGACCACCATGTCAATAACCCGTGTCCAGAGTGTCGTGATATCAGGTGCCTCTGCTGATTGTACCCGTCTGTCTTCTACTTCTATTGACATCACCTCTACCCCTGCACCTTCGCCATCAGGACATTCGGCAACGATCCTGTCACCAGCCGTTATCACCTCATCCTCAAAAAATTCAGCGAAACAGACTGAAGAATGGTCTTCCCTGCTTACAATGGTCTTAACCCGTACCTGGTCAGGTTCTTTCGGGGGCTGTACTTTTCGTATCGTCTGACACGAAGAACACTGAATGACCAGAAGGTGAGAGGAGGCCAGTACATCATGCTCAGTATCCTCTTTGCAGACCGGGCAATAATCCATAACGCGATCCATTGATTATGAATAACGACCTCTCTGTACTTAATGATAACAGCCACCGAGTGTATCACTGCCTATGGTCATCCAAAAATTACAGCAATGCATCGATCCACCTTTGAAGTGACCACACACGACGTGGTTACGAAAGCAGGGGACTGTATCATAGCAGTCGGGGCTGATATTGGTTGTGCCGGTCTCTCCCGGGAGTTTAAAGATATCCTCTCCCATGACGAAGCGGTTCTGACAACCACCCTTCTTTGCAACGGACTTCGGGTGACGGTTACCAGCAGGGGATCATCACAACAGACACTTGACCATCCCCATGATCTGGTCTGGCGCAGAAGTGACTATGTGTGCGGGCGGACCATCGGGATTGGTAGTTCCCATACTGCAGAGATGATTCCCCGCGAGATCATCTATGAACTGCAGCAGGGTGCGCCGATCCGTCTCATCCTCTCTGTCCGGTATGATCCGTCTCATCCTCTCACCTGATACCGGTTCCTGAAAAATAATAACAGCAATCCGGAAGGATAATACCAGACACTGGATCTGATACAAGGATTCCTTATCTCTGCCTTTCTTTCGCAGATCTTCGTAGAGAGGCACCTGGATCCATGCATGCTGATTATGCGGTGACAAAACGAACACCCCGTTTCCCTGATCCCCGTACCGTTGACCCATACCTATAATCATTGACCCATACCTATAATCAGTGATTCATCCAAATACTATACGGTACAACCTAATTATTCAGTGAATGTTCCGGTGTGTTTTAAACAACAGGCACTGACCGGGTTTCCTGTTCTGATCATCTCTTCGGGCAGGATTACCGGTTCTGCATCTGATACATCCGGACATACATTGATAGGGAGGATTATTAATCATGGATAAAATGGGAATTGCAATGCTTATTGCTGGAATCATTCTTGTTATCGCAGGTGCATATGAGATATCACTATTCTGGAATGAATTTATTGTATTCATAGAGGGGGGTATCGGACTTTGTGCTATCATCATCGGGATAATGATGGCAGGCATTGGTTTTATCCTTGTTAAGGATTAATTTTACTTCTTTTTTGCATAAGAGGGGGCAGAAGCCTTTCCTGCCAAAAAACGGGTTATGTGTCCACCCCCCGAGCAGAAGCTATCTTTTCTGTGACTACACCCTTTGCAATACATGCCGGGAATCATCCGACGACTCACGTTTTATTCCTGCAAAAAGTCCGGTATGGATGAGGTATAACTGCGTAAAAGATGCCTGAGATCGCCAGAAGCAGACCAAAGAGAGCAATAGAAGATATAAGCCCCCACGTGTCTGCGATGTAACCGGATGCAGCTACCCCGATACCTCCGGCACCAAGTGCAGATCCTAAAAAGAGTCCTGATGTCAGACCGATATTTTTCGGCATCAACTCGTGCGCCATGGCGAGGGTTACCGCAAAGGTAGACCAGAGAAAGAAACCAAAGAGGAGCATGGAAATAACGGCAACGACGCCTGAACTCGTAAGGAAGAGAATTAATGGCGGTATTACGAGAAATGTCGTGACAACAAGGTAATCTTTTCTGCCATACCGATCAGAGAGAACACCGCCGATTATCTGCCCGAGGACACCAGCAAGAAGCATCGCCGTAACCAGCATGGTAGCGGTAAGAATCGTATAGCCGTTTGCTACAAGATAAAGCGGGAAGAACGTTATGGATCCGAATATTACCCAGGACCTGAATGTTGAAGCACAAAAAAGAGTGATTATCGGAATATTCCCATCCGGCATTCCCGCAGAAGATGTTTCACTTTCCAAAGAGAGGGGAGGGGTTTTTTGTCTGCACCGGGTAAAAGAGAGGTTTCGCAGTATGATGGCAACCAGAAAGGCAGGAATCATGAGGAGGGTGACACCAAAAAAACCAGATTCTGCCAGAAGATATCCAACGATGACCGGGCCACAGGCAAATCCGATATTCCCGCCAACCACAAAGTACGAGGTCATGATACCACGGTTTGAGTCGTTCGAAAGATCTGACACAATTGACAAGGCTGCCGGATGAAAGCTCGCATGGCCTACCGCTGCAATCGCTACAGAAACTATTAAAAGGATATATACACCGGGAAAGAAACCTGTCGCTGATATGAAAAAACCGGAAATCAGGATAGAGACCGATACCGGGATACAGATATCCCTTTTGTCTGAGATATATCCAAAGAGCGGCTGAAGAACAGACGAGGCCAGGCTGTGGGTTGAGGCCAGGCATGCTGCAAGAAAGTAACTGTAGCCATAGGTGCTCATCAGGAGCGGCAGTAGTGCCATGATAACCGGAGTATAGATGTCATTGACCAGGTGGGCGAAGAACAGATTGAGAATGGTCTTGTTTCGTATCATGTGTTCCTCCTGATAATGAGGATCTCCACCGGTATCTCAACCTGGTCACGGGTATGAAATGCAAACGTATTCCTGATTCGTATCTCTGACCTGATGCTGTCAGTTATCGTTCCCCTGTTCTGCACGTACCTCCTGATAAAGGCCAGAGATCCCGCGTTGAAAATCCCGTAGACCGTATCTGCGATGGCAAGGGCAGCATCCAGAAACGGCCTGTCTGCGTGCTCTTTCTGGGCACCAAAAGGCGGGTTCATGATAACGGTATCACAGGGAGGAAGTGACGGTACGGGCCCCGTAATCGTCTCTTCTCTCCACAAAACGGTAACCCCTGCCTGTCGTGCATTATCAGCTGCTACCTTGAGAGCAGACGGGTCTGCATCCACACCGGTAACCTGTTTCGCCCCGAGCAGGGCGGCTCCGATGCCAAGGATCCCGGTGCCGCAACCCAGATCACAGACTTCCTTCTCAAAGATATCTCCCTGAGTAAAGGCAGTGTAGAGGAAGCGTGCAGCCAGCGGTGCCGGTGTCAGGTACTGCTCAAGAGCAGGGGAGGGGTCCGTAAATCCTGCAAGAGAGGAGAGTTTCATCTCGAGGTGTCGCAGTTTCATGGTATCTGATCCACGGTATACTCCTCCCAGTTCCTCACCCCGCAGACTATCTCAAACTCCCGGGGGGTGAGAACCGGTACCGGGAAGTTTCCCTGGTCATCATAGGCGAGTCGCGGGCATGCCGTGTTCACATAACAGGGAAACCCGAGATTGTACAACTGATCAGGGGTTACTTCATTCATCGTAACAAGAAGGGCAGAGGGATGGAGGGATACAAGAAAGCGGGCAAGCTCCTCCCTGCGTTGTCCGCTCTTTGTCGAGAGGAGAATACCAAACTGTTCTGCCACCTTTGCCTTCTCAATCAGTGCAAACCTGACACGCAACAGCCGTTCTGCAGATACCTCCTGTACGATCCCGGTAACGGGATCGAGAGCAATAACACGGGCATTGGTTGCGATAGCAACACCAAGGGGATGAAAAAGACCCGTTCCCACGTAGAGAATTTCACTGCACCCGGCGGCTTTTGCTGCTTCAAAAGAGCAGCCGAGAACCTGGCCCGGATGAGGAGTTCTCTTTCCCCCTGCTTTCACAACAGCAACGATTCCTTCATTTGCAAGGAACTCCTGTATCATCGGGATACAATGGAGATGCTGGGTGACCGTAACAAGCCCGATACGCTTTTGCGAAAGGTGCCTTACACCTTCTCTGAGAGAGTCTTTTGGGATATCAACCTGATAATACTCGTATATGACCTTGTTTGTATCATCGACCGGTGCATGACCGATATGTACAAGGATATCTGCTATGGCAGGCCCTTCCCGGTCAAGATCACAGGATCCATAACAGGGATCACCGGACATGATAACCCTAAATCCTTCTCTTTTCAGATCAAAGGCGAACCGAACAGCCTCTCGTTTCAGTCCTTCTGGTGCCTGAACAGCAACGGTTTTTACATCTCTCCGGTGTAATTGTAAAATGATATCAGAGCGTTGTATCACAGATCTTCACCTGATCGGTAACATCAATCCGTACCAGGTACCGATAGGGGTGATCCAGGAGAACATCACCCTTGCTGATGACAAAACAGATATCCTGCACGATTGCCCCGATACTCTCAAACGCAGAAAGAAGTGCCTTTGTAGTCCCGCCAGTACTGATGACGTCATCAACAATAACGATACGATCTCCTCTCTTGATGCCGTTGATAAATAACTGGTTTTTTGAGTATCCTGTCACCTGACTGACAGATACTTCTCCGGGAAGACCATACTCGCGTTTTCTTACGATAGAGAGCGGAATATCGGTCATGAGGGATAGTGCAATGCCGATGGGAATTCCCATGGCTTCTGCCGCTACAATGTAGTCAGCGCGGGAGAGATCCATGATACGGATCATGGCACATGCTACTTCCCTGATGAGTGCAGGTGAAATACTGGGAACCCCATCGGTAATGGGATGAATAAAGTAATTGTAATCCCCTTTTTTGACTATCGGGGATGCCAGAAGTGATTCTTCAAGTCGCTGTAACATTCAGTTCACCGATATCTTCTAAAAATGCTTCAACATGGTCGCGGGTCACATGGGGCATACATACGATCCGTATATGATTATTCCTCGTGGCAGATACAACCCATCTGTCCGGGATCCTGCATGGCATGAAGGTTGCCACGTTGACATCAGGTGTAACAGCCCTATGGATACCAAACGCTTCCATTCCACCAATTAATCTTTTCGTATTTTCCATGCATCCTGATACAACCGCCTCCATCCCGTTTCGTCCGAGGTAATCAAGGACCGCAAGTGCACCGGCAACCGATGCTCCGGAGCGTGTTCCGGCAAGGGTAAATTCCTTCTTAACCGTCAGGTAGGGAGTATCTACATTTAAACGGTGTAATACCAGCGGATCACGGACCATAAGCACACCGGCAGGGATGGTACTCATTCCCATCTTGTGTGGATCGACTGATATACTTGATACTCCGGGAATAGAGAAGTCAAATGCAGGGGAATCGGGAAGGAACGGAAGCACAAGGCCTCCAAAGGCTGCATCAACATGAAAGAAAATGCCATGCTCCTGTGCAAGGGCTGCTATTGCAGGTATCGGATCGACTACCCCGTACTCAGTGGTTCCTGCAACTGCGAGGATTCCACAGGTATCTGCATCTATCATCCCGGCTAGAACATCCGTATCCATGCGCATCTCTTTATCCGGGGGAACACAGCGCATCTGTAGCCCGAGCATATCACAGGCTTTCTGGCATGAGAAGTGAGCTGACGCAGGGAGGATGACATTCGGTCTTTTGGTCGGATGTATCTGGCGGGCTATCCGTAATGCCTGGATGTTTGACTCTGTCCCGCCTGATGTTGCATACCCTCCGGCTTCCGGGCAGGAGAAGAGTTCTGCAAACCGGGTAACCAGGATCTGTTCCACCTCATGGGTTCCCGGAAAAAGCCCGGGATCACCAAGGTTTGTCTCCATAAAGAGGTTATGGGCCCGGATGGCAACAGGATGAGGGCGCGTGCACATGGAGCTTAAGATGAGATCATACCTGATGTCCTTGTTTCGTTTTGCCTCTAAAAAACAGAAGAGTTCATCTTCCCCGATACCCTGCTTTCTCATCGGTTGGATCTCGCAGCATCGAGGATAATTCTCTGCTCAGTGCCCGCGACGGTCTGTCGGATCTTGGCAATGGCATCAATATTGGATGAGACGCTCGTTATCCCGTGCTCGACCAGCCACCTGACCATGAGGGGATCTGATCCGGCCTGCCCGCATATCGAGACCTCAACATGATGCTTTCTGCATGCCTCTATACAGGTATCAATAAGTTTCAGTACTGCAGGATGCTGTGAGTCGTACATGTCGGTAACATACTCATTGTTCCGATCGATGGCAAGGGTATACTGGATGAGATCATTTGTTCCAAAAGACGCAAACCGAATGCCTGCTGCAATGAACTCATCTATCATGAGTGCACAACCCGGTATCTCTATCATGATACCGAGACTGACATCATCAACCCTGACTCCGTACTGGCGGAAGAACTCTTTTGCCATGATAAATTCACGGGGGTGTGAGACCATCGGAAACATGATCCCGAGGTTATTGTATCCCAGTTCCCATAACCGCCTGAATGCCTCTGTCTGGAGTCTGAACTGTTCTGTACTCTGGAGATCACGCCTGATTCCACGCCAGCCAAGCATTGGATTGTGTTCAATCGGCTCGTTCTGGCCACCCGGCATGTTCCGGAACTCATCGGTGGGTGCATCAAGGGTCCGTACCCAGACCGGTTTTCCGGGAAATGCATCGAGAACCGTCTTTATCCCACCCATCAGCTCCACAATGAAATCATCCTCACGCCGGTTCTCGATGAACCAGTTTGGGGTTTTGCCAAGACTGAGTGTCAGATGTTCTATCCGCAGGAGACCGACTCCATCAGCCCCGGTTGCAGCTGCACGCTGTGCAGCCTCAGGCATCGAGACATTGACCTTGACTGCGGTTGCGGTGATAATGGGTGCTGCAGCATGAACCGTCGCAGATTCCTCCCTTTTCTCTGCTGAGGATATCGCATCTGCTCCCTCGTAGACAAGGCCCCGCTCTCCGTCCATGGTAATGAGTTGCCCGTCTTTTAAGGAGGTGGTTGCTGTCTTGGTCCCGACGATGGCAGGAGTACCGAGTTCCCGTGATACTATCGCAGCATGACAGGTCATCCCTCCTTCATCGGTAATGATCCCTGCTACCTTCTTCATGGCCGGGACCATGTCAGGATTGGTCATTTTCGTGACCATGATGTCGCCTTCCTGCACCCGGCCGGTGTCCTTGACATCATAGATGATGATAACTTTTCCACTGGCGATACCAGGTGATGCTCCCTGTCCCTTGAGAATTACCGTCTCTACTTTATTCTCTTCCCTGGGTTTCATGTTTGATCCTCTCCTGATTGTTGTTATCGGCCGGGATTGCAGGATATAAAAATCAGTTCCGACAATTGCCCACTCGATATCCTGGGGAACTCCGTAATGCTCTTCTGCAACATGACCATAGGTCACCAGACGGGTAATCTCCTCATCAGAGAGAACCTGTGCATCCTGTTTTGCCGGATCAACTGCCACTTCAAGGGTTCCGTTATCCCCGTCAGGGATGATCATCGTCTTTTTATTAGTTATTCTGCGCTCAATAACCGTCTCAGCCTTCCGGTCATACTCGTAATTGTCAGGAGAGACAGAACCGGATACTACTGCCTCACCAAGACCCCAGCTCCCTTCGATAATGGAAACAAGGGCACCAGTGGTCGGATGAGAGGTGAACATCACCCCGGCCTTCTCTGAAGGGATCAGCTGCTGTACTACGACGGCGATATTTACGCTCTCATCATCAAATCCCTGAGTTGCCCGGTAGTATATGGCACGCGCTCCATACAGGGATGCCCAGCAGGACTGAACTGCATGCAGAAGGGCATCTGCACCGGTAATGTTGAGGTACGTCTCCTGCTGCCCTGCAAAACTTGCATCAGGGAGGTCTTCTGCCGTGGCACTTGAACGGGCTGCGACAACCGGGTAACTCTTTGCGAGCTTGCCATAGGTACGGATAATGGCTTCCTTTAAATTGGCAGGCATGGCTGCATCCATCACTGCTTTCTTTGCCTTTGTCGCAGCCTTCTCGAGTTCCTCGTTATTATTGACATCAAGACCTGCCAGATCTAAAAACAGTGTCTTATCCAGTCCGGTCTCTACCAAAAACCGACGGAACGCCTGGCTGGTAACGACAAATGCCGGAGGAACCGGAAGACCAATAGAGGCCATCTCACCGAGTGATGCCCCTTTCCCGCCTACTGAAGGGATATCTTCTTTTCGAATCTCTTCTAACCATAAAATATCAGGAACCTGCTTCATTGGTGCACCACAATCCTGTCTTTCGTACTGTTTCCTATTATCTATCTGTAACAGATTATTTGTAATCCTACTACCTGACCGCGCTATATCGATACTGTCAGGTGGCCGATAAGAAAATACTATGTATCTATTGTTGAGTACCTTACAGGTACTGTTATGTATAAAGTACTTGTAAGTGACGAATTGGCAGCAGAAGGGATAGCAATCCTCAGGAAATCTGTTGATGTGGATATCAGGACCGGGCTTGATGAGGAGGAACTGATCCGGATCATTCCTGAATATGATGCGCTGCTGGTTCGATCCGGGACAGATGTTACCTCATCGGTTATAGAGGCCGGGAAAAAACTCAGGTTCATCGGAAGGGCAGGAGCAGGTGTTGATAATATCAATATGGATGCTGCCACGAAACAGGGAATAATCGTTGCCAATGCACCTGAAGGGAATACCCTTGCTGCAACCGAGCATACCCTCGCGATGATGCTCTCACTGTGCCGCAATATTCCATGGGCTGACTCTTCAATGCGACGGGGTGAGTGGAAACGGTCACCCTTTATGGGTATTGAACTGAATGAAAAGACGCTTGGAATAGTCGGGCTTGGCCGCATCGGGCGGGAAGTTGCAAAAAGAGCATCTTCGTTTAATATGCGGATCATCGGGTATGACCCGTTCATCACGACAGAGAAAGCGGCAGAGATGGGTATCGAGTCCATGACACTTGATGAACTGTTCAGGCAGGCAGATGTGATAACGGTTCATACACCCTTAATCAAGGAGACCCGTCATATCATCAATGCAACCACCATTGCCACCATGAAAGACGGAGTGCGGATAATCAACTGTGCCCGGGGAGGAATCATTGACGAAAAAGCCCTGGCTGATGCGGCAATCAGTGGAAAGGTTGGCGGAGCCGCTATTGATGTGTTTGAGGAAGAACCACCGAAAAACTCACCTCTCCTGAACGTTCCCGGGATCATCACCACCCCCCATCTTGGTGCAAGTACCGTTGAAGCACAGAAAAATGTTGCCATATCTGTTGCAAACCAGTGTATTTCCGTACTACACGGAGGAGAAGCCTCTGCTGTCGTAAATGCACCGATAATATCACCGGATCTAAAAGACCGTATCTCGCCGTATGCCGATCTCGCAGATAAGATGGGACATCTTTTAGTCCAGATTATAGAAGGGAAGATACGGCAGGTTTCAGTGACCTATTCCGGGGAACTCGCTTCAATGGACAGGGGATGCAAGATACTGACCAGAATGGTACTCAAAGGACTGCTTGATCCGATACTGATGTCCCCGGTAAACATGATTAATGCCGAGGTCGTGGCACGGGACAGGGGTATTGGTATCTCCGAGACTCTGACAGAAGATGCTTCAGGATATAAAAACCTGATCACGATATCGGTCACAACCGAGTCGAGTGAACTCTCTATATCGGGATCAGTCTTATACAAGGGGGGCAGCAGAATCGTCTCAATCGGCGGGTATACCATGGACATGGTTCCAAAAGGGTATGTGATAATATCCCGTCACCTTGACAGACCCGGTGTTATCGGTCGTGCTTCTACGATTTTAGGGAATAATAACATCAACATTGCCGGGATGCAGGTAGGGAGATTTATCCCGGGAGAAGAGGCAATCATGGTCTTAAACATCGACAACGAAGTTTCAGAAGAGATCATGAAAGAGATCCGGGCCCAGCCCGGTATCTTCTCGGCTACCTTTGCACATATCTGATTATCCATACGCAATGGGAGAAAACCATTCGGAATTTTTTTATGTATAACGACCGTACATTATAAGGCACATCCGGGCTCGTGGTCTAGCTGGTTATGACGTCGCCTTGACATGGCGGAGGTCCTGAGTTCGAATCTCAGCGGGCCCATCTCATTTTCTCTTCTGATATCATCCCTCTTTTCGAAGAAAAAATTCTGCATTGATATTCTCAATGGGAAATTTACCGATCCCAGGACATTCCCGCCATTCTCCTGAATCTGTCTGCAGGGTCCATTGTAAGGAAGATTACTCCCTGATGTATCTCTCAAAAGAAAGGAGGGTAAATGGATGGAATCTACGTAACGATATTGTTATTCCTCAGGCAACACCACTCCCAACCCACCGGTTACCGGGTATCGCATCATCAAAGAAATGCACCCGGGTTAAACCAGAAAAAACTCTCTGAATCAGATCTATAAGAAGAGACAGAGGAGAAATATTTAGCCTTATGGGATTTTCAGGGGAATTTCACATACGATCTGAGAGCGAAATAAAGGGGGCAGACCGGAGAGGTGTGATCATCTCCATGGCACAGAAACCAGATGCTCCTCCCGCTCGTCATAGTGAATGAATAAGTGTCCGTACCCGTTCGAGAAGTTCAATCTGATGAGAATAATCTCCTTCAATCGATCTCTCTATCTGATCGATTATCTCATCCGGTGGGTAGACAAGGCTGTATACCTTTACCGGTCTTCCTTTATTTTCTGTGAGAAGGCTTGATATCTGAACCCAGCCTTTCTTCATGAGGCTCGTTATCGCAATACTGACTTCAGGTTGCCGAAGATCGGTATTGCGTTCGATATCACGTGATGTCACCTCGGCACTTCTCATAAGAAAGACCAGTACACGGGCTTCATTGCTCTTCAGCCCCATAATTCTCATAATTCCGGTCATCTCTTCATCGATCTCAGAAAATTGAAGATTTCCATCAACAACCATGCTATGGTATGTATTACTGTATTACATAATATAGTTTATGTAGTTATATATGTAAATGAGATAGAAATTCAGAAAAATCAGGATTCACCGGGTATCAGAAGATAAGGAATATACCCGATGTATCAACTCACTTTCGGCAAAAAAAAACGGCCGCCAGAATATATCTTTCTATTGACACCCCTATCGTTCCGGAAAATCTCTGGCCGGTCCCACCTACAGAGGATTAATCCGGAAAAACCCCTTTGGAACGAGAATTTCAAACCGTGCACCTTTTCCCCTAATTCCGGTCTCGGTGATACTGCTCCCGGTAAGAGCAAGGATCTCCCGTGCCAGAAACATCCCGTACCCGGTATTTTTTCCGTAACCTCTGGCAAAAATCTGCTTTTTTTCTTCATCGGCAATGCCGGTACCGTTATCTTCCCACACTAGTACCAGATCATTACCACAAGAGACTCTTGAGAGGTGTATCCGGGTTACCCGCTCCCCATGCCGTAGTGCATTATCAAGCAGGTTGTAAAAGACCTTCTCAAGCATCGGATCTCCATATACACAAACACCTTCACAGTCAGTGCAGACAGAAACCGTGTCAGGAACAGGCAGTCGTGAGATAATTGACGTAATATCCTGCCATTGTGGTTTTTCTGTCCCGAGATCCTGGTATATTCGTGTGAACTCGATCTGGTTCCTGATGCTCTTTGTTGCACATTCTATCTTTGTGAGATACTCACCCATTTCAGGATCTTTGCAGATCATATCTGCAAATTCCAGGTACGAGAGGATGATCGTGATCCCGTTTAAGATATCATGCCTTGTTATCCCGTTAAGCAGGTTTAACTGGCGGTTTGCCTCCCGAAGTGATTCTTCAGTCTTTTTCCGTTCCGTAATATCCAGGTTGGCACCATATGTCTTTATCGTGCGACCGGATTCATCCTTGACAACACCAATGCGTACCTGAATATACCGGATCTCCCCGTCTCTTCTGATGATCCGGTGCTCGCGCTGAGACTGATAACAGGGGTCAGACGTCTCGAGTGCCTTTTTTTCCTCTTCCAAAACAACATCACGGTCCTCATGAGGGATAAATTCCCGGGCATACGTTTCCGGTGTCATGTGGATACCACCCTCCTGCTCTTTTGTTGTTCCATAGAATGCATAGAAACGTTCATCAAAGGTGAAAAATCCGGTTTTTACATCATACTCCCAGTTTACAAGATCTGCAATATCCATGGCACCTGCGAGCTT
This sequence comes from Methanospirillaceae archaeon, assembly GCA_016926505.1. GTDB lineage: Archaea > Halobacteriota > Methanomicrobia > Methanomicrobiales > Methanospirillaceae > JAFGOM01. The sequence goes on from JAFGOM010000084.1 coordinate 24,624, forward strand.
TCTCTGGCTTTCTAAAAGGGCATTCTCGATCTGGATCCTCTCGATATCAGCAGAAGCCTTCACTGCAATAATCTCTAAAAACTCCCGGATATTCAAAGGCGGGTACTGAATCGGATCCCGGAAGAGTACGCAAAGGATCCCAAAGACCTCTCCGAGAGAGTTAAACAGCGGGACACCCATGTACCCTTTGATCTGAATCGGGGCAATCGCTGCTGTGAAGGGATATATCACATCAACATTATCAGGACTGATGCAAAAACCGTTCTTTACAGCCGTCTCACAGGGAGTACCGGGCAGGGCATAGGAAAAACCAGAGACCTCATTCCCGTCAAGAAGCATGGATAAAACAGTGACTGTCTCTTTTTTTGAAGAAATTTCCCCAATCATAACACAATCAGCGTGCAGCCATGAGCATACATTCTCTGCAATCGTGCGAAGGGCATCTCTTCCGGTTATCCCGACAATACTTTTAAAAAGGGTTTGAAACGCAATTTCAGAAGATTTACGAGCAGTAATATCCTCAAAGGACGACAAAATATAGGGTTTTCCCTTCATGATAACAAAACAGGAAGACATAAGTCCGTTTATCGTCCTTCCGTCCTTGTTCCTGCAGGTTATCTCCATGGCATGTACGTCCTGCCAGTTCTGTAACGACGTGACGAAACGCATATATTCATCAGAATCGACATAGAGTCCCAGTTCTTTTGCGGTCTTTCCAATCACTTCCTCCCTGCCATACCCGGTACTCCTGACAAAGGCATCGTTTACATCAACAAAAACTCCATTTTTGGCAGATACAACAGCAAGTGAAGTCGGGTTATGGGTAAAGATCGTGGTAAACTTCCTCTCAGACTCACGCAATACATCCTCCACATTCTTCTGAAGGGTCAGGTCAACGGTCATGGTCATGATGGCTGGTTCATTCCCGAAACTGACCGGTATAGCAGAGAGAAGAATATGCATATTGCTGCCGTCTTTCCCGGTGACTGTCATCGGAATACTCTCAATTTTTCCCTTTTTGCGGATTATATCCATCGCCTTTCTGAATGTATCCCGGTCAATGAGGCCCTGCTTTACCGGATCTCTGCCGATAACCTCGTCCTCCCGATACCCGCTTGCGGTCAGAAATGCCGGATTGACCGCAATAATTTTCCCGTCTGATGCACGGTTCAGGGTAATTGGATACGGGCTGTTAAAAAAGACCGTTTTGAATTTATCTTCACATTCAGTCTCTTCTGTTTCTGTCATTTTTGTTGAGAGATATCGATAAAAAAGATTCTGAATCCCGTGATCTCCCCGTCATGGGAGACGAGTGTGATGGTTAGGATTGCGGGAAAGGTGCTCCCGCCCCTTTGTACCAGCGTATACTCTCCGGGTTTAGCAGGTTCCGATGGGATCCGGGTATCCCGTATTGACTGAAGATCTGAATGATGAGATATATCGATAAGGGAGAGGAAAGAAATACCGCTTTTCAGATCCACAGGAGATATCTGTAACGAGTTGAGTGCATTCCGGTTTGCATAGGTCACCAGCAGATCCCGGTTGAGTTCACAGACACCAAGAGGCAGGGATTCTGCAATATCACTGAATGATATCTTCTCTGCTCTGGTAAAACCCTCCTGTGTATCTGTTTGGATCTCACAAACCGACTCGATTGCACCGGTTACATCCCCTTCATCGTTATGCAGGAGAGCTGCCCTGATACAGACCGGAATCGTTCCTTTTGCATGATGGGTAATAACAGAAGATGCGGTGATGGTCTGACGGGTTTTTGCAATATCATGATACCTATCAGGAATCATCTCATCAGGGGCATCAATCAGATCGACAAGAACCGGTGTTTTTTTGCCGTACAAGGCTTCTGCATAGGCATAGTCACCTTTTTTCAGGATCTCACCGGCAGGTACTCCGGTCATCTCTGCAATAGCCTTGTTCCAGGCAGTCACCGTGCCTGACCGGTCGATAGCAAAGGTTGCATCAGGAAGGAAATCGATGATATCAGAGAACTGTCGGATTTGGGAAGAGAGTGAGAGTTCGGCCTTCCTTCCCCTGACTGCCTGTTTAATTCTATGAACCAGTTCGGCAAACTGTGCCTTTGGATTGCCTCCTTTCTGAAGATACGAATCTGCACCGTTGTTGATGGCCTCTATCACTACCTCTTCGCGTCCCCTTCCGGTAAAGATGATAAACGGGATAGTACCATACTCACGCCTGACATGCTTGAGGAACTCTATCCCGTCCATATCAGGCATCTGGTAATCTGATATGATGACATCGTAGGAGCTGATATCCATGGAGTCAAGAGCAGTTCGTGCTGAAGCTGCGGTATCAACTGCAAATTCACCGGTCTCTTCGAGAATGATCTCAACCACCTTTAACAGGTTGGGTTCATCATCCACATAGAGCACAGAGATGAGTTCCCTCTCTGTATCCTGCACGGTATGGGTACTACCGATACCAGCAACCTTTTCTGCAACCATTGCCATCATACTCCCATTTTTTTATTCTTCGATCCGGAATGCATCCTGCGGCACCTGCATCTCGAACCGTGCACCTGCCCCGAACATTCCTGTCTCTTTGATCGTGACCCCGGTAAGAGAGAGGATCTCTTTAACCAAAAACAATCCGAAACCGCTATTTTTCCCAAATCCATGTTCAAATATCTTGTCTTTATCCTGATCAATAATCCCTGGCCCGTCATCTTCCCAGACAAGGACAAGGCTGTCTCCTGTAAGGTATGAAGAGACAACGATTTGGCTCTCCGTTCCTCCATGCCGTATGGTATTATCCAGCAGATTAAAAAAGACCTTCTCTATCATGGGATCTGCAAACAGAGTGACATTGTGCAGATCTGTCTGCAGGGATATATCCTCTGGAACCGGGAGCTTCTTTAGTATCGTTTCCGGCTGTACCCATACCGGATCCTGGATCCCAAGACCATCATAAATTCGCGTAAACTCGATCTGTGACTGAATTACTTCTGTGGTAGATTCAATCGTATTGATATACTCTGTAAGCCCGGGATCCTGGTATCGTTTTCTGACCAGCTCAAGATAGGCAAGGATTATGGTAATCCGATTGAGGATATCATGCCGGGTTATGCCAGATAACAGGTTCAGCTGCCGGTTTACTTTTCGGAGAGCATTCTCTGCTTCTCTGCGTTTGCTGATATCCCGGGTTACCCCGACAAATCCCACAGGTTTTGTACCCTCCAAAACCATGTTTGCGATAAGCTCGGCCCAGACGGTTGAACCATCTTTCCGATACAGTTCAATTTCCAGGATTTTTTCTGATAAAACGTTCTCTTTATTCTTCAGAGCATGTATGAGAAACTCGTACCCTTCTCTTACTTTATTGAAGGACTGCGGTGTCATCATATCACTGACCGGCATCTGTATCGCGTCTTCCTGTAGAAATCCGGTAAGCATCCTGATCGACGGGGAGATATAGATCATGTTCAGGTCAAGATCTGCAGTCCATATGACATCATGAACATTATCAGCAAGTAACCGGTACTTCTCCTCACTCTCGCGAAGCGCCATCTCAGCCCGTTTTCTCTCGGTAACATCCCGCATTGAGACCTGTGCACCGGTAAAGACAGTGTCTGATAATATGGGCACTGCATGAAGATTCAGGTACGCAGTATCACCATTCTTTTTTGTGATAACGATATCCATGTTCTCAATGCTGATACCATTCTTCAGTTCCTGCACAAAAACAGCAATACCGGTGTTTGCATCAATCCGTTCCTGCTCTGCAAAAAAACCGATAGACTGACCGGTTAATTCATCGGGATCATACCCGGTGATAGTCAGAGCTGAGGGAGAGACATATGAGATGATCAGATCAGCAGAGAGGACTACAATCAGGTCTGATGATCGTTCTGCCATTCCGCGGAACCGCTCCTCGCTCCTCTTCAGTGCATCTTCAGTCTGTTTGTGACGGGTGATATCCTCATCAACACCACAGTAACCGGAGAACAACCCGTTCTCATCATACATCGGAGTTCCACTCGTTTTTAAATAAACCGGTTTCCCGTCTTTGTGCAGATTAACATTGGTAAAATCATGGAATGACTGCTGTGACTGAAATACAGAGAGAGCCTTCTCCTGTAATAAATCACGAACTGATGGTTCAAAGAGGTCATAGAAGTGTTTTTTTCCCACGAGTTCATCAGGCCTGAATCCGAGGATATGTTCGACTGCAGGGCTGCAGTACCAGTACCGGCCTTCGGTATCCACCTCCCAGACAAAGGATCCTGCATTCATCGTGACCGCCAAAAACCGCTGTTCACTTCTTCTTAGTCTCTCTTCGAAGTTCTTCTGCCTCGTGACATCAGTCACAATTCCTTCAATAGCTACGGCTCTGCCATCCTCATCTGCAACCACCACGTTTCTCTGGTTCACCCACCTGACACTTCCATCCCGATGGATAATCTGGAACTCATAATAAGGAGGGGCCCTGTTTTCCATAAGGGCAGAGTACTCTCTTTGCAGGTACTCACGCCATGCCGGATGAATCGTATGATTGAGGATTAAGGGATCACAATAGAATTCTTCAGGTTCATACCCGGTAATCTCAACCGATGCAGGGCTTACATACTCGTATTCCCCGCCGGGAAGTAACCGGCGGAAGATCATGTCAGGAGCCTGGTTTGCAAGGCGGAAAAACTTCTGTTCACTCTCATGCAGGGCATCCCGGGCCGCCTTCTCATCAGTGATATCGTGAGCAATCGAACCAAACCGGAATCCCTTGTCAGTATGTATGGGGAATATCACCTGCCGGATAGAGATCCTTCTGCCATCACTCTGCTGTGCCGCAACGATCCTCTGCCCTGAAAAGATGGGAATCCCGGTTGCAAACGATCTCTCTACCTTCTCGTACAGTGTTTTTTTTGTTCCCGGCAGGCGCTGATCCTCAGGCAGCAGAGAGATGAGAATGTCACCGATGTACCTGCAGATTGCATCTTTTTTTCTGATCCCAAAGATGCGTTCTGAGCCTGCGTTCCACTCAATAACAATGCCCTCTTCATCGGTAAGGATTACTGATTCCCAGGTTGTCTCAATAAAGGAACGTAACCGTGATTCACTCTCTAAAAGAGCAGTTTCTGCCAGTTTCTGCAGGGTAATATCCCTGCCAACCACCTGAAACTCTACCAGCTGTCCGGTTTTATCAAATAATGCACGGATGGTCCAGTGGTGCCAGTACAACTGATTGTCCCTGCCAGTATCTTCCTGTTCAATCTCATAAATCGGAGACTGAGGAGAGAGGAATGAGAGAAGATTCTCAGAAACCCCTTCTTCTGCCAGCTGCAGAATATCCCGTATATGCATTCCTTTTATCCCGGAATGATCGAGCATCGGGATAAAAAATAAACGGAAAGCCTCGTTCGTAAAGGTTATTATCCCCTCCGGAGAGAAACGCACAATCATCTCAGTCTGGTCATTGACGATGGACTGATACTGTTCCCTGCTTTTTTTGAGCTCCTCTTCTGTCTTTTTTATGGAACTGATATCGCGTACCGACTCTATTGCCCCGGTTATCTCACCCTTCTCATCATAGAGCAGACAGGCCTTGCCAAGAACCGTTATCGGTTCTCCCCCCTGCTTAAAAATCGTTGTCTCGGCACTAATTGAGGTTTTTGTCCGGCTGATATCGTGATAATTCTCTGCAATGACTTCCAGAGGAGCGTCGATGAGATCAATCAAAACAGGACGGGTTACTCCATGGAAAGGGATTCCGTAGGCATGATCACCCTTACCCAGCATATCTTTTTTCGATACTCCGGTCATCTCTTCGATAGCCCGGTTCCATGCGATAACGATACCGGAACGGTCGATGGCAAACGTTGCATCAGGAAGGAAATCGATGATATCAGCAAGCTGTTTCTGTGATTGAACAAAGGAACGTTCAGCCTCCTTTCTCCTGACCGCCTGTTTTACCTGGTACACCAGCTCAGCAAACCCGGCTTTTGGATTGCCTCCTTTCTGGAGATACGAATCTGCCCCGTTATTGATGGCTTCGATACCGATCTCTTCCCTGCCTCTCCCGGCAAAGATAATAAACGGGATATCACCGTACATGTTTCGCACCGTTTTGAGAAATGCGATACCGTCCATGTCGGGCATCTGGTAATCAGAGATTATCACATCATATGACCTGATATCCATAGAATCAAGGGCTATCCGTGCAGAGGCAGCGATATCTACATGAAACTCTCCGGTCTGCTCAAGAATTATCTGTACTACCCGTAAGAGATTGGGTTCGTCATCAACGTACAATACTGATATCATTCATTTTTCCGGGATCGCTCGTAAAGAATGAAAGAACGTACATTCTAATAAACTCTATGGTCACTGATACAATACCGGAAAGATAAAGAATAAATAGAAGCTTGTTTCGTGATACGCAATGAATCTGCTCAAACGGGATGCTCTCCATCAGAGTATTTGGAATGCCCCCGGCCTTGTGTAAAACCGGGAATTACCAGATGTTATATCAGATATAAAAAAAACAGGAGGGGGCTGTTGGTTCCTGCCGGACTGATACACATTCCTGAAAGTAATGAGACATGAGATTTTTCCGGGAATCGTGCAGAAAGACCCTATACAAGCGGTATCTTCTGAAATATAAATCCCTGCAATGACTGATCCATCTCTTCAAAAAGAGGTGCTCCATACAGGAAGGTAAAGATATCATCTGCCATCTTTTCCGGGTTCACATCGGTAAACTTGTCAGGATACATCATTTTTCCGAGGAAATAGGCATTTGCAATGACAGAACCGTAATTAAAACCATAGTGCTGTGAAGGAAACAGCCCGTACACCGAGCCGTCACTGATTGCAGATATCCTCGTATAGGTGGGATAGGTTCGGAGTTCTGTTATCGCATTATCTGCATTTTTGAGCGTTGCCAGATCGATAAAGACAGCATCCGGTTTCTCTGCTACCAGATCAGTAAGAGAGATGTGTACCACGGTATTCCCGTCATCGGCAAGTTCTGCTCTTGTAATCGCAATCGAAGACGGAATCTGATCGATCCTCGCAAGAATAAAAGGCAGATAACCCGGGGTGGTGTCAAGAATGTCCCGGGTATACCCGAATGAACTGCCACCCACGTATGCAGTTTTTTTCAGGTCTTTTGAAAGGACGATGGTTCTGTCCTGCAGGTTACCGGTCAGGGTCCGGAAGAATAAAATTACCGCTTCAGATCTACTCCTTTTCTGCAGCACCGTCCCAAGGAGACGCAGGCTGTTCTCAAACTCATCCTTTTTCATATTCAGATCGCCGGGACTCGTTACTATCACCGGGATACCGGTTTTGGCCTGCAATTCATCAGGATTATCGGTTCTGATGCTGTGAGTCGAAAAGATGACATCAGGTGCGGGAGAGAGCATACTGATACGATCCAGATCCGGTACGCCTGACTCATCGGAGACTGCAGGAAGACGGAACAGCCCCGGATACAGGGACTGATATTCATTGGTATCTCTGCTCCCGGGAGCAAGAAACGGTTTATCAACCGCTGCTATCAGATCATGGGCATCTAACATGACAAGAAGGCTGACACATCCCTCACCAAGGCAGATTACATGAGAGATATACCGGGGAACCGCCACCTGCCGGCCTGCAGAATCATAGACGATCATCGAACCGGCATCAACATTGATACCTTCAATCTCAGCGATCGAAGGACCGGGGATAGTGGGAACCGGAGTCAAAACATCATTCCTGCCGTCCGGTGAGATACATCCGCAGCTGATGAGGAGGGATCCCAGAAGAAAAAGGATCAGCCCATATTTTGGCAAATAAGCGGCCATATAAATCTCCTTACGATGTTTTGCGATGCATCTGAAATGAGAGAATCATCGATGAATAAACCTGTGATTAACCCCGGGTTTTCGTTACCTGATTGTGCAGCGGACCTGGTTCTTGTTTTTTTCTGAATTTAACTGTATTTCAACTGTTTTGCCGTTTAATTTAATAAGCATTCTGATCTGATATGCATACGGATATACTCATATAATGAACAATGCAATTGGAATGATTACGACCGGTATACAGGACACTGGAATGAAATTAAGATTTTTCTTCAGGTTTTTACCTCCAATCAGTTTTTTTATTCGATCCTGCTAATCCCGGCATTCGGCAACCGGATTATTCAAAACTGACTTATGGAAAGAGAAGAAACCAGATACTACACGTATGAGCACGATTACCTCGGTCATTCTTGCGGGAGGTATCGGGACCCGCCTGTGGCCACTCTCACGAACAAACTATCCTAAGCAGTTTTTACAGATAGCAGACAGAGAATCGTTATTCCAGGAGACTTTTACCCGGGCACTGAAACTGTCAGAACCGGCCGATATCTATATTGTTACCAGTGAACTACACCAGTTCCTCGTTATCAACCAGATACGGGATTGTGGGTGTGATCCTGCTCTCGTTCATATTCTTAAGGAACCGGTTGGAAAAAACACCCTGCCTGCCATAACCTGGGCGGTCAGTGAAGTCCTTCGGTGTTCTTCACCAAAAAAGATCGTGGTCTTTCCCAGTGATCACTCCCTTGCTGAGGAGGCCATCACAGAAATCACGGGTGCTCTTTCCCTTACCGACCAGTACCTTGTTACCTTTGGGGTACAACCCCGGTCACCCCATACCGGGTACGGATATATTGCCCCGGGAGAACCCTGCGGTATCGGGATGACTATTGCAGAATTCAAAGAAAAGCCGGACAGGGAGACTGCTATTTTGTATCTTAAGAAGGGATATCTCTGGAACAGCGGCATTTTTTCTTTTCATGCCGATCTTTTCTGTGAAGAACTGCACCGCTATGCCCCTGATATTGCCGATGCTTTTAAAACGCCTCATCCGGATTATTATGCCATCAGATCCATCTCCATGGATTATGGACTCATGGAGAAGACCGGACGCGGAGCAGTGGTTCTGCTTAATGCCGGATGGTCAGATCTGGGAACGTTCCAGGCATGGTATGATCATGCCCTCCATGATGCAGACGGGAACGCCGGGACATTTACTGCCATTGATGCAAGCCGGAACTATGTGCATACCGGAGATAAGCGGACCGCTCTTATCGGTGTCTCTGATCTCGTGGTGGTAGATACCATGGATGCACTCCTTGTCTGCAAACGGGATGAGAGTGAGCGGGTCGGGAGTCTTGTCTCACAGTTAAAAGAAAAATCAGATCCCATCACCGAGATTCACCGTCATGTGTACCGTCCCTGGGGGGGCTATACCGAACTTGAGCGGTGCAATAACTTCAGAATAAAACGGATAACCGTCCGTCCGGGAGAGCAGTTATCTCTGCAGATGCACCGGCACCGGAGTGAGCACTGGATCGTTGTGCGGGGTATGGCAGATGTGACCCTTGGGGATGAGACGCTGTGTATCGGTGCAGGTGAGAGCACCTTTGTCAAGGCAGGAACCCGTCACCGGCTCGGAAATTCCGGGATACTGCCACTCGAAGTCATCGAGGTGCAGATAGGAGAGTACCTTGAAGAGGATGATATCGAGCGGTATGATGACACGTATGGGAGGACCTAAAAACCATCCCTTATGATAACCGAATATCAATCCTCTTCTTTGGAGCACCCCACATCGCATCCCTCAAAACTCTTTTGTATCAGGAGAAAAGAGGGAAGAATGGGGAAAAAATGGGAAAAAAAGATTCAGAGTACAACTTCCGGCAGGGATGAGACCACAAGGGTTCCCCCCTGCGATGATCCACCAACCGATCCTGCAACCGGTGACAAGGTAGCAGAGACTACTGTTGGTATGGCGTTTCGAACATACACCGCATCAGTGTAATCGGTGTATCCGTCTTTTGTGATTTTCAGGGTATAGGGGCCGGGAAATAACTTCTCTATCGTTACCGGGGTTGTTCCCCGCTCCAGTCCCTGCAGGTACACGGTTGCACCGGCAGGATCCGAACTCACGATAAGAAGTCCCAATCCGCTCTTATCCTGTGTGGTTACCGCAATGAGTGATGGCTTGCGGGTCACAGCACTTGCTCCTTCCTTTGCAACCTGCAGGGTAACTGAATACAGGCCGATTCCGTCGTAGGTGTGGACCGGACTCTGATCTGTTGAACTCGATCCGTCACCAAAGTTCCAGGAGAAACTCGTCGGTGAACCGGTTGAGGTGTCAGTGAATGCAACAGAGAGAGGGGGTTGTCCCTGCAGGGGTTCTGCCGTAAACTGTGCTTCTAAAGGTTCAGGTGTGGGCGTGGGGGTCGGAGTCGGGGTAGGGGTTGGTGTCGGTGTGGGGGTCGGGCCATCTGATACCCGGATATAATCAGCACGTTCGAGAGAACTGCTGGTCTCGTCAGGATACTGGGCACGGAGCCAGACCGTATAGTCTCCTGTATTCGTATACGTATGGACCGGGTTTTGCATGCGAGAGGATGTGCCGTCACCAAAACTCCATATCCAGCTCGTCGGACCACCGGTGCTCTCATCGATAAAGACTACCGAGAGTGGTGCCGGGCCTGATGTGGGCGTCCCTGAGAATACTGCCTGCGGGGGTGTTGGCGGAACATCAGTAACGGTGATATAATTCACCTTCTCTTCTGAATCAAAGGACCCGCCGGCAAATCCTGCGGTCAGATTCACGGTGTAGGTTCCGATGGTATCAAAGGTATGGGACGGGCACTGTTCTGTTGAGGTTTCACCGTCTCCAAAGGTCCAGGACCAGCTCTGTGGGCTGCCGGTAGACTCATCAGTGAACTGAACGGTGAGGGGAGAGACTCCGCTGCGGGGGGTGCCGGAGAATGCTGCTTCCTCTGTCTCCTGGCAGACCGTGATATAATCCTCTTTCTCTTCTGAATCAAA